>CAUPHU010000165.1:0-2519 GCA_963511095.1 uncultured Anaerococcus sp. | reverse complement strand
GGTTGTAGTTTTGCCGGCTCCATTGGCTCCTATTAGGGAAACAACTTCGCCTTCTTCAATTCTTAGGCTAATGCCCTTAAGAGCCTTGATATTGCCGTAAGAAACGCTTAAATTTTCAATTCTTAATATAGTCATTCCTAGCTCCTTCTAGCTTCCTAAGTAGGCTTTAACTACTTCTTTGTTGGAGATAACTTCTCTTGGATTTCCTTCAGCTAAAATTTCTCCATAGTTAAGTACAATTAGTCTTTCAGAAATACCAAGAACAAGGTTCATGTCGTGTTCTATTAGAAGAATCGATACACCTGTGTTTTCCCTTATTATCCTAATTGAATTCATAAGATCTTGGGTTTCTGATTCATTCATACCTGCTGCTGGCTCATCTAAGAGCAATACTTTTGGCCTAGTTGCCATAGCTCTTGCAATTTCAAGCTTTCTTTGAGCTCCATAAGGAAGCGATCCTGCAAAGGCTCTAAAATATTTCTCAAGTGATAATAACTCAAGGATTTGTTTAGCCCTTTCTGTTGTTTCATTTTCTTCTTGCCAATAGGATGGAAACCTAAATATTCCGCTAAGGACTCCGTATTCCATATATTGGTTCATGGCAAGCTTTACATTATCAAGAACTGTAAGATTATCAAATAATCTTATATTTTGAAAGGTCCTTGCAACTCCAAGTTTGGATAATTTATCCGGTGATAGGCCATTTACTTTTTGCCCGTCTAAAATTATTTGGCCACTTGTTGGTGTATAAACACCTGATAGCATATTAAATAAGGTGGTTTTACCTGCTCCATTTGGACCAATTAGACCTAGAAGTTCGCCCTTTTTTAGTTTAAAGGTCACATCATCTACAGCCTTAAGACCACCAAAAGAGATGCCTAAGTTATTTACTTCAAGAACATTTTCGCTTATTACTTCTTTACTATTCACTTTCTACATCTCCTTTCAGATACTTATCAATATGAAGAAATTTCCTGATAGAAAATTCTTTTCTGCCTAGAAGACCTTGTGGTCTATAGATCATAACCGCAATTAAGATAATTGCATATATTACCATTCTCCATTCCGCAAGCGGTTTTAAAATCTCAGGTAGGATTGTAAGGCCGATTGATGAGAAAACCGCGCCGGTCATTGATCCCATACCACCTAATACAACCATTACCAAATAGTCGAATGATTTGTTGTAGTTAAAGATATTTGCAGCAAGTACACCTATGCTTTGTGCATAAAGTGCCCCAGCTATTCCTGCAAAAACAGCAGATAGAGTGAAGGCAAGAGTTTTATATTTTGTAATATTTATCCCACAAGCTTCTGCTGCAAGTTCGTTATCCCTAATTGATAAAACTGCCCTACCGTGACGGCTTGAGGCATAGGTGAAAATCATTGTTATTACAAAAACTGCTATAAAATAATAATTTCCAAAATTCTTCACAGTTGGAATACCTGCAAGACCTTGGGCACCTCCCGTAAATTCCAAATTTTCAATCAAAACCCTAATGATTTCACCAAAGGCTAGGGTTACTATAGCAAGATAATCGCCAGTAAGTCTTAGTACTGGAAGACCTATTAAAATACCAAATACAGCTGCCACAAGACCACCGATTATTAGACTTAATACAAAGCCAGCAAAACCAGTAACTAGGCCTGATTTTAGGAAAAGTCCTGCAGAATAAGCACCAATTGCCATAAAGCCTGCGTGGCCTAGGTTAATTTGACCAAGAACACCTACTGTTAGGTTAAGGCTTGTAGCCATAATCATGTTTATACATATTAAGATTAAAATATTTTGCCAATACCTATTTATAACCTTAGCTGAAATCAAAGTTTGGATTAAAACAAAAAATAAAACTACAAGGACACTTGTGATAATATAGGTTTTTCTTCTATTTTTTGACATATCACACCTTTTCTTTCTCTAATTTCCCAAACAAACCATTTGGTTGAACAAGTAAAACTACGATTAAAAGTACAAAAACAATGGCATCTGCATAGGCACTTGATAAATAAGCCCTGGTCATAACTTCAATTATACCTAAAATAAGTCCACCGATTACAGCACCTGGGATTGAGCCAATTCCACCTAGAACCGCTGCTGTAAAGGCTTTTATACCAAGCATTGATCCCATAAAAGGTTGGATTTGAGGATAGCTCGATACATATAAAACTGATGCTATTCCTGCAAGAGCAGATCCAATTGCAAAAGTCATTGTCATTACTTGGTTGACATTTATTCCAACAAGCTCTGCTGCCCCATAATCTTCACTTACAGCAAGCATAGCCTTGCCGTGCTTGGTTTTATTTACAAATAAATTAAGTAAATAAGTAAGAATTATCGTTGATACAACAGTAATTACAGTCGCAAATGATAGGTGGGTTCCTCCAAAATCAATCGATTTTTGTGGCAAAAGTGCTGGTATAGGTTTTGCACTTGATGAAAATATTTTTACAAACAAGTTTTGTAAAAACAAGGAAACACCTATTGTTGTGATTAAAAGCGAAATCCTAGAAGAGTCCCTAAG
>CAUPHU010000164.1:0-2586 GCA_963511095.1 uncultured Anaerococcus sp. | reverse complement strand
AAACCTTTATTATTTTGGGCGGAGTATTAAAACTAATTCCTTTAACTGGTGTAACCCTACCGTTCATAAGCCAAGGGGGTTCATCAATGTTAGCAGGATTTATCCTTTTGGGATGTCTCCAATATTGCGGGGAAGAAATAAAGGATGGTGAAGTAAATGAAAAAAAATAAAAAAACAAATAAGAAACGAACTAACGACAAAAGTTTTATCGATAAAATAAGGGAGATGGAAGAAAAACAAAGATATAAAGACAACAACCAACTTAAGGTTTTATCCAAGTCTACCCTGAATAAAAGATTAATTTTTGTTATGGTATTCTTTGTATTTTTGTTTATGTTTATAACCTTATATTTGGTATATTTTCAACTCTTTAAGGCCAAAACAATAGCTGACCATTCCAATAATAGAAGGCTTTGGTTAAACGAGGATTTGATAAAAAGAGGAAGTATATATGATAGGAATGGAAATATACTAGCTTATAGCCAAAAAGATGATTCGGGAAAACAAATTAGAATTTACAACTACCCTGAGGCTTCAGCCCCTATTACAGGTTATTCTTCAACAACCTATGGAAAAACAGGAATCGAAAAATCTTATAACAAAGATTTACTTGCTATAAGTGGTGAAAACTTTAGTCAATTTAGGAAAATGGTAGTAAAAAATGATACTGGAAATGATTTACACCTAAGTATCGACCAAAATATACAAAACATTGTCTACTCATATCTTAAGGGTTATAAGGCGGCTTGCGTGGTGATGAACCCAACAACAGGTCAAATCCTTGCTATGGTATCAACTCCAAGCTTTAACCCGAATACTCTTGATAATGATTGGAATAACTTGATTCAAACCAATGATGGGCGTCTTGTAAATAGGGCAAGTCAGGGCCTATATAGACCAGGTTCTGTCTTCAAAATCGTAACTGCAGCTTCAATTATAGATAATAAAATTGACACTTCTTATAATGATGAAGGAAGCGAAATTATCCAAGGATATGAAATTAAAAACTACAACGAAGCGGTATATGGAGCTCTTGATTTAAGATCTGCCTTTATAAATTCAGCAAATACTTATTTTGCAAAGAAGGCTATAGACTTGGGTAAGGACAACTTAGCTAAAACAGGAGATAAATTTTTCTTTAATAAGGATTATGATTTTGATATTGATAAGGTGAAATCTGTTATTCCTTTTAGTGATTTAAACCAAGCAGATTTAGCTATGACAGGATTTGGTTATGGTAAAACTCAGATAAGTCCACTACACATGACTATGATTACATCAGCTATTGCAAATAATGGTGTGATGATGAGGCCAAGACTTGTAGATAAGATTACAAATAAGGAAGAAAAAGTTATTTATGAATCTGATAATGAGATATTATCAAAGGCAACAAGCGAAAAAACTGCCAATGAAATTAGGGATATGATGGTAGAAGTAGTAAATAGCGGAACAGGCAGAGCTGCCTTCATAGATTGGATTCAGCTTGCCGGTAAAACTGGAACCGCTGATAAGGCTGATGGTAAGGTTGATTCTTGGTTTGTTGGTTTTGCACCAGCCTACGATGCAAAAATTGCCTTTGCCTTAGTAATAGAAGACAGCCAAGGCACAGGTGGAGAAGTAGCTGCGCCTATAGCAAGAAACATGATAATAGATATTTTCAATCAAATATCATTTGAATAATCACATAAGCTTGTTTTTAATATTAGCCCAATAGTGGTTCTTATTAAGAATAAGCTTATTTATTTTATTTGGAGATACACCTATTTTTATCTTGTAATCTTTTGTGAAAAATTCTCTACCGTCAAAAATAAATACAGTATGGTAGTTGTCTCTTCTAGAGACTGAAATCTCAATCGTAGCGTCGTTTGGAAGTACTACAGGACACTTAAGAGATTTATTCATATTAGAGTAGACTGGGGCAATTGGGGTAAGCTGAAAACCATTTAATGACTGGTGTAAAATAGCCCCGTTTGCTGAAAGGTTATAGGCAGTTGATCCGTGTGGAGTTGAAATTATTAGGCCGTCACCTGAATATGCTTCTATAAAATTGCCGTCTATAAAGACCTTGACTCTAATGATTTGATTTTTTTTCGATTTAACAACGACTTCGTTTATTGCATTTAAGGATTTATTATTTATCTTAGATTCAAGCACTGTTAGCTCTTCAATTTGATAATTTTTATTTTTTAGGGCATGGACAAAGTCTTCTATCATATTAACTTCAATTTCTTGATAGAAACCTAAATGGCCGGTATTTATACCTATAAAAGGGATTTGCGAAAAATCAGATAGGTGCACTGCATTTAAAAATGTTCCATCACCACCAATAACTAGGTTTAAGATGGCATCTTTGTTGTAAAATGTTGATATTTGATATCCGTTGTCTTGTAAAATTTTTCTAACTTTGTTAAATATAGTGTGTGTATATTTTGATTTATTCTTAAAAACATTAATTATATTTGTCATATCATTTCCTCTCGCTTATATTATATCATAGGAGTAAGTATGAATTATATAAAATTTGTAAATAATTTAGAAAAAATAACTTTAAAAATCGACATGAATAAAAGTAAAATTTCAAATGAA
>CAUPHU010000163.1:0-2699 GCA_963511095.1 uncultured Anaerococcus sp. | reverse complement strand
GGCATAGGATAGGATTGCTGAGTGAAGTCTTGCTATGTCGCCTTTTAGGTAGTAGAAGCCTGCACCTGATGTATTTCTTGATGAGTCAAGGTCGATTCCGTCAAATGATTCCATAATGTCTATATGGTATGGAACTTCAAATTCAGGGACTACTGGCTCGCCAAATCTTTCTATTTCTACGTTTTCTGTATCATCCTTGCCTAGTGGAACTGTTTCGTCTATGATTTGTGGGATGACTTGCATTCTTTGTTTGACTTCTTCGTTAAGTCTGTCTGTTTCTTCTTCTATGTGGACAAGCTCGTCGTTTATTTCCACTACATGGGCCTTGGCAGCTTCTGCTTCATCTTTTTTACCTTGACCAAAGAGCATACCGATTTCTTTAGAGGTTTTGTTTCTTTCGCCTCTTAATCTGTCGCCTTCTGTTTTGTACTCACGTAGTTTTGCATCAAGTTCTAATACTTCGTCAACTAATACAAGTTTATCGTCTTGGAATTTTTTCTTGATGTTTTCTTTAACAAGTTCTGGGTTTTCTCTCAATAATTTAATATCTATCATGTTCTCTCCTTAAAATATGCATAAAAAAAGCCCCCTCCCAATTGGGACGAAGGTCTCGTGGTGCCACCCAAATTATACAAGCCTAGCTTGCCTTAATTAAGTATTTGCTCAAAGACGGATTCGCTACTGCCAGCAGAGAATTTTCACCAACCATTCCCTCTCTAGGTGCCTTTCATAACTACTACTTCTTATCGTCGCATTATTTCATTATCTATAATATACAGCATAGAGGAAAAAAATGCAAATATACTTTATCTCAATTTAACAAGCCTAACATTTTTCCGCCATAATCTTTGGATAAAATTAGGTATATTAGAGTAATCTATAGTATAATGGTTATGTTATGGAGAAAGATGTGAAAAAATTAACTAGAAGAAAAGTAAATATACGCTATTTGAATATTCTTAGAGGCCTTTGCCTCATTTCAGTGTCATGCTACCACTTATTTGCCCATGCCCTACCAGGAGGATTTTTGGCGGTTATTGGCTTTCTAACTATGAGTGGTTTTTTGATGGAAAGATCGAATTTTAGCCGTGAACTGACTTTTCAGGATATTTACATAAGCTTAAAAAACAAAATAAAGAAAATCCTACCACCGATTATCTTTATCATGTTTATATCCTTATTTTTTGCCCTTATTTTTGCCAGGGAAATCTTTGACGACTCGGCAAGAAGTAGCCTGGCTGTTGTTTTTGGATTTGAAAATATAAGGCAGATTTTACAAGGTGCCTCTTATTTTGATAGAAATGGTAATTTCAACCTATTTGTCCACCTCTGGTACATAGCAATCTACCTCCAATTCGTGGTAATTTTCTATCTGGTAAAATATGTGGCCCAAAAAATAAAATCACTAAGTCTTAGGATTTGGATTCTTGGAATCTTATCCCTTGTAAGTATTGGGATTTGCTACTACCTAGCCCTTAATGACAGCCCAATTATTAGGATTTATTATGGTACGGATACCAGACTTTACTCACTTTTCTTTGGTATGATTTTCTATCTTTGCTATTTAAAATACAAGGATAAGGTAAATCTCAGTCAAAATGGATATAGGATTTTGATTTTAGTCTTGGGACTTTTAATCTTTGTGCCAATGTTTTTCATAAATGGCGAGAAGATATGGATTTATAGGACATTTTTCCTAGCCTACACACTTGCCTTTGCCCTTTTAATTGGTGCCTTATACAAATATGAAATAGACTATGGTTCTAAATTTTCAAATACAATTTTGGGTGGGATTTTAGAATACTTGGGCAGGAGGTCTTATTACCTATATTTGCTCCAATATACAATCCAGGTTTTCTTCTCCTATTTCTTAATAAACATAGTCGAAAATAAGTTCCTCTATTATGGGCTTCAATTTATTTGGATGATATTTTTAGGAGAAATTCTCCACCTAATCTTTGATAGGAAGAAGATTAATAAATACTTTGTCCTAATTCCTCTTTTGGGTCTTTTTGTTTTAAATGCTATTTCTCTTGCTATAGGCAACCAAAAGGAAAAGGAAATGGCCGAGCTTAAGGCGAGATTTGAACAAAGTGAAGAAGAGATTAAAAAGAACAACGAATCTATGCAAAAAGAGCTTATCGAGAAAAAGAAAAAAGATCAAGCCAAAGAAAAGGCAGATGGGGAAGATAGTTTAGAAAATAAAGAAGATGAAAAAGAGTCCAGCGGGGAGGATGAAGATTCTGATACAAAAAAAGAAAAAGAAGAATCCTCAGAGCCTTTTAAGGAAATGGCCTACGATAATTTTGACTTTACAGAAAACGAGCTAAACTTCGTGAAAGATCTTCACATAACAGCAATTGGTGATTCGGTTCTAATAAATATCGATAAGTATTTGAGAAATTATATACCAAACCTCTACCT
The DNA here is from genome assembly GCA_963511095.1 of uncultured Anaerococcus sp. Classification (GTDB taxonomy): domain Bacteria; phylum Bacillota; class Clostridia; order Tissierellales; family Peptoniphilaceae; genus Anaerococcus. The sequence goes on along the minus strand of CAUPHU010000163.1, from coordinate 275 downwards.
AGACGGCAAGGTCGGTAGGGATATGATTCAGGGACCAGAAGTCCTTCAGGCCATCAAAAATAATGTTGGCTTAGGTGATATAATCCTCGTTTCTCTTGGATCAAATGGTTCTGCAAACCCCAATGACATGCAGGCTATAATGGACCTAGCCGAAGGCAGGGATGTGTATTTTGTAAATACTTCCCACCTCCAATCCTACATGGACAAGGTAAATAACGACATGAAAGAATTTGTCGGCAAAAATCCAAAGGCCCACCTTATCAACTGGCGTGCTT
>CAUPHU010000162.1:0-2738 GCA_963511095.1 uncultured Anaerococcus sp. | reverse complement strand
TTCTCATCCAGACCAATCTTTATTTGGAATTGTCCAAGGTGGTATGTTTAAAGATTTAAGAGAAAGATCTGCTAGAGAAACTGTAGAAATGGATTTTGACGGCTATTCTATCGGTGGACTATCAGTTGGTGAGACTAAGGAAGAAATGATAGATATTCTAAACTTCACAACACCACTTCTTCCAGAAGATAAGCCAAGATATAACATGGGAGTAGGGACTCCAGACTATTTATTTGAATCTTTTGAAGCAGGGATTGACATGGCTGATTGCGTTCTTCCAACTAGAATTGCAAGAAATGGCACAGCCCTTACTTCTGAAGGCAGGGTAGTAGTAAAAAACGCAACTTTCAAAAAAGATTTTTCACCACTCGACCCAGAATGTGATTGCTACACATGCAAAAATCATACTAGGGCATATCTAAGGCATCTAATAAACGCCAATGAAATACTTGGTGCAAGATTACTTTCCTACCACAACCTACACTTCTTGCTAAAAATGTGTGAAAACATAAGAGAAGCAATTATGAATGATTCTTTCCTAGATTATAAAAAAGAATTTTACGAAAAATACGGATATTAATGAGACTTGAATATATAATTTTAATAATACTTGCTATAGGTTTTTATTATATAAATATAAATGATTACAGAAAAGATAAAAACAGAGAGAATTTTATAAATGATAACTTGAAGGAAACCTCCAAGATTATTACAAAATCTGGTATCATTGGCTATGTAAAAAAGATAGAAAAAAATGAAGTTATAGTAATAACAGGTGAGGGCGAAAATCTCTCATATCTTACAATTGAAAAGTCTTATATTGATAATATTTTAGAATAGAGGCCCAGGCCTCTTTTTCTTTATTATAGTTCATAAAAGAGTATAATTTACTAGAAAGGTAGATATGACAAATTGGTTTATTTATAATAAAAAACAAAATTATATAAACAATCTTAAGCTAGGTAATATTTCTAAATTAGATGCATTAATATTGGCCAATAGAGATATTATTGACCCAAACAAAGTTGATATGTATTTAAATCCAAGCCTAGATAAACTCCATGATCCATTTTTATTAAATGACATGGATAAGGCTATAGATCTTATAATTGAAACTATGAAAAATGGCGGTGAAATAAGAATCTTCGGTGACTATGACCAAGATGGTATTGCATCTGTTATGACTTTAATGGATGGTCTTTTGTTTTACTATGATAATATATCTTATGATATTCCACATAGGGTCGACGAAGGCTATGGTATATCATCCAAAATGAGTGATAAGGCTATAGAAGATAAGGTTTCTCTTGTAATTACATGTGATAATGGAATTACTGGATTTGATCAAATAGATAATTTAAGAGATGCAGGAATTAATGTAATTGTAACAGATCACCACCAAATTCATAAAGAAGAAAATAATGAGTGGGTAGATCAGATATTACCAAACGCAAATGCAGTTATAAATCCAAAAAGACTTGATTCAACATATCCTTTTGATGATTTATGTGGTGCTGGTGTAAGTTTTAAATTAATACAAGGTCTATATCAAAAACTAGACGGCGATGATTATTACCTCTATTCACTTCTAGAATATGTTGCGATGGGGACTGTTTGTGACATTGTTTCCCTAACTGATGAAAATAGGATTTTTGTCATAGAAGGGCTTAAAAGACTCAATCAAACTGAAAAGATTGGTCTTAAGGCTTTACTAGATGAATCTTCTTGGGATAAGGAAGTTGATGAATATACTCTCGGATTTATCCTAGGACCACTTATGAACTCGACTGGCAGACTCAAAAGCGCCAAGCTAGCTATAGACCTACTTGTAGAAGAAGATATTGATAAAATTTATGAAATGGCTGCTAGTCTTGTTAAACTTAATAATGAAAGAAAAAGTCTAACAGAAACTGCACTTAATAAAACAATAGGAATTATAGAAGAAAATTCCTACGACCAAAATGATGTAATAGTTGTCTATGCTGAAGGTTTAAATGAATCTGTTTGCGGTATAGTTGCAGGAAGAATTAAGGAAAAATATTACAGGCCAGCTATAGTTCTTACAAATGCTAAAGAAGAAGGTCTTGCGAAAGGATCTGGTAGGTCTATTCCTAGCTATAATATGTACGAAAAAATATCTCCATATAAAGATAAACTAGAATCATTTGGTGGCCATCCTATGGCTTGTGGTTTATCAATTAAGATTGATGTAATAGATGACTTTAGAAAGTTTCTAAATGACACTTCTAAATTAAATCAGAATGATAAGAAGAAATCTATCAATATTGATACACAAATACCAATTTCTAAACTTTCCTTAGAGTTCGCACAGTCTTTAGATAAGTACCGACCTTTTGGAAAAGATAATGAAAGACCGGTCTTTGCAAATAAAGATGTTGATATTGCATCTATTTCTATGATTGGAAAAGACAAAAACACTATGAGATTGTCCTTATTCCAGAATGGAATATTCTATAATGCCATTAAATTTCAAGCTGAAGATGACTATAAATATTTGAATGAGAAATTTAATGGAAATATTATTGGCAATAAAATAGATATTGTCTACTACCCAGACGTAAATGAATTTAGGGGAAACAAATCTCTTCAGCTGAAATTAATCGATATTAGGTGATTGTATGCTAACCGATTTTAATAAAGAATTTATAAAATTTAAAGAAATAGTATTAAAAAATAATCCTCAAGCGGATATGGAACTTATAAAGAAGGCTTATGAT
>CAUPHU010000161.1:0-2804 GCA_963511095.1 uncultured Anaerococcus sp. | reverse complement strand
CCTTAATAATAGCTGTAGGTTATACAATCATTGTTTCCTATGTGGGGAAAGCTCTTGTTGATACCATAAATGGGACGCTTCTTATCACTCCACCATCGGTTTGGTTTGAAGAATTTTCTTCAAGGTCTTTTGCAGTTATGGAAGTCCATCTTTTGATAATTGTCATGGTGGTTTTAATAAGTCTAGGGGGCTTAAAGTCAATTCAGTGGCTTAACTCAATTCTTATGCCAACAATGATTGTAATTTATCTTATAGTTTTATTTAAGATGTTAACGCTTCCAAATATTGGCCAAGGCTTTAGACTATTATTTAGGTTCGACCTAAAAGATTTAAATATCGGCACAATAATTTCTGCCATGGGTGATGCACTTTTTGCCTTATCAATTACAGGATTCGGTATGATTTTTGTGGGAAGGATGCTTACAGACGATCACGATATAGTAACAAACTCAAAGCTTACCGGTCTTTTTGATACTATTGTGGCACTTCTATCAGCCTTTATCATTGTTCCATCTATAGTAATCTTTTCCATGCACCACGCAGAAGGACCAGCCCTAATTTTCCACATCCTACCTAGTGTTTTCAACTCATTGAGGGTTGGAAGGGGTTTTGCAGTTTTATTTTATCTGGCAATGATAATGGCAGGTCTTACATCGCTTCAAACAATTTTTGAATCGATAGCCCACACCCTAAACCAGGAATTTAAGATGGATGATAAAAAGGCCATTGTTTTAGTTGGTACAGTTGTCCTAATTTTAGGAATTGACCTCCATCCGCTTGCAAGATGGTCCCATCTTATGGATATTACAATTTATTACCTAATACCACTTGGAGCCATGCTAGGAGCTGTAGTTTGGTTTTACATAATGGATCCAAAAGTTTTGTTAGATGAGATAAATAAAGGGGCAAAGAAGAAAAAAACAGAGACTTTTATAAGGCTAGGAAGGTTCATTTATACTCCACTTGTAATAATAGTCTGCCTAGCATCAATATTATTTCATTAATAGTCTTACAAAGTTATACTTTTGCAATATTTTATCAAAGATATTAGCAATATGAATAACTTTGTAAGACTTATTTTTTTCTTGAAATTAAGAAAAAATGTGTTATAATTAGACTATGCTTTAAAGTGATATACCAACAAAGAATATAAATAAGACTTTGAACAAAGGAGATAATAATGAATAAATTTCAATCGAAAATAGGATTTATCCTGACGGCGGTAGGTTCTGCTGTTGGCATGGCAAATGTCTGGGGATTTCCTTATAAATTCCAAAGGGGAGGCCTAGTTTTTTTATTAGCCTATATTGTTTTTATATCAATTTTTGCCTACTGTGGACTTGCTAGCGAATTTGCTGTAGGAAGGTTCGCCCAAACAGGTACTCTAGGCGCCTACAACAAGGCGTTTAAAACTAGAAATGAAAATACTAAAATAGGAAAATTTATAGGCTACATTCCCCTTATAGGATCGCTTTTAATTGCAATTGGCTATGCAGTAATTGTTGCCTACGTCCTAAAGGCCCTTGTGGATTCCCTAAGTGGGGCGATTTTAAGTGTTGATACCAAAACTTACTTTGATAGCTTTTCCCTAAAGCCATACTCAGTTGTGCCTTACCACTTTTTTATAATTGTAGTAACCCTTATTTCCTGCATAGGAGGGGCAAGCACAATTGAAAAATCAAACAAAATCATGATGCCAGCATTTTTTGTACTATTTGTAATCCTTGCTATTAGGATTGTGACATTGCCAAATGCAATCGAAGGCTACAAATACATGTTTAGGTTTGACCCTGAAATGCTATCTTGGAAAACAATCCTAGAAGCTATGGGTCAGGCATTTTTCTCCCTATCTGTAACTGGATCAGGCATGCTTGTTGTAGGTGCCTACCTAAAAGATAAGGAAGATATTGTTTCATCATCAAAAATGACTGGATTTTTAGATACAATCGCAGCAATGCTTGCATCATTTGTAATGATTCCAGCAATTATTGTCTACAGCATGGACCAAGCGGGTGGACCAGGATTATTATTCCAAGTCTTACCTACAATCTTACAAGACATGGCAGCAGGCAGAATTTTTGCCATAATTTTATATGTGGCAGTAGTATTTGGCGGTATATCTTCGCTTCAAAATATGTTTGAGGTAGTGGCAGAATCCTTAATGAAAAGACACCCGAAATTAAAGCGTAACCTAGTATTGTTTTTAATTGGAATAGCGGTATTCGTAATCGGCGTAAACATGGAAATGATAAGCCAGTGGGGACCATTTATGGACATAATCTCAATCTACATCATCCCAATAGGGGCAATGGTTGGAGCTGTGACCTGGTTCTGGATAATGAAAAAAGATATACTAGTCGCAGAAATTAATAAGGGATCAAAGAAAAAATACGGAGATTCCTGGTACAATCTAGGTAAATTCGTCTACACACCAATAGCAGTTATTCTTTGTATTATTGCCCTTGTATTTAAGATTTCATTTTAAGAAATTGCAGGCTTCGTGCCTGTTTTTTATTTGGAATAATATATAAACTTTTTTATATTTCTGGTATAGTGAGCAGAGAAAGTATATAATTTAGAATTAATGAGTTGAAAAATATAGTGTCCTTAAATTCTTACTTAAACTTAAATGAAAACTCATATTTATGGGAAAATGTATGAAAAAGATATTAATAATTGAAGATGATAAAAATTTAAATAAAGGGCTTTCCATAGCCTTAAATAAAGAATATGAAATTTTTTCTGTAAACACAATTAGTGAAGCTAAAAATTTTATTGATGATGCGGATTTGATTTTACTTGAT
>CAUPHU010000160.1:0-2810 GCA_963511095.1 uncultured Anaerococcus sp. | reverse complement strand
CGTACGGTTTTTAGGGCAATTGACCACGGCGTAATCTATTTAACTATAGCTGGGTCTTACACACCGATAATTTTAATAGGCCTTAGGTCAAACTTTGCCATAATAATCTTTGTAATAATTTGGGTTTTGGCCCTTGCTGGTATTGCCATGAATATAATAGCCTTTGCCATGGCTAAGGAAGATAAGATAAAAAAGCCTTCCATGATTATTTATATGTTAATGGGCTGGATGTCAGTTCTTTTGCTTTATCAAATCTATAAGCATATTGGACTTTCTTACATTTTGATTTTGGTTGTCGGTGGCCTTCTTTATACAGTGGGAGCGGTTTTTTATTCTATTAAAAAAATTCCCTACAATCACGCAATTTGGCATGTTTTCATTCTCCTTGCTGCCTTTACCATGTTTTATGGCAACGTTAAATTTTTGGGATGATTGAAAGTTTTAAACAAATAAGTATAGTATTAGCAGTCGAACACATGGACTGCTAATTTTTTTTAATAAAAGGGAGGATTAGCCAATGAGAAAAGAATTTAAGGCGGAAGCCAAAAAAGTAATGGATCTAATGATCCATTCAATTTATACAAACAAGGAAATATTTTTAAGAGAGCTTGTTTCAAATGCCTCAGATGCACTGGATAAGCTCTATTACGAAGATTTAAAATCTGATACAACAACAAATAAGGAAGACTATTTTATAGAAATAATCCCAAATAAGGAAGAGAGAAGTCTTACAATCAGGGATACAGGAATAGGGATGGATGCGACAGATCTAGAGGAAAACCTTGGAACTATCGCAAAATCAGGTACAGAAGCCTTTAGAAATTCGGTTGAATCGACAGACATAAAAGATTTGATAGGCCAATTTGGAGTTGGTTTTTACTCAGCCTTCATGGTTGCAGAAAAAATCGAAGTCCTATCCAAAAAGCACGGTTCTAAAAATGCCTATAAATGGGTAAGTGAAAATGCTGATGGCTTTGAAATAATGGAAGTAAGCAAGGCGACGACTGGTACAGACATAATCCTACACCTAAGGGAAAACACAGAAGATGAAAATTATGATATCTACCTTGACCAAAATACAATTAGGGGTCTGATCAAGAAATATTCAAATTATATCAGATATCCAATCAAGATGGAAATCACCAAGACTAGGCTTAAGGAAGGTTCTCCAGAAGATAAGCCAGAATACGAAGACTACAGGGATATGACCGTCCTAAATTCTGACAAGCCAATCTGGAAGGAAGATAAGAAAAATCTCACAGATGAGGACTATATAAATTTCTACCAAGAAAGTCACTTTGGCTTTGATAAGCCACTTTCCTGGATTGATTTCAATGTAGAAGGCCTGGTAGAATTCAAATCCCTACTATATATACCAGAAAAAGCTCCTTTTGATTATTACTCAAAAGATAGGAAAATCGGTCTAGAACTTTATTCACACGGAGTAAAAATCATGGATGCTTGCGATGAAATCCTTGATGATGCCTATTCTTTTGTAAAGGGTGTGGTAGAATCTGACGATCTAACCCTAAATATTTCAAGAGAAACCCTCCAACAAAATAGGCAGTTAAGGGTAATTTCTAAGCAAATCAACAAGAAAATAAACTCCCACCTGAAAGAAATGATGGAGAAAAGTAGGGAAGACTACGAAAAATTCTACAAAGAATTTGCTGACTCTATCAAGGTTTCAATCTACGAATCTTATGGAGCGAACAAGGAAGACTTACAAGACCTATTACTATTTTATTCTAGAAATGAAGATAAATTAATAAGCCTAAAAGAATATAAGGAAAAAGCCCCATCAACAGCAGAATTTATCTACTACGGCACAGGCGAATCCCTTGATAAAATCAAAGCTTCACCAGCCCTCAAAATGATAGACGAAGACAAGGACGTCCTACTCTTAGATAAGGCTTTAGATGAATTCTTAATCAAAATGCTAGTAGAATACGAAGGCCTCAAATTCAAATCAATCACAGCAGAAGATGAAACAGAAGAAGATAAAGAAGATAGCGAATTAATAATCTTCATCAAAGAATCCATGCCAGAAGATGTGGTAGGAGTAAATTTCACAGACAAATTAGAAGACGTCCCAAGCCTAATTAAAGAACGTGGCGAAGTCTCAATCGAAATGGAAAAAACCCTCAAAAACCAACCAAACGCCTTTGGCATCAAGGCAGAAAAAATCCTAGAAATCTCCACAAAAACTAAAGCTTATGACCTCTTAGAAGAAGCTTATAAAAACGACAAAGACAAGGCAAAAATGATAGCAGGGCTCCTCTTAGACCAAGCAAGGCTAATAGAAGGCCTAGAAATCGAAGACCCAGTGGCATATGCTAAAAATATTTGGAAATTAATTTAATAAGATTATAAAGGAAAGTACGGAAAATCTGTGCTTTCTTTTTTATTAAAATTTTCCAGATGGTGTCTGGTAAATTTAAGGGTATGATTACTGAAAAAATTTATTCATAAAATTTGAAAAAAAGGAAGTTTTATGTGAAAATGCAGAGTAATTGGAAATTGGCCTGTGAAATAGATTAAGTAGTCAAAAAATATTGACTATTTTTTTATTTCATGATATATTCAAAGTGAAAATAAAACGAATTATAATTATAAGAAAATAAGTGAGAATAGAAAAGGAGGTAGATTTTATGGAGTTTTCTGATGGTGAATTACTAGTAATGGAAGAGTTGTGGAAAGGCGATGTTTTAGATGAAAATGGAGAAATCCAGGCCTTAGAATTATCTAAAGTATTGATGGAAAGGCACAATATAAGCAAAACATCTTGCTACACATTTTTTGGAAGATTA
>CAUPHU010000159.1:0-2815 GCA_963511095.1 uncultured Anaerococcus sp. | reverse complement strand
CTTAAGGGCCTTTTCAAGACTTCTTATGTCTCTTTCAATAGCTCTCCTATCGGTTTCAAGCATGGTTTCACCTGGTCCTCTGGTACCAATTCCCCCTGCCTGACGAGAAAGATAAGCAAACCACTTATTGATTCTCGGTAGTTGATATTTAAGCTGGGCAAGTTTTATCTTTAGTCTTGACTCTTTTGTGTGAGCCCTTTGGGCGAAAATATCCAAAATTAAAGATGTCCAGTCAACAACCTTAAGTTTTAATTCTTCCTCAAGGTTATAAAGTTGACTGGCCGATAATTCCACATCAAATATTATTGTCTTAACTTCAAGTTTTTCTGCCAAGTCTCTGATTTCTTCAAGCTTGCCCTTGCCTATATAAAACCTAGGATTGACCTTTGTCACAACCTGACTTACAAAGGCAACTGACTTACCGCCTGCCGTATTAATCAAAGATTCTAATTCATATATTTTAATTTCTTCATCGTCATCCTTGTCTAGGACGTTGACTTGTATTACTTCCTGCATAAAATTCCTTTCCCTATATACTATACTTTTATCTAAAATTTAATAAAGGATGGAAGTTACCCGCAAAAAATGATAAAATAGATATAAGTATAAATTTTTTAAAAAAACGGAGGCCACATGACTAAGAAAATATCCTCTATCATTATAAAAACCCTACTCATAGTTATCTTGTTTTTAGGGTCTATAATGATAGTCTTTGCAGGCTTAACTGGAGGAGCAATCCTTGAAGTTATGAAAACTGCACCAGAAATAGATGCAGATGCAATTAAGTACGAAATGAGTCAAAACTCAACAGTCGTGGATGAAGATGGGAATGAAGTAGATGCCATCGCCACGAGTCAGTATAGAGAAATAGTTTCCTATGACCAAATACCAGAAAATCTAAAAAATGCCTTCATAGCAGTTGAAGACGAAAGATTTTATGACCACCAAGGTATTGATGTCATTTCTATAATAGGATCTATGGTAGAAAACCTTAAGGCAGGCAGCATTGTAAGGGGCGGCTCTACAATTACCCAACAGCTTGCAAGAAATACTTACCTTACAAACGATCAGACCTATCAAAGAAAGATAAAGGAAATTTACCTGGCACTTGAAATAGAAGACCACCTTTCAAAGGAAGAAATCTTAGGTGCCTACCTAAACAGGGTCTTTATGGGACAAAACTCCTATGGAGTCCAGGCAGCAGCCAACACTTATTTTAATAAGGATGTCAAGGATTTAAACCTTGCCCAATGTGCAGCCCTTGCTGGTATTGTCCAATCTCCATCAGAATATTCCTTATATAAGTCAATTAAGACAAGCGAAGTGACTGACGAAAGAGTTTTGGGGGAATTTTCTATTGACGGGACAAAATATTCTGCAGTATTTAACGAAGCTCCACTTAAGCGTGAAAATTACGTCTTAGATAAGATGTATGAGCTTGGTTATATCACCGAAAAGGAAATGAAAGAAGCTAAAAGCTTTGATATAGCAAAATCACTAGAACCTGCAGAACGTGCCAATACAGAAATTGCATCTTATTTCAACTCCCTTCTTGAAAAACAAGTAGTTGCAAAACTTATGGATACTCAAGATATGAGCGAAAATCAAGCTTGGGATAGGCTCTACTACGGTGGCCTAAAAATTACCACAACCCTTGATCAGAATATACAAAAAACCCTAGAAGATATATATGCAAATTTCTCAGCCTACCTAATGGGCGACACTTCTGGTTGGAATACTCCTCCCCTACTTGATATGAAATATGACAATAACGGCAATATCATAAATTCAAGTGGAAGACTCCTATATTTTGCAAAGAGCAATTTCCTAAATGAAAATAACGACATTAGGCTCTCAAAGGACGATGCCCACAAGGATGAGGCTGGTAATATTGTCCTTACAACAAAAAAAGCCTACCTTGACCAAACTAAACTTGTTTTTAGAAATTACTATTCACTTGATGAAGAAAATAGGAACTTAAGGACACACAGAACTGGTTACATCGACCTTGGCTCTAATAAAAATATCTATTTAGACGAAGATGAAAATATAGTAATTACAAAAAATTTCCTAGATAAAAATGACAAATTATTTAAAGCCTACGATGACGGTACATTTTCAATTAGCAAAGACTATTATGAAATGGACCTAGAAGGTGTTATCCAACCTCAGTCTTCATCTATAATAATAGACCACAAAACTGGCCATATCAAAGCTATAATGGGTGGTCGTGACCAAAAAGGCCAAAGAATCTTAGACAGGGCTTCAGCTGTACCTCGTCAACCAGGTTCATCAATCAAACCACTGGCAACCTACACACCAGCCCTTGATAATGGTTTCAACCTTGCTACAGGAATGGACGACGTACCATTTATGCTAGATGAAGATGGCAAGCCTTGGCCAAACAACGTTTATGGCTACTTTATGGGAGTCAAACCTATAAGGGAAGCCCTAAAGCTATCTATAAACACAATCGCAGTTGCAACACTTGACCAAGTTGGAATCGACACTTCCATCAAATATCTTAAAAACTTTGGTATCATCAAAGAAAATGGCAAGGATAACTTTGTAACAAGTGATGAAAACAAGGAAACAAACGACGAAAACCTTGCAGCCCTTGGTCTTGGTGCTATGACGAATGGTCTTACTGCCCTAGATATGACAGGAGCCTATGCAGCCCTTGCAAATGGCGGCAAATACCTCGAACCACTCACATTTTCAAAAATAGTTGACTCAACTGGTAAAGTTTTATTTGAGGATAAGGATAGGGTTAATCACGAAGTTACAAGTCCAGAAACTGCCTACCAAATCACCT
>CAUPHU010000158.1:0-2897 GCA_963511095.1 uncultured Anaerococcus sp. | reverse complement strand
GAGTTATATAAAGCTTGTCAGAAAGCTCTTTTGCATAGTAATTTCTTTCCTTTAAGAGGTCTAGGATGTCAATCCTTGTTGGGTCTCCTAGGATTTTTAGGTATTGGCTCAGGTGTTTTAGTTTATTTTTCTTTTCGACAAAGTCTTTATTTGAATAAATTCCAAACTTGATAAAGGCATCATCGTAATCTTCTGATATAAATTGAATCATGGTCATATTTGGTGCAAGGATTAGACCATAGATGTTAAAAGGCTCATCTCTTTTTCTTAAAAAACTTGCTAAGCCAACTTGGTCTATTACTTCACTTACCTTTTTGTAGCCATCTTTTTTTATTTTTTCAAAATGTTCCATGAATTCGTCTTGGATTTTATAAAAATTATTTTCTAAAATCTGGCAAATTTTTTCTAAAAGAGGATAAAGTCTACCGTAGATTGATTTTTTATTGGAAAAAGACCTTAAAAGTTCCATAGAAAGCTTATCTTCATATGGAAGATTAGCTACTAGGCTAAGAAAATCTGATTTAAGAGCTTTTTTTGTCCATTCTTTTATGTTTGCTGATTTTAACCCTGTATCATTTATATCAACTCCTACAAATCTTAAGAAAGAAAGGTCAAATACTAGTTCAAAGATGTCGTAGGTGAAATTTTTTATGTCAACGACATTTATATTCTGAAAAATTCCTGTCATAAAAGGCAAGTAATTCCCGTCATTTTCTGAAAATATATAAAAAAGATTAAGTATATCCCCATTTTGACCGTTGAAGAAATCTTCCAAATATGGATATGATTCTTTTTTAATCTTCCTAACAAAGTCTACGTAGTCTGTATTGTTGTTAAAGGCATTGTCTATAGAGGTTAAATTCATGTCCTGGGAATAGTTAAAGCCCGGATAGGAATCCTCAAAGGAGAAAAAGTTTCTATTATTAGCAGACAAGTAATTTGTATAAAGATAAATCATAAGGCCTGCTTCATTTACAAGCAAGGGCTTTTCTATGAGATTAAAATTATTAAAGTGAGTTTTCATTATAGGTCCTTTCTTAGATTTATATCTAATATTTATTTTTATCTTAGATTTCTATTAACTTAATTATAAGACGAATCTCATCTAATATCAATAGGCTTATGTTCGATATTAATCTAAGTAAGAAAGTGGGAAAATTTTCCTTGACATTATTTCCTATAAGTTTTAAAATTGAATTATACAAGGGAGTTCTTTTAGAGATCTGAGAGGAGGCTTGACCTCGACCTTACCTGATTTGGATAATGCCAACGTAGGTACGTATATTATTTTTATATGCTCTCACTATATTTGAACTTATTAGGACAGGCCCTTGGGTCTGTTCTTTTTTTGTATATAAGCTTTGGAGGTTAAAAATTAAAGCGATTATTAATTAGAAGAAAGAATTTGCGGTAGATTGGGGGCACCACCTTCTATCGCATTAGAAAACAATGTAAGGAGATTTTATGAAAGAAATTAAAAAAGCATTGACCATTGCGGGTTCAGACTCGAGTGGAGGCGCCGGTATACAAGCAGACATCAAGACTATGACTGTAAATGGGGTTTTTGCAATGAGTGCAATTACAGCCTTGACTGCTCAAAACACAACCGGCGTAAGTGATATTTTAGAAGCAAGTCCAGAATTTATGAAAGAACAACTAGATTCAGTTTTCACAGATATTATGCCGGATGCAGTTAAGATTGGCATGGTATCTTCTAGTGAAATAATCGAAGTAATAGCAGAAAGACTAATAAATTACAAGGCAAAAAATATAGTTGTGGACCCTGTGATGGTTGCAACAAGTGGGGCGAAATTATTAAAAGATGACGCCATCAAGACCTTGGAAGACAAACTTTTCCCACTTGCAGACGTCCTAACACCAAATATACCAGAAGCTGAGATTTTAATAGGAGAAAAAATCGTAAGTGTGGAGGAGATGGAAGCGGCAGCAAAGAAAATTTCTGATAAATATGCCAACGACTATCTATATACAAATGGGGCAGGCACTTGGTTTAAGGGCGAAAGAATCAATACAGAAAACACCCACGGCACAGGTTGTACTTTGTCATCTGCAATTGCAGCAAATCTTGCAAAGGGATTTCCAATGGAAATTGCTGTAAAAATGGCCAAGGACTATATATCAAAAGCCCTAGCAGATGGCCTTGATATAGGAAAAGGCTCAGGTCCTATGAACCACGCCTTTGATATAAAAGATTCCTACAAGGAGGTCTATGATGAGGAAGACTTCTAATTTTGAAAATGGCCTCATTTGGTTTGGGGCTGGTGTTTCTATAGCAGAGATTATCACCGGTACCTATTTTGCACCACTTGGCTTTAAAAACGGATTTTTGGCAATTTTAATCGGCCACCTTATTGGAGCTGTTCTTTTATATATGGCAGGCATAATCGGCGGCATGAGCGAAAAGTCAGCCATGGAGACTGTAAAAATGTCCTTTGGCCAAAAAGGTGGTTTATTTTTTGCACTTTTAAACGTCCTCCAACTTGTGGGCTGGACTGCAATTATGATCTATGACGGGGCGATTTCATCATCCCACGTCTTTTCCACAGGCCATATCATTTGGGCCCTTGTGATAGGAATTTTGATCTTAGTTTGGATAAAAATAGGAATTTCAAATCTTGGGAAACTAAACACAGTTTCTATGTCCCTCTTATTTATCCTAACAATCCTACTTTCCTTTAAGATATTTAAGGGAGTAGACTTTTTGTCAAAACCAGCGGCTGATGCCATGAGCTTTGGTCTTGCAATAGAGCTTGCCGTAGCCATGCCACTTTCTTGGTTGCCACTAATTTCTGACTACACAAGGGAAGCGGAAAATCCAAAGGCTGCAACCCTTACATCCACAGCAATTTACAGCATAGTTTCAATCTGGATGTACC
>CAUPHU010000157.1:0-2930 GCA_963511095.1 uncultured Anaerococcus sp. | reverse complement strand
GCGTTAAATTCTTGGTGGTTTTCTGTTGTATAAGCCTTTGGTATAAGTATCGAAGGCCTTCCTACAGATGAAATTTCAGCAAGGCTCATTGCCCCACTTGATGCAATAACAAGGTCAGAAACCCCATAAAATAAATCGATATTATCAATATATTTGAAAACTTTTAGGTATTTATTTTCTTTTGTTTCTTCTAAAAACTTATCGTAAAACCTTACTCCCGTTTGGTGAAGAAGGTAAAATTCTCCATTTAGATTTTCACTTAGTTCTGTCACTGCCTTATTTAAAGCAAAGGACCCATTTGATCCGCCAAAAGAAAATACTACTGGTATATTCTTATCAATACCAAGTTTTTTTAAATCTTCGTCTGTATAAGTAAGGCTAAAATTATTCCTAACAGGATTGCCTGTTACAACAATTTTTTCCTGGCTTTTAAAATGCTTGGCCGCTTCTTCGTAAGAAATTAGAACCCTGTCTACCCTTTTAGATAAAAACTTAGATGCCATGCCTGGATAAGAGTTTGATTCATGAACTATTGAAGGGATTTTTTTCTTAGAGGCTTGGTATAAAATAGGAGCACACACATAGCCACCTGTACCAATTACAAGGTCAGGCTTGAAATCTTTTATGATTTTCTTAGCTTCCCTAAAACCCTTAAAGTTTTTAACAAGAGCCTTAAAAAACCTCTTGTTAATCTTTCTTGGAATCCCCATTGCATCAATAGACACAAATTCATATCCATTTTTTTCTGCAATTTTCTCTTCAGGACCGTTTTTGATGCCTACATATATTATTTCAGCGTCTGGATTCTCATCTCTTATTTTTTGACCAATGGCAATAGCTGGATATATATGCCCACCTGTACCGCCACCTGTAAGTATTACTCTCATTTTTCTTCCAATCTCATTACTATATCTTTAAACTCGTTTCCTCTTATTTCGTATGATTTGTACATATCCCATGAGGCACTGGCTGGTGATAATAGTACTACATCACCATCTTCTGCATTATCATAAGAGGTCTTTATAGCTTCGTTCATATCTTCTACCAAAATATAATCTATATCATATTTTTCGCACAAGTCTTTTAATTTTAACTTTGTAGCTCCCATTAGGACCATGAGTTTGCCGTTTTTCTTAAAGGCCTTCACATAGTCAGTGTAGTCAATATTTTTATCATAACCGCCTGCAATTATAATTATAGGCTTATCGAAACTTTCAATTGCCTTCACAGATGAATCGACATTTGTCCCCTTAGAGTCATTGTAAAAATCAACTCCTGAAAGGCTTCTTACATATTCAAGCCTATGGGATATTGCTTTAAAAGTCTTGATAGCCTTTATTATTTCTGGTAAATCTAGGCCATATAAATAAGTAAGCAAAATTGCTGCCATAACATTTTCGTAGTTGTGGCGGCCTATTACCTCAAGGTCTCTTACATCTAGTATTTCTACAATATTGCATCCATCATTTCTAAAACAAATCATATTCCCATCTAGGAATAGACCCTTAGACACCATATTTTCGCTTGAAAATTCATAAATTTGGGCCTTAAAATCTTTTTTGTGTTTCTGACTTTCCTCATCTTCTGCATTTAGGACTAGGTAGTCTCTTTCATTTTGATTTAAAGTAAGTTTAAGTTTTGAATTTATATAATCATCAAAAGACCCGTGCCAATCTATGTGATCTTCTTTGATATTCAAAATCGCACCAATATGAGGATGATATTTTCTTGTATCATGAAGCTGGAAACTTGAAAGTTCTTCTACAAAAACTCCTTCTTTTTCATACATTTGCCACAAGATTCCTTCGCCAATATTGCCTACAGTGTAAGCTTTTTTGCCACATTCATTTAGAATGTGGGCTACCATTGAAGTTGTAGAAGTTTTGCCATTTGTGCCTGTAATTGCTATTTTTTCTTTGTCTGGAAAAAGCCTTTGGCTTGCTTCTATATCTGAAATGATTTCGTTATTTTTAGCTAAGATTTCTACAATTTCATCACTAGGTTTAATTCCTGGTGATTTTATTACAAAATCAAACTCTAGTTCACTTATTCTAGAATCAGAAATAGGGCTATACTTATAGCCCTCAAGTTCTTTAATATTTTCTTTATTTTTATCGAAGGTGTAGACTTCATATCCTAACTTGTCTAGAGTTTTTACTGTTGATATGCCTGTCACACCAAGTCCATATACTAATACTTTTTTCATACTAATGCCACCAAACTTATCAAGCATAAAATTGCTGATAAAACCATAAATCCTGCTACAATCTTTTGTTCTTTGAAACCTTTTAATTCAAAATGGTGATGGATAGGTGTCATAAGAAATACTCTTTTCTTATTTCTATGCCTATATGATAGAACCTGGATAATCACAGATAAAGTTTCCATCACATATACTCCACCAAATATTACTAGGTATATTGGAATCTTTAGATTAATTGCAAGGGCAACTATCGCTCCTCCAATAGCCATAGAGCCTGTATCTCCCATAAATACACTGGCTGGATTTGAATTGTAGATTAAAAATCCTAATAAGGCACCAAGCATGATAATAGCAAATAATTTGTTTTCTAGACTACTTGCAATTATAGCTAGGCTTATAAAAACTGGCAACGACACACTTACAAGAAGTCCATCAAGTCCGTCAGTAAGATTTGTTGCATTAGATGTACCTACGATTATAAATATCATAATTGGAAAACCCAAAATTGATACTGGTAGGTAATAGTTTGTAAATGGTATTAGAAGTCTTGTTATAGATTCTTTGTCATTAACGAAAGCCAAGACTGTAATAAGTGTTGCCAAAAGGAATTGTAAAACCAATTTTTGCTTTGGTTTAAGACCTTCAGACTGGTGAAGAACAAGTTTTCTAAAATCGTCAATAAAGCCAATAGCCCCAAAACCTAGCATAGAAATAATAAGTATTGCTG
>CAUPHU010000156.1:0-3016 GCA_963511095.1 uncultured Anaerococcus sp. | reverse complement strand
TAATAGTCAGCTAGTTTAATATGAGTTAGTATAATTATTGCTGAATCCATGAGTTTCACAAAAAAATCATGGTGGCTATCCTTGCTTTTTTATTTGGGTTAGTTATCACTATTGATATGTCTGTCTAACCACTTGATGACGTAGTGAGTAGTCACGCCAACCACAACAGACATTAAAAATGAATGCAGTATATCTATAAGCTCACCTCCTAACTGTTATCAGTTTAGGGTGTGATAACATATCTATTATATCAGATTTATAGTTTTGATAAAAGTGTAATTACATAGTATAATATAAGTGTGGAAAGTGTAATTTTCACAACACTAACCACTAATTGTTATCAGTATAGGTATGATTAGAGACGAAAAAAAGGAAATCAGATTCATACGAATCATGTAAAAAAGCAAGGGTGCGAGCCTTGCTTTTTTCTATGCCCAAAACAAATAATTTGCCCACTACCTATTAAAGTATACTTTAATAGGTCCTAAAGTCTCCTTTAAGGGGTCCTTTAAGCAGGCTTTAAGCAGGGTATTAAAGCAGACTTTAAGGATAATAATATAAATATGAATAATATAAAGTTAATATAAGCATATCAAAAATACATTTATTTAAAAAAATTACCATGTGAGAACTTGTTGGAAACAATTTACTTAATCTCAACTTCTATAATACTATAAATCGTTTAAATAAGCACAAAAATAAGCGCTGGGTATTCCAACGCTTTTTTCATTTGGTGCCGGTGGTGGGACTCGAACCCACACGCCCCGGAGGACAACAGATTTTGAGTCTATCTCGTCTGCCAGTTCCGACACACCGGCATAAATGCTTACCAATTTATTATATCACAATTTATGCCTGGTGTAAATTAATTTTTCTTTTTATTTCCTTATATTTTGGTGAATCATAGATTTTAATTGCCCAAATCCCTATTAGGATTCCAAATACAGCTCCTGCTAGGACATCTGTTGGAAAATGTACATATAGGTACAATCTTGAAAATGCCATTAGGACTGCCAAAGTGTTTGTAAATATTTTGAGGGCCTTGTTTTTATTTAGCCTTGTTACAATTGTTGCAAATGTAAAAGCATAAGATGTATGGCCTGATGGGAAGGAGTTATCCGATAATTTTTGGACCAAGAGGTCTGTGAAGTTTGCTACTTCATAGGGTCTTGGTCTTGCTACAATATTTTTTACTAGGATATTTACTAGGAAAATATTTAGGATGAAGGCTAAGACCATTATTCTTCCTTGCTTATTTAGATCTTTTGCTGCCAAAAATATAAAGATATAGGCTATCCAAATTAGGGATAGGTTGCCTGCTGATGATATTGTGACCATCAGCTTATCCAGGGGCAAGCTTCTTATATTTTGAATAGCGTTTAGGATATTTAATTCGAAATTCACCATTATTCTACTCCTGTGTTTGCAGTCTCTAGAGTCATGTCATAGGCTTGTTTGATTCTTGCTCTTTGATTTTCGTTGACATAATCATAGAGTTTGCCACCTTCTAGGAAATCTTCTGCCAAATGGCTTACTATGTTCATTCCGTAGTCATTGTAGTAGGTTCCTACCCAAATTGGATGGAAGGTGACATCTGCTATTTTCTTATCTCCACTTGTCAAGTCTTTTTCCAGATCAATTTCAAGGGCAAGAGCTTGTTCGACCCTGATATCCTTGTTATATTCATAGCTTTGGGCGGAAATGAAATTGCCGAGAGCATAGGCTATGAGGCCCTTTCTTCCGTCTTCAGTTTCATAATATTCCACAGGTTGGACTACGTGTGGGTGGTTGCCTA
This sequence comes from uncultured Anaerococcus sp., assembly GCA_963511095.1. Lineage (GTDB taxonomy): Bacteria > Bacillota > Clostridia > Tissierellales > Peptoniphilaceae > Anaerococcus. The sequence goes on along the minus strand of CAUPHU010000156.1, from coordinate 1,221 downwards.
TTACAAGGTCTGCTCCCCACTCGATCATATTTCTGCCAAGATTTATCTGATCAGGACTTGGAAGGGATTGGTATTCAATTCCCCAATGAGGGTAGACTACTACAAAATCCGCTCCCTGGGCCTTGGCTATTCCTATATCTTTTTTGATTTGCTCTTCATCTGATAGGTAGGCAATGTTTTCGACTTCTTCCCTTGGGACAATTAGATTTTCCCTGCCATTGCAACCGTAGGTGTAGGCTAAGAAGGCAAATTTCACCCCATTTACTTCTTTTCTTAGGATTCTTTCAGACTTGTTTTTGAAAGTGCCAACATAATCTAGGTCTGCTTCTTTTGCAGCATCTATTGTTGATAAAACTCCTTCAATTTCTGTATCCATGGAGTGGTTGTTGGCTGTAGATACTATGTCAAAACCAGTGTCTTTCAAATCCCTTAGATAGGCTGCTGGCGCATTGAATCTTGGGAAACCTGCGTAAGGCAAGTCTGGGTTTGTGGTTGTCTCATAATTTCCTATTGCTATATCAGAATCTTTTACAAAATCTCTAACATAGGCAAATTGGTCTGTAAAATCATATTCTCCACCGCCCTTGTTGTAGGCATACTGAATTTGTGGCAGATGGGCCATAATATCACCAAAGGCTTTTATTTTTATCTTTCTAATATCAGGCTTCTTTGACTTTTCTTCCTCAGTCTTTTCTGATTGTTTTTCCTTTGTCTTGGCTAGATTTTCTTCAATTTTTTCTTCTTCTTTTTTCTTTTGTTCTTCTTTTTCTATCTCCGCTTCTGCTTGAAGTCTTATTTCTTCTAATCTTTTCTCTTCTTCTGCCTTTTTATAGGAATCAAGCCTATTAATTAAATCATTTACGCTTGAAATTATGACTTCATTTTCATTATTATTATTTGAACAAGCCGCAAGGCCAAAGACCATAGATAAGCTTAAAAATGCAATTAAATACTTCTTTTTCATAAACGCTCCTTAATATTATATTCTATACCATTTTCCCTTAAAATTCATCTTTTTATCCCAAATGATGAAAGATTTGGGAAAAATCATATAATTATGATTACAAAGGAGAAGTTATGAGTTTTAGTGATCAATTTGATATAGAAATAAAAGAAATAGATGATTTTAACCTAATTTTAAGATCTAAGGTCAAGAAAGATTTTTATAATGAGATAGGTGCAATCCACGGCGGTGTGATCATGACCTTGGCTGATAATGCC
>CAUPHU010000155.1:0-3072 GCA_963511095.1 uncultured Anaerococcus sp. | reverse complement strand
AGGGCAACTCTTACACCCATAGCATTAGCCTTTTTGATAAAATCTTCTGCCCCATCTCTTTCTGGAGCGATTGCAATTTTATTTACAAGGCCATCAGAAATTTCAACCCATTCCTTTAAATATTCTATCTTTGGATCTGACATCTGGGCAGGATTTTGGGCTCCCTTGTATTTTTCTGTGAAAAATGGTCCTTCTAGGAAAACTCCTCTGACCTTGGCCCCTTCCACATCCTTGTATTCTGCGGCAACTCTCTTAAGAGCTGAATCTGTCTTTTCTTTAGAATCTGTAAGGGTCGTTGGCAAAAAGCTTGTAACTCCGCACTCTAGAAGTCCCTTAGAAATAACATTAAGAGCTCCTTCTTCGGCCTTCATCACATCTTTGCCATGGTAGCCATGAATATGAGTATCAACAAGACCTGGAGCTACTATTTCTCCTAAATATTCATAAGAATCTGGCTCATTTTTGGAAAATCCAACGATAACCCCATCTTCCACTTCCATATAATAATCTTCAAGTGTCCTATCTTCTAAAATAATATAATCCGCCTTGTAAAACATAAGACCTCCCTTATTCCTCTATTTTTCTGTACATCTATTAATTAAAACTTAAATTCTTGCCTTTATAACCATCAAATCGCTATCTTCCAAGGCTTTGAGGGCATGCATCTCTTCTGGCTCCATCACGATAATATCTCCAGGAAAAATGACTTCGCTTCCATTTTCTCCAGTAAAATCAACCTTGCCCTTATAAATTACAACCACAACATCCTTATCAGATTTGTGAGAAGGAACTTCCTCTCCCTTTTTAATTTGCAAATGAGTTACTTGTAGGTTTTCCTCGTCTACTAAATGTTCAAATTTGCCTTCTAATATATTTGCACTTATTTTTTTCATCATATATTCCTTTCGTTTTCAAAAATTAAATTTATTGAAATTCTTTATAAAATATCTCCAACAATTTCTTTTAATTTTGGCAAAACTTTTTCTTTAAAAAATGGGTTTTTAGCCTGCCACCTGTTATTTAAAGGGCTAGGGTGGACTAGAGGGAAGTATTCTGGTAAATATTCCTCATAAGATTTCACAGTCTCAGTGAGATTCTTCTTAAACTTATCCTTAAGATAAAACTTTTGGGCATAAGTGCCTATAAGTATTGTAAACTTGATATTTTCAAGCTCTTCTAACAAAAGTGGATGGTATTCTTCTGCTATAAAGATTCTCGGAGCCTTGTCACCAGACTTTCCCTTGCCAGGATAGTAAAAATCCATGGGAAGTATCGAAAAGTCTTTGCTGTGAAGGTCTTCCATGCTTATTCCCAGCCAATCTACCAAATTTTCTCCACTCTTATCATTAAACAAAATCCCAGTTTCCTCAACCTTTTTCCCTGGAGCTTGGCCAATTATCAAAATCTTAGACCTAGAATTAAGCTGAAAAATCGGGTCAATCCCCCTGTCTGTGTATGTTTTATTCCTAGGATCTTTTCTTAATTTTTTGACTATGTCTTCTACTTTCATAAATCTTATTTATCTCCTAATATTTATTTACCCAACTAGAAGAAAACTACAAATTTTCTAGGATAATTTTAAGAATGAGCTTTCTTCCTATATGTAATTAATCCTAGAATAAAAAACAAAACAGCCCATACTATCCAAAGAAGAGAAGATTTTGCTAGGGGGATTTTTTCATATAAGCTTACTAGGCCAAGTGGGTCTAGCTTTGCCTTACTCATATATTTCCAAATAGTATCTATAAAACCAAAAACCATGGCTGTAAGCATAGAAAACCTACAAGCTCTTATATATTTTTCGCTTTTTGTATCAGAAGACAGAGCAAAAAACATTACCAAAACTATGGCCGCTGGATATACCCCATCAAGAATTGGTCCTAGGTAGTCTAGGATCTTAGAAAGACCCAGAGACCCGAAAACGACGCTTAAAATTAAAATTGCTATAGATGCTTTTTTATAGGAACATCTCCCCTCACTATCATCTACAAAAAATCTCGCACATCCTGAAGTCATGCCAATAGCAGTTGTGAGAGCTGCGAAAAATAGGCTTAGGGAAAATAAAATCCCGCCAAATTTACCATAAAGCCTTGCCGCTACAGCTGTATAAAGAGCTGTATAAGACAGGTCTTCAAAGACTTTTCCCGTATGAGAGCCCAGCCACATATGGGAAAAGTGGGCAAAAGTCAGGATAGAAAGGCCAACAGCCCCTATCCTTATCATATTAGCTGTCATATCTTTTTTGCCTATGCCCTTTTTTTCTAGATTATCTACTACTACCATGCCAAAAATCAAAGCACAGAGGATTTCGGCTGTGGCATAGCCATTGGTAAATCCATAGGCAAGGGCAGATCCAGGATAGGTTTTTTCTAAAGGCTCACTTATAGGATTTATGAAACCCTTAACTACTATAAGAATGACTATGCTTATCAAAAAAGGAAAAAGCAAGTTTGAAATTTTTTCCATCTCCTTGCCTGGATTTACCAGAAAAAAATATGTCAAAAGGTAAAACAGGCTTGTAAAAATAATAAGGGGGATATTGCTAGTTGGGTTTAGGCCTAAGGCATGGATTAAGCTATCCCAAGCTGCAGCACTCATCCTTGGTATAACATAAAGAGGGCCCAGGATTGCAATTGTAAGCCTTGTGTAAAACCCTCCCAGCTTTTTTCCTAGGATTTTATTTGTCAATTTGCTATAACTTTCCTGACTTCTTGCAAGGGCAAGGTAGGCTATAAAAACAAGGAGAATTGACGTTATAAAAGCACCTAAAAAAGCTGGAATAAGAGAAGTCCCACTCTCCTTGCCCCAATTGATTGGCCAAACCATGCTAGATGCCCCAAAGTGCATAGAAAATAAGGCTCCGCCACTAAGTACTAATTCAAGCCCACTTAATCTTCCCTTTTTTCTTCCTTTCATCCTAAACTCCTATAAAGATTGTTATCAAAATCTTAATTTCTATAATCTTTTTTATCTTATCTTTAAATAAGGATTTGTAAAGCTTGTTTATAATTTTTTCCAATCAAAACTACCAGCTTAGCTGGTAGTTTGTACAGCGCCTATAAGGCGCGAATA
>CAUPHU010000154.1:0-3172 GCA_963511095.1 uncultured Anaerococcus sp. | reverse complement strand
CTTGTAAGTGGTGTAAACATCACTATATCGTCAATCCTGTTTAAAAATTCAGGTTTGAAAGAATGTCTTAAGACTTCTTCTACTTGTTCTTGATTTTCTTTTTTGATTGTGCCGTCTTCTTTTAGGCCATCAAGTAGGTATTCAGAACCAATATTAGATGTCATTATGATTATTGTGTTTTTAAAGTCCACAGTCCTACCTTGGCTATCTGTTAACCTACCGTCATCAAGGACTTGTAATAAGATATTAAAGACATCTGGATGGGCTTTTTCTATTTCGTCGAAAAGTATTACAGAATAAGGCTTTCTACGAACGGATTCTGTAAGTTGCCCACCTTCTTCATAGCCTACATAGCCTGGGGCTGCACCGATTAGTCTTGATACAGAGTATTTTTCCATATATTCACTCATATCAATCCTTATCATGTTATGCTCATCATCAAACATGGCTTCTGTAAGAGTCTTAGCAAGTTCTGTCTTACCAACACCTGTTGGACCTAAGAATATAAAGGAACCAATTGGCCTATTTTGATCTTTAAGACCGGATCTAGCTCTGATAATAGCATCTGAAACAGCTTCTATCGCTTCATTTTGACCTATTACCCTTGCATGAAGGGTATCCCCAAGGTGAAGGATTTTTGTTCTTTCTGTTTCTACAAGCTTTGATACTGGTATATTTGTCCAGCTTGAGACAACATCTGCAACATCTTCATCAGTAACTTCTTCTTTTATAGATGAATCGTCGTTATTAGATTCGCTTGACATTTTTAGTTTATTTTCAAGTTCTACAAGCTTTCCGTACTTAAGTTCAGAAAGTTTTTCAAAATCATAGGACCTTTCAGCTTGTTCGATTTCTACCTTGACCCTATCAATTTCTTCCTTGATGGATTTTACATCATCTATAGCAGATTTTTGCTCTTTCCATTTTAAGAAATCTTCATTATAGGCTTCAGATAAGTCTGCTAGTTCTTTTTCAAGATCAGCAAGTCTCTTTTTAGAATAATCATCTTCTTCTTTCTTAAGGGCTGTAATTTCTATTTGAAGCTGAAGTAATTTTCTCTTTTGCTCATCAAGATAGGCTGGCATTGTGTCTATTTCTGTCCTCACAGTTGCACAAGCCTCATCCATTAGGTCTATTGCCTTATCTGGCAAGAACCTATCTGTAATATACCTATCAGATAATTCTGCAGCCGCAATTACTGCAGAGTCTTGAATCCTGATTCCATGGAAGATTTCATATTTTTCCTTAATTCCTCTAAGGATTGAAATTGTATCTTCTACACTTGGTTCTTCTACCATTACCTTTTGGAATCTTCTTTCAAGAGCTCCGTCTTTTTCTATATATTCTCTATATTCATTGAGGGTTGTAGCACCTATTACCTTGATTTCTCCACGGGCAAGCATTGGTTTCATGATGTTTGATGCATCCATAGCACCCTCAGACTTGCCAGCTCCCACAATTGTGTGGATTTCATCTATAAACATTATAATTTGTCCGTCAGATTTTTTAACTTCTTCTATTACCGCCTTAAGCCTTTCTTCAAATTGTCCCCTATATTTAGCACCTGCCACAAGAGCACCCATATCAAGTGAGAAAATCCTTCTGCCTTGGAGTGGCTCTGGAACGTCATTATTTACAATTCTTTGAGCAAGACCTTCAACAATCGCTGTCTTACCAACACCTGGTTGACCGATTAAGACAGGATTGTTTTTCTTTCTCCTAGAGAGAATTCTAAGAGCATTTCTAATCTCGGAGTCCCTTCCTATTACTGGGTCGATTTTTCCTTCTCTTGCCTCTGCTGTTAGGTCCCTACCAAACTTCTCCAATGGATTTGATGTTTCTTCAGGATTATCTGTAGTAACTTTTTGACCATTCCTGACTTTTAAGACATGGTCTTTGAAGGCTTTGTAGGTGATCTTGTATTTGTTATTTATAGGAGTCATTTCTGTATTTTCCTTAATCAAAGATAGGAAAATGTGCTCTATAGAAATGAAAGAATCTCCCATAGCCTCTGCTTCATCTTCTGCCTTCAAAAATATTCTTTGGAAGACTTGAGATGGATAGGTCTTAGCATTGCCTGATTGTTTTGGCAAGCTTTCTATCTTTTTTTCAATATCATTTTTATAAGAGTTTACATCCACTCCCATTTTTGATAAAACCATATAAACATAGGAGTCTGGGCTATCAACTAAAGAAAGTGCTAAATGAAACTCATTTACTTCTGGGTTAGCATCTTTAATTGCCATTGAATTCGCATTGTTGATAGCTTCGATTGATTTTTGTGTTAATTTATTGTTATCCATATTATCCCTCGATTTCTTTTAGCTTTTTATACAATTCTATTTGTTCTTCATTAAGTTCTGGGTTTTCGATCTTCATTTCAAGAATCAAATCACCAGTTTTTCCTTTTCTATCTGTATAGCCTAAATGTTTTAGTCTGATTTTCTTATCAGTTGCGATTTTTTCAGGAATACTTACTAGGATGTTGCCCTTTATAGTATCAATCTTTTTCTTAGATCCAAAATAGGCATCCCATGGGCTTATCTTAACTTTTTTCACAAAGTCTATTCCTTCAAGTCTTAGATTTTCCTCTTCTTCTATTATGACTTTGACATATATATCAGCACTAAGGCCGTATTTTGTACCGTCTATTTTAATCTTGTTATTGTTTTTAAGACCCTTTGGTATAGATACCTCAATATCAGTTATACCCATTTGAGAATTAACTGATATCTTCCTTTTTGTACCCTTCATAGCCTCGTCTATGGAGATTTTAACATCAGTATTAAGCTTGGATTTGTTTTTCTTACTAAAGCCGTTTGAAAATCCTCCAAAAGTAGAAGATTTTCTAGAAGCTCCTCCTGAGCTTTGGCCAAAACCACCAAATAAGGTATCAAAAAAATCTGAAAAACCTGATCCATCTGAACTTGTATATGTGTAAGAGCCGTTACCGAAGTTTCCAAAATCAAAACCAAAATCTCTTGGATCGAAATTTTGTCCACCAGAAAAGTTTGCGTTTGCACCAAAGGTGTCATATTTTTTTCTCTTTTCTGGATCTGATAAAACTTCATAGGCTTCATTTATTTCTGTAAATTTTTTGTGTGCGCTTTCATCATTAGGATGAAGGTCTGGGTGGTATTTTTTAGCTAATTTTCTATAAGCTTTTTTGATC
>CAUPHU010000153.1:0-3300 GCA_963511095.1 uncultured Anaerococcus sp. | reverse complement strand
CCATTGAAGGTTACTTTTACTTTTTCCTCTACTGGTGGAGCTTGTTTTGATTTGGCTTTAGCTGTGAAAACTCTGTTAGTTTTTGTCGCTACAAAATCATTTCCATCTTTACTGTCTTTCCATTGTGGATTTTCATATTCTTCTTGTGTAGAAATATTTATGGAATCAACAACTGATTTTTCACTTCCTTCAGATTTATACTCTTTTAGGTTTGTTTGTGGTTTTACCTTATATTTTTTATATAGGACAGGAGAATTCTTATTTCCAAGTATTGGTGCACCTGCATTGTCAACTTTTACACCCTCGCCTAGTTTAAATTCAACTTCTAGAGCGTCATCTGGTGTATTTTTATTATCAATTGAAGTTACATGGTCGCTTACATATAGCTTTTGATTTTCAACAACCATTTCAGAATCATCGTCAAATTTAACCTTAATTTTTCCTTTAAATTCACCAGGTTTTTCTGTATTCCTTTTTGCATCTGTTTCATCAGTAAAAGTTGCACCTTCAAGAAGTTCATTAATTTCGGATGATTTTTCATCATCTTTTGCTTTTACTCCTTCCTTCCAGAAGTCTTTACCCATCTCATCACCAACCCATTTTTTCATATCAACTGGGTCAAGGCCGCCTAGGTCTGTTACTTTTTCTGCTTTTGACAGAGTGGCTTCGCCTGGCTCAGATGTTAAAGTTTTTTCTTCATCTATAAGTCCACCAGCATCGGTTACCTTTGCTGTTATCTTTGTACCACCCTTAATCTTAGATGTTGGAAGTGTAACTACACCTTTTTCAGAAACTTTTACTTCGCTATCATCAGTAGTCCAATTGCCTTTTTCATCTTTTAAAGCTGTGACTGTCTTCTCACTGTCATCTGTTCCTGTGTAGGTGATTTCTATTTTTTGGGCATCAGTATCTTTTTCATTTAGAGTGATGGTTATTTCTGGTTTTGCATCGTCATGTTTAACTTTTGGGGCATCAGGTTTAAGGTTTATTACAAGGTCTTTGGCTGGGATTGTAATTACATTATCTTCTCTACCTTCTTGAATCTTATATGATTTGTCATCATTTTTTTGATATATTGGATTTCCATCATCATCCCAATCAACTTCTACATCATTAGGACTGATTATCCTGACATTGCCATCTTTATCAAATTCGATAAATGCTGGATCTGAGATAAATCCAGTTCCGTCAGGCATTTTAGATTTACCTTTTACTGTATTTGCATCTCTAATAGCTTTATCGATGGCTTTTTTATCATCTTCTGTTAGTTTTCTAGGGTCTTTGACTTTTGTTTTTTCTGGTATTTTAAGTTCTGGTTTAGTGCTTTTACAAGAGGCAAGTTTTTTTGGTTCCTTAACAATAACACCAAACGCTTTTCCTAACTCTAAAATATCATCTCCTATATTATCAAAAATAAATTCCTTAGTATCTACGGTTACATCTGCCCATATTTTAGTTGACTTATCAATTCTACAAGAACCGCCTTCACAAAATTTTTCTCTTCACTATCCGTAAATTGTGTTACTAAAGTTATCTTAGTACCCTTTTTAATAGTTTCCTTAAAGGTAATTTTAACCTGATTATTAGTAACATAAACTTTTTCTATATTAGGTATTTGTGATTTTTCCGTAACTTGTTTTACAGTTAAATTTGTAGCTTTTATTTCATCTGATTTTGAATCATCTTTATAGGTTATTCTATAAGATGCAGTTTTAGGATCTACTCCAGTGATTTTGAATTCTACAGACTTAATATCATCAGCTATACTTTTGTTTGCATCTTTTATCATTTGTATAGCTTCAGCCTTTTCCTCTTCAGAAACTATATTAGCAACATATTGTTCTATCCAGATTTCACCTGTAGGCATTTTGAGGGCATCTTTATGAACAATACTTAAAGATTCTGTAACCTCATTAACGACAGGAGCTGATTCTTCTCCGCCATATGCTTGAGTTACACTTACAGTATCACCTTCTAAAAGTTCACTATCCAAACTTACTATCCAATTTTGATTACTAACTGTGTGTGGTATAGTTATTGATTTTTCTTCCTTACCACCTGCTTTGCGATTCACCACTACTTTGATAGTAAAATCTAACTCTTTAGCCTTTCTTTGCCCAGCTCCCATTGTTAGTTTTCCTGAAACAGTTTTATCTCCAATAGATATTTTATTAACTTTTGGAACTACCGCTGCTCCTAATGGATCACCAACAATTTCAGGACCAATTTCTAATCCATTTCCTAATTCAGTCTGAGTATTATCTTCACTTGGTCCATTTTGTGGTTTGTTTGGAGTTTCTCCTTCTGTATCTGGAGTCTCTTTTTTATCATCAGCTGCTGGCAGTTCTCTTTCTGTTTGTTCAGTTTCTGTTTGTTCGGTTACTGTTTGTTCGGTTTCTGTTTGTACTTCTTTTTCAATCTGATCTTCCGCACGGACTACAGGAGAGGCTATGACTAGTCCTAGCATGCAAGAGACTAGGCCTATGGATAGTTTCCTGGTGGCGTAGATTGGTTTCTTTTCTTTTTTATTTGCCTTTGTTTCTAAAAGCTCTTTGGCTTTTTATATTTTTTCATGATACTTTCTAGCCTTTCTTTTTAGCACATATTATGTACACATTTCTACCTTCATTATATAGTTTCAATTACTATATAGCAAGCGTTTTGCTAATTGTTTTCCGTTTATTTTTTTCTTTCTATCTTCTGTAATTTTAGCAATTTGATTGTTAATTTTCGCTAAAGTTTTATAAGAAAAAAGCACCCGGGCTGGGGTGCTTTTCTATTGCAAAAGTTTATTTAACTGTTGGTACGATTTTATCTTTGCCGCCCATATACATTTGTAGTGGCTCAGGGATCTTAACTGATCCATCTTCTTGGAGTAGGTTTTCTAGGAAGGCTATTAGCATCCTTGGTGGGGCTACTACTGTGTTGTTTAGGGTGTGGGCGAAGTAGTTGCCGTCTTCTCCCCTTAGCCTGATGCCTAGTCTTCTTGCTTGGGCATCGCCTAGGTTTGAGCATGATCCTACTTCGAAGTATTTGCCTTGGCGTGGGCTCCATGCCTCTACGTCACAAGATTTTACCTTGAGGTCTGCAAGGTCACCTGAACAGCATTCCAGTGTCCTTACTGGGATTTCAAGTGATCTAAAGAAATCTACTGTGTTTTGCCATAATTCGTCGTAGAATTTCTTGCTATCTTCTGGCTTACAGATTATTACCATTTCTTGTTTTTCGAATTGGTGAATACGGTACACACCACGTTCTTCGATGCCGTGGGCTCCTACTTCTTTTCTAAAGCATGGAGAA
>CAUPHU010000152.1:0-3319 GCA_963511095.1 uncultured Anaerococcus sp. | reverse complement strand
AGATTTCTAATCTACGGTCACCTAAAAATCGCAAACTCGGCTAAAGCCTCAAACAATGCGATTTTCTTAACGGTGACCTGGATTAGAAATCATTGCTTGATAAATTAGTGAATTAATCTCGGAGTATGAATGCTGCAAGGCTCGTTTGGCTTTGCCAAACATTGCTGTTCGAGAGTTACACTTTTATTTTAATTGCAACTAGACTCCCTTACCATATTAATAATATTGACACAGCCAGAGGCTTCTCGACGTTGCTCGAAGCGTGGACTGGTGTTTCATATTAATTCTCAGGGTTATAATTTATCGGGAGATTTTGAAAGTGAATGAGCCGTTTAACAATCTGATTTGTCTGAGGCATAGCCGAGTTATCAGATTTTAGGCGAATGAATGTCAAAATCAGTTGGGATATAGCAAGTCTTGTACGAAGGAATAGCCCTATATAAAAAAGCTTTCCGACAAGGAAAGCTTCTGGTTTCGCACTCCGCTAAGGAGCCGCCCCAGGGGTGTAATGGGGAGGATTTTAAGGAGGGGCATAAGGGGGCATGCGGAACGCCCCCTACGCCCCTCCTTATGAACGAAGATTCAACTGTAAGTAGAATAATCATTTTTATTACCAAATTACGAAGTAACTATCTAAATAATGAAAATTATCTAAAACACAAATTAATAGTATACTATAAAAAAGGGTACTAGGGAATGCTCCCTAGTTTAATCTATCAATGATAGAGAGGAGAAGAAAAATGGGTCCTGTTATTGTTGGCGATTTGATGCTTTTAATTTTTTCAATTTACATCGGTATATTTTTTATATTTTTACACACAGCCTACCCTGATATGACTGTGGGTTTTCATGTGTGGGAGGCTTGTTTTTCTAAGGATACTTGGCCTTTTGCTAATAGGTTTGCTGGGATTTTGTCTATTGGTCTTGGTATCTTATTTTATGGGATTATCATACCTATTTTGATCTACCTTGAAATTACTCGTGAGATTATTGCGGTTGTTATAATTATTTCCCTTATTATTTTCTTTCTTTTATTATTTGGCCTTACAAAGTTTATTCTAAGAAAGAAGTTTGATCTTAAGGATAATAAATAAGGGCTTTAAAGATTGATTTTAGCTTTCTTTGATATATAATAGTACTAGCAAAAGGGAGTAGCCCAATTATTTAATCGTCAGAACGGTTTTACCCGGTTAAATAAACCCTAGAAGGTGGCGAGACGGAGCTTAAAATGAGGAAACTCAGAAGCTTCGCTTTTTTTATATCTTTTGCAAAAATTTAAGGAGGAAATATGGACTATAAAGGCAGTCTTAATGAAGTAATTAAAAAACACGAAACCGACGCCAAACGTGGACTTACCTCATCTGAAGCAGCTAGTAGACTAGAAAAATATGGCCCAAATGCTATTGAGTCATCTAATAAAAAGTCTCTTGCAAAAAAGATTATCGAGCAAATTCTTGACCCTATGGTTATTTTGCTGATAGTTGCAGCTATTGTGTCAGCTTTTACAGGTGATGTGGTCGAATGTGTAATTATTATCGCAATTGTTGTTATTAACGCTATTATGTCTATCATCCAGGAAGGTAAGGCAGAAGATTCTGTTGCAGCTCTACAAAAAATGAGCTCGCCTGAAGCTACTGTCATCCGTGATGGACAGAGAAAGCACGTCAAAGCAGAAGAACTTGTACCAGGTGATATAGTGGTCCTTGAAACTGGGGATATTATCCCAGCAGATATGAGGCTTATCGAATCATCCAACCTAAAAATTGACGAATCTTCTCTTACCGGAGAATCTGTAGCTGTTGAAAAGGATGCGAATTTCACTACTAATGAAGATGTAGGAATAGGTGATAGGGAAAATTATGTACACTCATCATCAATTGTAACTTATGGCCACGGAATTGGCCTTGTGGCAACTACCGGAGAAGAAACTGAAATCGGTAAAATCGCTACAAGTCTTGATCAGGTTGAGGATAAGGAAACTCCTCTTCAAAGGCAGCTTAAAAAGTTATCTAAACTTCTTGCCGTGCTTGTAGTAGTGGTGTGTATCGGAGTTTTCGCCCTAGAATATTTCAGAACTGGAGATGACCTACTTGAGACCTTTATGGTGGCAGTATCCCTTGCAGTTGCAGCCATTCCAGAAGGACTTACAGCTGTTGTAACAATCGTCCTATCAATCGGCATGAACAGGATGGCCGAAAGAAAGGCTATCGTTAAAAACCTCTTATCTGTAGAAACTCTCGGTTCTACCACAGTTATCTGCTCAGATAAGACAGGAACCCTTACCCAAAACGAGATGACCATCACCAAGGTCTTCACAAATGATGAAGAATACGAGGTCGAAGGTTCAGGCTACAAGCCAGAAGGTGATATTAGAAATTCTAACAAAGAAGTCATCGAAGATGACAACCAAATCAAGCTTCTAATGACAATAGCTTCCCTATGTAATGACGCAAATCTTACCAGAGAAGGCGAAGAATACAAGATTACAGGCGACCCTACAGAAGGGGCCATGCTCACATTTTCTGAAAAATGGAATATCAACCAAGAAAATCTTAACGACAAACACCCAAGGATAAACGAAATTCCATTTGATTCTACAAGAAAGATGATGACAACCTTCCACGAAATGGACGGCAAATACTATGCCTTTACCAAGGGTGCGCCAGATGTCATCATGAGCCATTCTTCACAAATCTTAGAAAATGGCGAGATGGTAGACTTTGATGATGCCAAACGCAAAATCTATTCAGATAAGAATAATGATCTTGCAAGTCAGGCCCTAAGAGTTATGGCCTATGCCTTTAGACCACTTTATACACTGGATCAAGACCTTACAACAGAAAACATCGAAAAAGATATGATTTTTGTAGGTCTAACAGGCATGATTGACCCACCAAGGCCAGAAGCCAAGGCAGCTGTAGCCGAATGTCACGCATCAGGTATTGATGTAATCATGATTACAGGCGATTATTTCGAAACAGCCCTTGCCATTGCAAAAGACCTTGGAATCGCATCAAGCCGTGACCAAGCCATGCAAGGATCTGAACTAAATGATAAGACAGAAGAAGAAATCAGAGAAATTGTCAAAACCAAGAGGATTTTCGCAAGGGTATCTCCAGAAAACAAGGTACAACTTGTGAAGGCTCTTGAAGCAAATGACAATGTCGTTGCCATGACAGGTGACGGTGTAAATGATGCGCCTGCAATCAAAAACGCTGACATCGGTGTATCTATGGGTATAACCGGTACAGACGTTGCCAAGGACGCTTCAGATATGATCCTAGTAGATGATAACTTCGCAACAATTGTAAATGCAGTA
>CAUPHU010000151.1:0-3372 GCA_963511095.1 uncultured Anaerococcus sp. | reverse complement strand
GTTTAGGGCTGAATATGGGTCTTGGAAGACCATTTGTACTTCTTTCCTGAATTCGAAAAGCTCTTCTTTATTGAATTTGGTCACATCCGTCATCTTGCCGTGAAGATTGTATAAAACTTCTCCGCCAGTTGGATTTTCAAGTCTCATAATAGACTTGCCAAGAGTTGTCTTACCACAACCAGATTCTCCAACTATGCCGACAGTTTCGCCACGCCTTACCTTAAAAGATACGCCATCAACCGCCTTTACAGCTCCGGTTTGCTTTTTTCTAAAAGTCCCTTCATATATTGGAAAGTGGGTTTCTAGATTTTTGACATCAAATACCAACTCGTCTTTGATTTCATTTCTAACAAGTAGGTCATCATTATTTTCTAATTTTATATCAATTGTGCTCATCTATGACCTCCTTTTCTCCTTCTAATAATAGGCATCTTGCTGTGTGAGTTCCTTCTACTCTGTATAGAGGAATATCCCTATTTAGGCATTCTTCTGTGGCGAAGGCACATCTGTTTGCAAATTCGCATCCCTTTACATAGTTTGCAGGGTCTGGGGTTTCTCCTGGTATGGTTGATAATTTCTTATCCCTATCCATACCTGGAACAGGAACTGATTTTAGAAGTAGTTTTGTATATGGGTGGGTTGGATTATTAAATACATCAGCAACATCACCATATTCTATAACCCTTCCCATATACATTACAGCAACTTGGTCGGCAACTTCTGCCACAAGTCCCATATTGTGGGTAATAAGGATAACTGATTTACCATCCCTATCTCTTAAATCCTTCATAAGGTCCATGATTTGAGCTTGGATTGTTACGTCAAGGGCTGTGGTTGGCTCATCTGCTATAAGTAAGTTTGGGTTATTTACCATAGCAATTGCAATCATTGCCCTTTGTTTCATACCACCCGAAAATTGATGAGGATAGTTATCAAATCTGCTTTCTGGCTCTGGAATTCCAAGCTTTCTTAGCATCTCGATTCCAATTTCTCTGGCTTCTTTTTTTGAAATCTTCCTATGTTCTAGAATATTTTCAATAATCTGATCTCCTACTGTGTAGACTGGGTTTAGGGATTGCATTGGGTCTTGGAAAATCATTCCAATTTCCTTACCTCTTATAGTCCTCATTTTTTTGCCGTAAGCCTTTTCTTTGAGGATATCTACTGTGGTTCCGTCTTCTTTGAAAAATTCAGATTTCCCTGATGTAATTCTGGCTGTCTTTGGCAAAAGCTTTACCATGGAGTTGACTGTGACAGACTTGCCGCAACCTGATTCGCCTACTATCGATAAAATCTGTCCTTTTTTGACATCAAGACTTACATTTTTGACTATTCTATTGTATTTTTTACCTACCTTAAATTCCGTAGATAGGTTTCTTAATTTTATTATATTATCCATATTTCACCTAATTTCTTGGGTCTAGGGCATCTCTTAGGCCGTCACCTAAAAAGTTGATGCTCATTACAAATAAGGAGATAAAAAGTCCTGGTATAATCCATTGCCACTTATACATTTGTATAACTGTGATAGATTTTGCCGCATTTATGATTGTGCCCCAAGTTGGTACATTGGTTGGTACACCAAGACCTAGGAAGGAAAGTCCAGTTTCTTGGAGGATAAAATATGCGATATTTATTGTTGTTGCAACAATTATTGGGCTTAGGGTGTTTGGCAAAATATCCCTAAACATAATCACAAAATCTGATATACCAAAGGCCTTATTTACTGCTACATAGGTTTCTTCTCTCAGCCTTAATACTTCATTTCTAACTATCCTAAAGACTGTCATCCATCCGATAAGGGTGAATACTAAAATCATATTAGCTACTGATGGGCCAAGGATTGTTACAAGAACCATCACAAGGATAATCATAGGAAATGATTGAAGAACTTCAGATATCCTTATTAGGATTACATCGATTTTGCCCCCAAAATATCCAGCAATTAGGCCAAATATTGTGCCTATGATGGATGTGGTAAGGGCTGATGTGATACCAATTAGGATTGAAATCCTACCGCCATAGAGAAGTCTAGAATATAGGTCACGACCAGTTGAGTCTGTGCCGAAAATATGTTCGCCTCCTGGTGCCTGATTTAATTTTGACATGTCTATCTTATTTGGGTCAAATGTTGCAAGAAGTGGGGCAAAAATAGCGGAGAGTACCATTAATAAAACTATTATAAGTCCCACTATAGCAAGTTTGTTAGATAAAAATTTTTGTAGTGATCTTTTTGCTAGTGATGATTTATTTTGTTTTTTAATTTCTGTCATAATCCACCTACAATCTAATTCTTGGGTCAAGAATTGCACTTAAGACGTCAACCATAAAGGATATTACAAGCATAACTGCTGCAATAAGGAGGGTTGTAACCATGATTATTGGGTAGTCACCACTTGTCACAGCTCCCATCAAGGTTGATCCTATACCTGGCCAGTTGAATACAGATTCTATTACTACAGAACCGCCAATAAGGCCTGGAATCCTTAGCATGATTGTTACAAGGATTGGTCCCATAGAGTTTCTAAAAGCGTGCTTTAGGTAAACTTTCCATTCAGGGATACCCTTGCTTCTTGCAGTTTTGATGTATTCTTGGTTCATAACTCCTAGCATGGAGTTTCTGGTATATCTTAGGACTGTTGCAATCATAGCAATTGATAGAGCCATAGCTGGTAAAACTAGGTTTTTGGCCTTGTCCCAAAAAGTTGTCATTCCGTAGACATTTCTACCACCTACAGGGAACCATCCTAAGGATAGGGCAAAAACTGATATTAAAACTATACCAAATAAAAATTCTGGAATTGATTGGCCTATTACACCTATAACCCTTGCTATATAGTCAATTGGTCCGTTTTGATTAACTGCTGATAGGATACCTAGAAGGATTCCTAATATTGATGAAATAATAAGGGCCGCTAGGGCGAGCTCAACTGTGGCTGGTAATTTTTGGGCAAGTATGTCTTTGATTGGCTGGCCATTTATAATTGAGTAGCCAAAATCTCCTCTGACAACCTGGCCTATCCACCTTGCGTATTGGACAAAAATCGGATCATCTAGGCCATATCTTGCTCTAAGCTCTGCTATCATTGCTGGATCTCTTGCAGTACCTGGCGGCAAGAGGTAGTTTATTGGATCTATTGGCATAGCCTTTAGGGCAACAAATATTAGAAAAGAAATTACTACAAGCATTGGTATCATTTGGAGTAATTTCTTTAGTATGTATTTAAATATATTGCCGTTATTTTTCATACATCGTCTCCTTTTCAACTTTTCTTAGTCAAACTTTACAAAATTATAGGGGCAACAGTTGTCGCCCCTTAATTGAATAACTATTTAAGCTCCCAATTTTCAAATCCGATGTCTGCTGCAAAC
>CAUPHU010000150.1:0-3382 GCA_963511095.1 uncultured Anaerococcus sp. | reverse complement strand
CCTATACACTCCAAACACAAATTAATTGCCTTCATAAAAACTGTATCGACCTCTCTCCTATAGATTCCAAAGCCTATGAAGGCAAGGCTTAAGGCAAGGAGACCATAAGTTGCTTTTCTTTTCTTCATCTAAACTCCTTTTTTTCTATATTTATATTCTAACAAGTCTCGTGTTAAATTATCATAAAGTTTTAGGAATACTTATAATAAAAATCGAACCAGCTGGTCTATTGTCACGAATTTCAATCTTTGCCTTGATCATATCGGCTATTGTTTTTGATAGGGAAAGACCTATTCCGTAGCCATCCTGGCCCCTGGATGAATCTATTTGGTAAAACAAATCGAAAATTCTTTCCTTGTCAGACTGAGAAATTCCAAGGCCTGTGTCGGCAATTTTTATTTTAATTTCTTCTCCTAATTCTTCTGTTGATATTTCAACCTTGCCACCTTCGATGTTGTATTTGACAGCATTGTCTACTATATTAAATACCAATCTCTGGAGAAGACTGTCGTCGGTTTTGATATTTATATCGGTATTTGTCGAGATTATTTCAACATCTTTTGCGGCTGCCTTATCTTCTAGGTCTAAAATTATTTCATCTATCAAGATATCTAGGTTTACATCTGTCGGAATAATTTCTGATTTTTTCCTCAAAGAAAGAATAGCATCCACAAGACCGCTTAGCTTGTTGACATTAGCATTAAGAACCCTTAGCATTTTTTTTGCATCCACGTCTGTGTTTTTCTTTTCAAAAAGATCTAGCTGGCTTTTCATTACAGCAATAGGCGTCCTTAGTTCATGAGCCACATTAGAAGAAAAATCCTTCTGCCTTTTGTAATCAGCGTAGATTTTCTTAAGCATTTTGTCAAAAGTTTCTGAAAACTCAACAATTTCGCTAGAAGTATTATCTAAAATCGCTATATTTTCAAAACTTTCCGGCTTATCTATATTGACCTCACCAAGTTTTTTTTGGAGCTTTTTTAGTGGGGCTAGGATTTTCTTTATTATGTAGGCAAAAGATAGGGAACCAAGGATTAAGACAGTTGACATTACAAATATTAGATAAAGGGTAAAATCACTTGCAGATTGGACCTTGGAAGAGTCGACAAACAAGACCATTGACCTATCCATCGCAGGCATAGATGCGTTTATGTCTTCTATTACCTCTTCAATTACCATGGCCTGTTTGCGGTTTATAAGGTACATACTCACAAGGAGCATTATTATAAAAATAATTACAACCGCACTAATTAGTTTAAATACAATAGAATCATTAATTTTCTGTTTCATGGATACGATAGCCCTTGCCTATTACATTTTCGATTAAATTCTTGCCGCAAGCCTGTTTTAGTTTCTTTCTTAGAGATGACATGTGGACCCTAACCGTATTTGAAAAGCCATCTGCATTTGAATCCCAAACGTGCTCGATAAGTTCTTCTGCAGGTATAAACCTTTCGGAATTTAAAAACAAATATTCGAGAATCCCTGTCTCCTTGCTTGTAAGGGAAATGGCCTTGCCATCATAAAGAGCCTGTCTTTTTATAGTATCAAAAACAAGACCTGAAATCTCAAGCTCTGTAGCTTGGTGGATTTTTTTGCCCCTCAAATGAGAACGCATCCTAGCATCAAGCTCCCTTAAGGAGAAAGGCTTGATCATATAATCACTTGCCCCAAGGTCAAGTCCCTTGACCCTATCTTCTATATCAGATCTTGCTGTAAGCATTATAATTGCTACTTCTTTGTCTTCTTCCCTAATGGCCTTTAGGACTTCAAAGCCATCCTTGCCAGGAAGATTTACATCAAGAATTATAAGATCGTAGGATTCCACAAAGGCCATATCGATGGCATCATTTCCATTACTTGCCTTATCTGTCACATAGCCTAAAAGTGTAAGCCCTTCTGCAATTGAATCTAATAAATCTAATTCGTCTTCTACTATTAATACCTTCATAATTTCCCTTCCTTGAAACACATTATCTCAACTTGATTATATCACAAAGCCATTAAATTTTCGTTAAGTTTTCTTGCTTTCTGTTAAATTTATGAATCTTAAACTTTTTGTAAGAAATCATAAATAAATAATAAATCGACTTTACATTTTCTAAAGCGTAGTATAATGTATATGTAAGTTATGATGGACTGGAACTTATAAATTAAGTTGTGAAAAATATAGGAGAGATATATATGAAAAATAAAAGTTTATTATTAGCCCTTGCTACTGCAGTAGTTTTAGGAGCTTGTGGCAATCAAGAAGCAAAAACAACAGAAGATTCAAAAACAGAAGATACAAAAGTTGTTGAGTCCAACGACTCAAACGATGATGTAAAAGAAGTAGCAACAGATGATAATAAAAACTCTAAAGATCCAATCCCAGCTACAGAAAAAACTCTAGAAGAAGCAATCGATGCCTTCTACACTCACTTTGGAGACGAAACAATCGAGCTAACAGGTGCAGGACTTGACGAAGAAGATGGAAAATATGTCTATAATGTAGCAGGCTACAAAGATGGGCAAGAATTCGAAGCAGAATTTGACGCCAACAGCCTTGACCTAATAAAGGAAGAAAAAGATACAGAAGACGATACAAATATCCTAGCTATAGATAAGACAAACATAATCACAGCCAAAGAAGCCATGGAAAAAGCCCTAGAAGGCCAAGAAGGAGCTTGGGTAAAAGAATATGAGCTAGAAATCGAAAATGGCAAGGCAATCTACGATATAGACATCGAAGACGGCAAAGATGTAAAAGTAGACGCAGCTACAGGCGAAATACTTTAATAAAACTAAGATAGGCCCAATCGGGTCTATTTTTTATTATCACACTTACAAATCTTAAAACTTTTGTAAGAAACATTAAACTTTCTTAATCTATGATATAATATATATAAGAAAACAGGAATTCCTTTTTTAATCTAATATTATATAAGAGGAGTAAAATATGAAAATTAAAAATTTAAGTCTAATTCTTTTAGCAAGCCTTCTTTTAGGAGCTTGTGGCAATAAAGAAGCAAAACCTACAGAAAAACCTAAACAAGAAACAAGCCAGGTTGAAGATACAAATACAGGAGTAAAAGAAGTTTCTGACGATGACAAAAAATCTTCTAACACAGAAAAAGAAAAAGCTCCAGAAATTGCCATGAATATGGAAAATGCAGTCAAAATCTTCCACGAACACAACTTTGGAGATGCATCAGCTGAGTCTTTTAATTTCGATAAACTTAAGGTGGAAATCCTAGATAAGGATATAATCTATAGCATTGAAGGTTTTAAAGATGGCAAAGAATACCAGCTTAAGATAAACAGCAATGGCAAAATTTTAGAAGAAAACATCGAAGATGATGACGATAATAAAAAACTTGCCATAGATTTTACTAAGATAATT
>CAUPHU010000149.1:0-3398 GCA_963511095.1 uncultured Anaerococcus sp. | reverse complement strand
TTTGGAAAACTTTATGGATTAGGCTACCCTTTTCTGTTGGATCGTAAGTTTTTTCTTCTTCCAAAAAGTTTGGTTTCTTAAAGGATATATTGCCCGCAACTTTCTCCACATCAAAGGTTTGATAGCCATCGCTTTCCCTATTGAAATCTTTAGAAAGCTCTGTTACCGATTTTTTGAGGGTCTCGCTAATATCATTTGCCCCTGCATAAACAAATTCTAAACTCTTTTTAATCTCCTTTAGTTTTTGAGAATCTGGCCTTTCATTTAATAATTCATTCAGACTTTCGTTATATTTTAGGTCAATTTCGTCAACCTTTTCTATATAATCAAGGCTAATCCTCTTGTCAAAATCAGATTTTATATGGATTCCCGTGAAAAATTCGCTTGCTATATTATCTTGAGAAAGAATCGCAAGAATCCATTCCATGTGGCTTGTCATATCAAGGTAGGATTCATTTTGGTAGATTTTTTCCATACCAGATCCTTTCCTGTCGAAGTTGCCTGTGATATAAAGCCTCTCCTCGGCCCTTGTGAGGGCAACGTAGAGGATTCGCATTTCCTCTTTTTTATCCTCAATTGCCGCCTTTTCATTGATGAGTTTGCGGTTGATACTAGAAATTTTTATCTTCCTATCATAATCTGCTACGTCTATACCGATGCCTATTTCTTCATCAAAAACTATGGCATCTTGCCTATTGTTAAATCTTTTGTCAGTGCCAGCAAGGATTACAATCTTAAACTCCAAGCCCTTTGACTTATGGACTGTCATTATCCTAACTAGGTCTTCCCCTTCGGCGAGGTCCCTGGTTGGGCTTATAGAATCAGACCTGGTTTTTTCTAAGTTGTCAAAAAAACTTACAAAACCATAAAGACCGTTGTCGTTTGACCTGTCGTAGTCTGCCATCAACTCGATTATGGAGTCAATATTATTTATCCTGTCCTCAGACAAATCTCTCGCAAGAAGAAAATCATAGAGGCCAGATTTTTCAAAAAGATAATTTGCAAAGTCATATAGGTTTAAAATCGCAAGCTTATCCTTAAGGTCAGCTATCAAAGCCTTAAAATCAGCGATTTTCTCCCCTAACTTATCATCCTTGTCGTATTCTTCAAAGGCTTCGTAAAACTTATAGGAAGATGAAGATAATTTGATTTTTGCCAAATCTTCTTCGTCTATATCAAAGATTACCGACCTTAATACGGCCATCAAGACCAAGTCGTCGTTGGGATTTGTCAGGTATTTTAAAAGATTTATAAAAAATCCTACTTCGCTTGCCTGGGTTGAAACTTTTGAAATGTCGTTGAAATATGGAATATCCGCTTTTTTGAAGGCCTCTTCGTACTTATATGACTCAGTCCCATTTCTTAATAAAATCGCTATATCCCTGTATTCGTATCCTTCTTTGACCAAATCTTTAATCAGGCTTTGGATGTAGACTTCCTCTTTCACACTTGTGTCAAGGACCTTGACAGCCGCCCTTGCAGATTCTTTTAAATAATCCGCACTTTTCCCATAATTTAGCCTGTGGGTACCATTTTTATAGTCAATATCAGACATTTTCTTGGTCATTAACCTATCAAAAATATAGTTATTAAAATCTAAAATCAATTTATCAGTCCTAAAGTTTTCGTTTAGGTTAATTCTCATTGAGTCCGGATCATTTTCATAGGAGTCAAGCTTTTCTATAAACAAGTCGGGTCTTGCCCTCCTAAATCCGTAAATTGACTGCTTTACGTCCCCTACAAAAAATAGGTTCCTGTCTGATTTCAGCTGATCTACTATATAGTTTTGGATTTCGTTTGAGTCTTGGTACTCATCAAAAAATATATACTTATACTTCTGCCTTAATTTTTCTCTTGCTGTGTCATTTTTAAGAAGCTTTATAAATTCTTGCTCCAAATCATTGAAATCAAGGTAATCTTTGGCTTCCTTTTTCTTATCATAGATGTCCTTAAAATCTTTTGTAAGCTCATATATTTTTTCAAAAAGAAACTCTTCCCTCTCTTTTATGAAATCTAAAGCCTTAGAATCTGTGTTAGTGGCAAGACCTATAACAGAGTCTACATCAGCCTTGTAGGACTTTCTTTTCCTATCAATTTCCGCCACAAGGTCTTCATCATCAATCTCTTTTTTGATCTTGGCAGCAAAAGTCGCATACTTTTTATTTTGACTTGCCTTAGCAAAGTCATCTAAAGAATTTAGGCTGTCCCTAAGATTTGAAATTAATTCGTAATCGCTCGCGATTAGGTTTACCGCAGAAGCAGGTAAGATTGGATTTAGCCTTAGGCCCAAGTCTTCGATTTCTTTTAGGATTTTATCAAAACTTTCTTTTAGATAAGCCTTAAGTAAATCTACCCTTGGCCCCTTTTTTGTCGCATCTCTTAGCCAATCTAGACCATCAATCATACCTATAATTTTTTCGTAAGTTAATAAAATAATCTCCTTGGCCTTGGCATCTGACTTTTCTCCGGCAAAATTTTGTAAGAAATAGACAAAAGAATCGTCCATTTTTTCGTATTCCTTATCGAAAACTTCGTCGATTGCATCAGCCTTGTAGATTTTGCCTGTAGATTCTGGCATAATCTTGAAATTTGGGCTAAGCTTATCCATATAATAGAAATTTTCCCTTAGCATATCCGAACAAAATGAATGGAGGGTCTTGATTTGGGCAAGTTTTAGAAGTTTCATCTGCCTTTTGATGAAGGTCTGATTCATTTCATTTTGCCTTTCTTCTAGGGCCTTTCTAATTTTATCCTTCATGTCTTGGGCGGATTTATTGGTGAAGGTTACGATTATCATCTTGTCGATGTCGATATTTTCTTCGACCATTAATCTAATAACCCTATTTACAAGGACCATGGTCTTACCAGATCCTGCCGCAGCTGAGACTATTATATTTTTATCTTTTTCATAAATTGCAGCCCTTTGGCCATCTGTTAATCTTAGCTCAGTCATCATATTCCTCCAGGTCCTTAAGGCTTAAAGTCTTATCAAAGTCTCTAAACCTTGTAGTATCAATGGTTTTATCAAATTTGCAAATTCCCTTATAATCACAAAATGTGCAAGCAGAATAAGATTTACTTTCCCTTAATGGAGCTAGGTCAATTTTCCCGTCCTTGATATCTTTTATCATGTCTTTGACAAAAGACTTTACAAAGCGCGACAAGTTTTTAAAGTCATCTTCTTCTATCTTGTAATTGGTCCTACGCCTTACAATTGCGGAGGTTTTGCCATTTGAGTCCCTGTCCATAAGCATAAGGGCCGATCCATCCTTATCTATAAGAAGACCATCAAGAGCAAACTTTTTGTCAACCAAGCTTTCTATTTTTTTATCATCTGAAATCGAATCTTTGATAGATTCAATCTCGTCACTTAAGGAAATGTAAAAAGCTCCGATTGG
>CAUPHU010000148.1:0-3399 GCA_963511095.1 uncultured Anaerococcus sp. | reverse complement strand
ATTGCTGATCCACCACCGATTGCTATAATCCATTGTGGTTCAAACTCAGCCATTTTTGCTCCGCCTTCTAGGCAAGTTTTTACAGATGGGTCTGGTTCAACTCCGTCTATTATCAAAACGTCCATACCTGCTTTTTCTAGTTCTTTTTTAGCTTCGTCTAGGAAACCAAATCTTTTCATTGATGAGCCGCCAGTTACAAGGACAGCTTTGTCACCCTTTAGGGTTGATAAGTACTCAAGTGCATTTTCTCCATGTACGATTGTGTTTGGTACTGAGAATGTAGTATATGTCATATTTTCCTCCTTAGAATTCTTTGTTAGTTTATTAATTAACAATCTTATTATTACTATACCATTGGTAGAAACAAATGTAAAGCTTGATTAAGTGCCAATATTTGGCTATTTTTAGCTTATAAATATTAAGTTAGGCTGGGATTTCATAAATTAAATAATTTAAAATTATAAGATAAGAGGAAAAATATAAATATAAAAGTATAATTAATCATAATCACATTAATACATTAAATAGATTAAAGGAGAAAATTATGGGCTTATCACTAGCTTACAAAATATTAAAAAATCACTTATTAAAAGGGAAACTTGCGACAGGAAATGAAATTGCAATCAAAATCGACCAGACTTTGACCCAAGATTCTACAGGTACAATGGCTTACCTCCAGCTAGAGGCGATGGATATTGATAACGTTGCTACAGAAAATTCTGTGGCCTATATCGACCACAATATTTTGCAAGCAGGTTTTGAAAATGCAGACGACCACGAATTTATAAAGTCTGCTGCGGGCAAATTTGGGGTCAAATTTTCAAAGGCTGGAGCAGGAATTTGCCACCAAGTAAACCTAGAGCAATTTGCCAAACCAGGCGATACCCTTCTTGGATCTGACTCTCACACTCCAACAGGCGGCGGCATGGGAGAGCTTGCCATAGGTGCAGGCGGTCTTGAGGTGGCTGTTGCCATGGCCAAGGGAATTTATTTCCTCAAAGTTCCAAAGATTTATAGGGTAAATCTTACAAATTCCTTAAATTCTTCTGCCAATGCCAAGGATGTCATTCTTTATATTTTAGGAAGACTTACAGTCAAGGGCGGAACTGGCTACATAATGGAATATACAGGTCCTGGGGTCAAGTCACTTTCTGTAACAGACAGGGCAACTATTTGCAATATGGGCGCTGAACTTGGGGCGACCACTTCGATTTTCCCATCAGATGAAAACACAAAAGCCTATCTCAAAAGCCAGGGCAGGGAGGAAGATTACATCGAGCTTGCCGCTGACCCTGATGCTTTTTATGACGAAACTATTGAAGTTGACCTTGGTAAAATTGTGCCAGCTGTAGCCAAACCACATTTTCCTGACCAATATTCAGAGGTAGATGACCTTGGCAAAATAAAACTAGACCAGGTTGCAATCGGGTCTTGTACAAATTCTTCCTATATGGATTTGATGAAGGTTGCGGCAATTATTGATGGCAAAAGAGTCCATCCGGATGTTTCTCTTGTAATTTCACCAGGCTCTGCGACAATTTTAGAGAAAATTTCCGAAAATGGGGCTTTAGCAACCATGATAAAGTCTGGGGCAAGGATACTTGAATCTGGCTGCGGGCCTTGCATTGGCATGGGCCAGGCACCGAAATCAGGTGGAGTTTCCCTAAGGAGTTTTAATAGGAATTTTAAGGGCAGGTCTGGAACGGCTGACGCAAATGTCTACCTTGCAAGTCCAGAAACCTGTGCGATAAGTGCTATTTTAGGCTATATTGCAGACCCATCTGAAATCGACTATAAGGAAGATTTTGATAAAAATGTTTCTTTTAACCACACCCAAGCATATTTTATTGAGCCTGAAAAAGACTTATCAAAGAGAATCAAGGAAACTGTCAAGGGCAAGAATATCAAGCCTTTCCCAAAGGCAGAAAGGGCAGCGGATATTGATAAAAAGGTAATTTATAAGGCGGGTGACGGGATTACTACAGATGATATTTGTCCATCAAATGCTCATCTTTTGCCATTTAGGTCAAATATTGACTACCTTTCAAACTTTGCCTTCACAACCAAAATCGACGATTTCAAAAAAAGGTGCGAAGACAATGACGGTGGCATTATTGTGGCAGGAGAAAATTACGGTCAAGGTTCATCCAGAGAACACGCCGCCCTAATCCCACTCCATTTGGGAATCAAGGCTGTTGTTGCCAAATCTTTTGCCAGAATCCACAGGTCAAACCTCATAAACAACGCAATCTTGCCACTTGTTTTCGAAAACGAATCTGATTATGAAAAAATTGATGAATTTGACCAGATAAAAATTTCTAATATGGAAAATTCAATCGAAACTGGCGAATTTATCCTAGAAGATTTGACCAAAAATATAAAAATAAGGCTTTTGGGAGATTATTCTGACAGAGAAAAGGAAATTCTTCTTGAAGGCGGTTACCTAAACTACGCCAAGAACCTAGATTTGGAGGAAAAATGAAAATTACACTGATAAAGGGCGACGGAATCGGGCCAGAAATCACAGAGGCCATGAAAAAAATCGCAGCTGCCCTAAAAATAAATATAGAATTTGAAGAAATAAACGCAGGCCTTTCTGTTTTTGAAGAGGAAGGCGTCTACATTCCCCAAAGGCTTTTTGATTCTATAAGGGAAAATAAAATTGCAATCAAAGGCCCAATCACAACCCCAATCGGCCACGGATTTAGGTCTATAAATGTGGAACTTAGGAAGAAATTCGACCTTTTTGCCAATATCAGGCCAATCAAGGCGCCAGGCCCGCTCGAATTAAAATTTAATGATGTTGACATGGTAATTTTTAGGGAAAATACCGAAGACCTCTACGCAGGAATTGAAGAGCAAATTTCCCCTGACGAGGCTCATTCTATCAAGGTTATCACTAGGGAAAAGTCACAAAGGATAATCGAAAAAGCCTTTGAATTTGCGAAGACAAACGGACGCCAAAAGGTATCCATAATCACAAAAGCAAACATAATGAAGCTTTCTGACGGGCTTTTCCTTGAAGTAGGGAGGGAAGTTTCTAAATCTTATCCAGATATAGAATTTGAAGAGCTTTTAGTTGACAACACCGCCATGCAAATGGTCATGAATCCTAGGCGTTTTGACGTAATAGTTACAGAAAATCTTTATGGAGACATTTTATCAGACCTTGGAGCAGGTTTGGTGGGTGGTCTTGGCCTAATGCCTGGGGTAAACAAGGGGAAAGATATTGCAATTTACGAATCTATCCATGGGTCAGCCCCAGATATAGCAGGGAAAAATTTGGCAAATCCGATTGCCATGATTCTCACATTTTGCCTCCTTCTTGATGATATAGGAGAAAAAGACCATGCAGAAAATATCAGGAAAGCCATCCACAAAACCCTGGCTGATAAGAAT
>CAUPHU010000147.1:0-3400 GCA_963511095.1 uncultured Anaerococcus sp. | reverse complement strand
CAATTAGAAGACTTAGAAGAAAGCTAAATAAGCCAATAGCTATAATGCTTGATACTAAGGGACCAGAAATTAGAACAGGTAACTACAATGTAAAGGAAATTTTCCTTAAACCAGATGATATTTTCACACTTACAACAAGAGATGTAATGGGAACTCAAGATATTGTTTCTGTAACCCATGAAGGACTTCCACAAGATGTATCTATAGGAAGCGAAATCTATATCGATGATGGCCTTGTACAACTTGAAGTTATAGATATTAAAGACGGCACAGATGTAGTTTGTAGGGTACAAAACAATGGTGTTTTATCAAACCACAAGGGTGTAAACCTTCCAGGTTCAAAGACAAACCTACCATCACTTACACCAAAGGATGTAGATGATATTAAGTTTGGTATCGAAAACGGTATCGATTTGATAGCCGCATCATTTGTTCGTAAAAAAGAAGACGTTTATGATATTAGAAAGGTCCTTGAAGACCACGGCGGCGAAGATATCAAAATCATCTCTAAAATCGAATCCCAAGAAGGGGTTGACAATATAGAAGAAATCATCGAAGCATCTGACGGAATTATGGTTGCAAGAGGAGACCTTGGTATAGAAATTAAGACTGAGCTAATCCCAGGAGTACAAAAAGATATCATAAGAAGATGTAATGCTGCGGCAAAACCAGTAATTACAGCTACTCAAATGCTTGACTCAATGATTAGAAACCCAAGACCAACAAGGGCTGAGACTACAGACGTTGCCAACGCTATTATCGATGGTACTGACTGTGTAATGCTTTCAGGTGAAACAGCAGGCGGAAAATACCCAGTACAAGCTGTTAAAACAATGAGAGATATCTGTATCACAACAGAGTTATCAGATGACTTTATCGAAAAAGTATACAACACAAAGGTTGTTTCAAGAAGAAACACAACAAACTCTATAGCTAAATCTACCTGTCAAATTGCAAGAGAACTTGATGCAAAGGCAATCATCTCATGCACATCTTCAGGTAATACATCAAGAGTAATCTCTAAATTTAGACCAAGAACAAATATCGTTGCAGCAACAACTACAGATAGCGTTGCTCGCCAACTTTCTATAATTTGGGGTGTATACCCACTAGTAATAAAAGAAGCCCACGAAACAGACGAGTTAATCGAAAGAGCAATTGTTGGAGGTCTATCAGAAGGTTACCTTGAAGAAGGTGACCTAACAGTTGTAACAGCTGGTGTTCCACTAGGAGTAAGCGGTTCATCAAACCTAATCAAGGTTCACGTAATCGGTGATATAATCACATCTGGTACAGGTATTGGTGCGAAATCTGTCTGTGGCAAGGTTGTAATCGGATCAACTAGAAAAGAACTTGAAAGCAAATTTGAAGAAGGCGACATCATAGTTGCTAAATTTACAGATTCAGACATTACAGAATTTATCGAAAAAGCTTCAGCTATAGTTACAGAAACAGGCGGACTAACAAGCCATACAGCAGTAGCTGCAGTTCACTTTGGCATCCCAGCAGTAGTGGGAGCATCAAATGCTCAAAACCTAATGGAAGATGGCCAAACAATCACCGTAGACCCAATAGGCGGAGTAATCTACAAGGGAGAAACAAAAGTAATCTAATGAAATACACAGATATCTATGTAAGAGATATCCTAATAGA
Source organism: uncultured Anaerococcus sp. (assembly GCA_963511095.1). Lineage (GTDB taxonomy): Bacteria > Bacillota > Clostridia > Tissierellales > Peptoniphilaceae > Anaerococcus. The sequence goes on along the minus strand of CAUPHU010000147.1, from coordinate 1,747 downwards.
TGGGAGGGGAGTTGGCGAAACTCCCGACAAGGTTGCTTTTATCGAAGACGCAGTCTTTGGCGAGATATGTGAAATTGAAATCATAGAAGAAAAGAATAACTTCTACAATGCAAAAAAGATAAAAACAATTAAAGAAAGCCCATATAAAACACAAGCCCCATGTCCATACTTCAATGAATGTGGGGCTTGTACTATTATGGATATAAAATACGAAAATCAATTAGAAATAAAGAAAAATCTCATAATAAACGCCCTAGGCAAATCTACATCCTATAAGCTAGAAGATATTGAAATCATACCTTCAAAAGAGCTCGGGTATAGAAATAAAATAAGGCTTCAAGTAGATAAGGATGGTAGCCTTGCCTATAACAAATCTTACTCAAATGATTTAGTCTATATCAAGGACTGCCTATTAGCAAGAGAAATAATAAGCGAAAATTTATCAGAAATAGAAAAAATCATCAAAGACATATCAGAAAAATTCCCAGGATCTATCAAGGAAATTACAATCAGAACAAACGGCGATAATATAATGCTAAATTTTGATTTAAGAGATACAGATTCAATTTCTTATATAAAGGAAAACTACTCAAATAGTGATTTTTTCATAAATATTACCGGCAAAGAAAATATAAATATTTCTGGCAAAGACTATCTTGAATATAAGATTTTTGACAAAATCTTCAGGATAAGTGCCAATGATTTCTATCAGGTAAATGACTATCAAATAGAAAACCTCTACGGGCAAGCGAAAAAACTTTTAGGAGAAAACAAAAAAGTTCTAGACCTATATTGCGGGTCAGCAACTTCGTCAATAGCAATTAATGGAGACAATTTGGTAGGTGTAGAAATAAATAAAAATGCAATCAAAGATGCAAAAATAAATGCAGAGAAAAATAATCTCAAAGACTATAAATTCATAGCCAAAAACGCCAAATACATCGATGAAAAATTCATTAAAAAAGAAAAAATCGACAGTCTAATAGTAGACCCACCAAGGGCAGGACTAGACAAAGACCTAATCAAAGCCATAGGCAAATCAGGCCTAGAAGAAATAATCTACATCTCCTGCAACCCACAGACACTCGCAAGAGACATAAATAGGTTTGAAAAACAAGGCTATAAACTAGAAAAAATTAAGGCTGTAGATATGTTCCCTCAGACTATGCATGTCGAGACGGTAGTATTGATGTCAAGACAATAAGATAAGAGGCTATAAAACAGTTGAAACGGGGGTTTAGGATTTTAAAAGAAATATTAAAAGCCATTTTTCTATTTGGAAGATACCTTATGGGAACATATCGATATAAAAATCTTAGGGGTGTAGATACTGCATAATCATATATAATATATTAAAATAAATTAAACTAAATAAATTATCAACTATTAGTTGGTTTTAAGTCTAACTTTTAGAGATCAGTTAATAATATTGTGTCTTTTATTACAAATATCTTGTTACTTCAAAATAACTACAATATCCTATGTGATGTAAATTTAATTAAAGATAATGGAACAATGATAAGAATATCCATCATTTTGTATTTCTATCAACGCATTTGAAAAAATCCTACTATTATAGTATACTTTAGCTAATATTTAAAGGAAAGGTGGGAATATTGTGAAATTATTTCTTCAAATGTCTCCATTGGCAACTGCCAAGGCACAATGTGTGTGCAGTCAATTTTTTATTGGATATAAAAATTAAACATTTTGAAAGGAGAAATAATGGAAACAATAGTATCCGCTT
>CAUPHU010000146.1:0-3466 GCA_963511095.1 uncultured Anaerococcus sp. | reverse complement strand
CTTCAAAGGACTTATCCATAATGGTGACAGAGCCAGATAATTTTTTTTGAAGGTTTAAGATTCCTTTTATGAGAGTAGATTTACCAGCACCATTTGGTCCTATGATTGCTGTAATTGAATTGTTGATTATTTCGATATCATTATCCCAAAGAACAGGTTTATCAGCATATGCAATTGTCATATCCTCTACTTTTATGATAACATTTTTCAAAGTAACCACCTACTTAAGATTTTCTACAATTAGATCAACATTGTGCCTATACATATCAATGTATGAATCGCCAGCTTGGCCTTGTGGAGCAAGAGAATCTGAGAAGAGCTCCTTGCCTTCGCCAGATACAACTTCTACATCAAAGCCTTTAGCCTTTACCGCCTCTTTTAATTTTTCCATCCTCATTGGATCTGTAGTTGACTCTGCAAAAATCGCCTTAATCTTATTTTCTACGATAAAGTTTACAGTATCTTCTATATCTTTATTTGCAACTTCGCTATCAGTAGACACACCTTGTGGGGCCTTAACCGGGATATTGTAAGATCTTGAGAAATAGTTAAAGGCATCATGTGGGGTAATCAAGTACCTACTTGCTTCTGGAATTGAACTTATTTTTTCTTTGTTTTCCTTATCAAGTTCATCAAGTTTTGCAAGATAAGCTTCTAGGTTTTTCTCTATAGTTTCTTTTTCTTCTGGGAGAAGTTTTTCTAAATCTTCTGCAGCATTTTTTGTCGCTTCCTTATAGAGATTGATATCGAACCAAAAGTGTGGGTCTACAACAACTTCCCCATCCTCTTCCATCTGGCCTATATCTTCTTTTTTGAAAGTCCTAGACACAGATGATCCTCTCTTTTCTAGGACATCAATCATCTTGCCCTCAAAATGAAGACCGTGGTATAAAAGGAGGTCAGCTTTTTTAATCTTCTCTAAGTCTTGTGGCTTTGCAGTATAAAGATGTGGGTCTTCGCCAGCAGGGATAATTAGTTCCTTACTAACCTTATCCCCAACTAAATTATCCACCATATCATATAAGAAAGAAGTTGTAACTGTAACTACTTTCTTATCAGCTTTAACATCATTTCCCTCTGTATTAGTATTGCTTTCATTATTTGAACAAGAGCTAGCAAAAATAATAAGAGCTAGCATTAATAATATTTTCTTAAATTTCATATTTCCTCCGATAAATTTTAAAATTAAATTGTTAGGTGTGCCTAACTATTTATATTGTAGCTCAGATTTTTGTTTTGTCAATTATTTTATGATAATAATTATCATTTGCCCTAACTTAAATATTTTAAAGATAATTTTAAGGCTTGTTAACTAAATTCAATATCTTAATTTCTTAATGAAAATCTATTTTTTAATATATTTAGTCATAAAAAAACACCTACTAAGGTAGGTGTGGACATGCTTATACTTAGAGAATTATAAATATTTTCAATAATTTATTATATTTCTTTACTAATTCTTATTAAATTTTATTATTTTCTTCTCTCCATTGCTAGTACTCTTTGATATCGTCTTCAGCTCCAGCTTTTAAACAAATTAAGAGTACAGCTGCGTCATCTAAATGACCAGCTCCAGGAATTCTATCTGGAATTAAATCAATTGGAGATAAAATATATATTAAAGCACTAACTATCCCAAGAATCGTACCAAGTGGTACTTCGGTATATTCTTTCTTCATATAGGATCTCACCAAAGATATCATTGCAGGCACTATAGAAAATGTACTTCCTACTAGAGGAATTTTTGTTAGTTTTCTTTCAAGTTTTTGAAGAAGATCCTCCAACTTATCAGGTTTTTCTAATAGTTTCTCAGCTTTTTTATAGCCCTTCTCGTACTCTTTTTATGCTAATTTCTCGAATTTTTTATTACTTTCCATCGTTATTTCTCCTCTTTCATGATTATATTCTCTTTTTAATGATAACTTTTCGTTTCTTATTCATTAAGTCTTAGTCGAAGTTACAAAATTTAAAGTAAACCCAAAATAGCGCTTTTCACTATATACTTATTCTAACATATTTATATAATTATTGGGAAAACTATTTAAATATTTATAATCATGACATTTGTATATTCATAGAAATTTTTCAACGACAAATCTGCCGAAAATTATAGACAGTAATTTTATCATATATTATTATGAATCAAACTTATCAATTTAGGAAAAACAACTAAATGCTAATATAAGCTAGCCTATTTAACTAGTAAAACTTAAATTATATAAACTAAGATAATTTGTTTAATAACTAGCCCTCAGGCTTTGAGAGACCAATTTTAATCGATAACAATTAAAGTTTCCTAAATTTTTCTAATTTTTTTATTAAATGAAATAGTAAATATTGTACTTATAAATTTTACAAAGTATCAAAAAAGCTATACCTTCTTCCCGTCATTTAAATTATAGATTTCTATCAGATAGGAATTATAGTATTTAAAATTATTTTTTCATTTTAAAATCTAATTCTTTTTTCATTTAAACTAATTTCATTATTCTTAATTCTAAGGCTTAAATCCTTAATATTTTCTTCTATTTTTGATATAATTTTCCTAAAAAACTCATCATCTTGACCTGTTGGATCTTCTAAATTCCAGTCCTCTGTGTATTTGTTTTCAACAATTGGACAAACTACGTCACATCCCATAGTAATTGATATATCAATATCTGTTAATTCAGAAATCAATTTTGAATGTTGAGTTTTCTCCATATCAATATTGTATATATCTTTCATTAATCTGACAGCATCCTGATTTATTTGATCCTTTATTTGTGTTCCAGCTGAATAGGAGTCAAACATATCTGAACCATATTTTTTCCCTAAGGCTTCTGCAATTTGACTCCTACAGCTATTATGCACACATATAAATGCAACTTTTACTTTTCTCATTTTAATTTAGACCATTGTCTTCTAACAAAGCTTTTACTTCATCCTTATTTAAAACTTTGCCATAGGATACGACTTTGCCGTTTACAACTAAGGCCGGAGTAGACATAACTCCATAACTTGCGATTTGAGAAAAGTCTGTAATGTGATCTATATCTTCTTCAACATTAAGGTCGGCGAGCGCTTCTCTGGCTGATTTTTCCAAAGCAAGACATTTCGCGCAACCAGAACCTAGGATTTTTATCCCATTCTCTTTTTTCTTTTCTTCTGCCTTTTCTAGATTCTCTTGCGAGTAATCTACATCACAACAACTTGTTTCTTTAACTTCTTTGTTATTAACAGGTTCACAATTTCCACCACAAGTACAATCTTTCTCTCTTTTTTCTTTCTTACCAAATAATCTCATTTTTCCTCCTTATTCAATGCCTATTGTTTTCACAACAGAATCTATTTTTGCATTCTTTTTAACAGTTTATTCTACTTCCATCAAATTAAAATAGGGCTAAAAATATTAAATAAGTATCCCACAGCGATTATACCAAAAATACAAATTCCTATAAATAGAAATAAAAGCTTTGGTTTAACT
>CAUPHU010000145.1:0-3515 GCA_963511095.1 uncultured Anaerococcus sp. | reverse complement strand
AGTCTTATGTTAGTGCGTTCGATTTTAGATTGTACAAATAGGTGTTGACAATCCAAGTTTTCTGGGCCTCCCCAGGAACGAAGTAATTCTCCCTTCCAAAAAAAGATTTCCAAAGGAAATCTACTGCTTTTGCCCTCCGCTATAGGAGCCGCCCCGGGGGTGTAACGGAAAGAGGGTCTGGGAGAACCCGATGATGGGGGCATGCGGAAAGCCCCCTTGGGGTTCTCCCAGATACGAAGATTCAACTGTAATTAAATAAGATTTACCTAAGATAAAATTAATGTAAGAATAACAACAATAACATAATTACCATTAATGATGCATTAATTATCCTTATCTTATGGTATAATAATACCAACAAAATACACAAAGGAGTTTTTATGGACTTTTCACTTGTTCCAGTAGCGGATAAAACATTTTTAAATTTTATATATCTTGGCCTTGGTTCAGAAGGCAAAAACCTTATTGCCATGTTCAACACCAGGGGCAATACCATGATCAAGGAGTCTATTGCAAAAGACCTTGATATCACATATATAGACGAGGACTACATTGATGAGAAAAAGACCTACAAGAGGGCATTTCTATCTGAACTTTTAATCGGCGGCCTTAAGCTAAACAAGGTTCCTGTTTTAGTTGGCAAAGATACTATCTTTGACCTAGGTCTTGACCCAATGGGCAATTCCAACGATTGCGACATGGTCCTAGGTTGGAATGTCATCTCTCAATTTGCCTTTAGGGCAAACCCAAAAGAAGGCACTTTTGAGGTTCAGACTTCAGATTTTATGGAGCCTAACAAAAATAAGACTAACCTACCAATCATCAATATCGAGATCAATTCCGAGATCAAAAAAGCAGCCATAGATTCATCAAGGCCACTAACTATTATCTCAAAAAGCCTTGCAAAAAAGGTTTATGAAAATGACAAAGAGTTAAAATCAACCATGGAAATGCTTGGAGAATCTATCGATGACATTACCCACCTAAGCCGCCTGGTTTTCAAAAACGACGGCAAAGAAGTAAGGCTGGGCTCTGTTGCAATAGAAGAAGGTCTCGAAAATTCTGACACAGAAATAGTTTTCGGTGCAGACCTTTTAAGGTCAACCAAGTGGGCTATCTACGGCCCTACAGGCTATATCAGACTAGAAAATTTTTAGATGGATATTATAGAAATCAAAAAAGTTTTTGCCGCAAATGCCAATCCTTTCGACCAAAAGCCTATGGAAGCCTATATGAGAAATCTCTTCGCCTTCTACGGCATATTCGCCTTCTACGGCATAAGAGCTCCTAAAAGACGAGACATATCTAAGGCCTATATAAAGGAAGGAAAAAAATCTACAAAAATCGATTGGGATTTTTTAGAAGCTCTTTTTAGGGATCCTATGAGGGAGATAAATTACCTAGGCCTTGATATATTAAAAGTCCAGGCCCATCTCCTAGAGTCTTCTGACTTTGACAACTTAGTAGGCCTTGCAAAAATCCGACCTTGGTGGGATACAATTGATAATATTGACACCATTATTGGATCGCTTGGCATGGAAAGTCCTGATTTTGAAATAAAAATCTTGGACCTTGCAAAATCTGACAACTTTTGGCTAAGGCGAATCGCAATCGGCCACCAGAGAAAATATAAGGATAGGACTAAAACTGACCTCTTATCAAAAATTATCAAAATCAACTTAGAAATCCCGACAAAGGATAAGGACGAAAAGTTTTTTATAGAAAAGGCCATAGGCTGGGCCCTAAGAGAATATTCAAAGACCAACCCGGGCTGGGTCAGAGATTTCATTGAAGAAAACAAAAACGATTTATCAGCCCTATCTATAAGAGAAGCTAGTAAATATTTGTAAACTAAATGACTTTTTAGAAATATTCATTAAAATTCAACATATATAAAATAACGCTTGTAAAAATGTAAAAATATGATAAAATATAGTTAATCGGAGGATGTTATGAAAAAGAATAAAAATAAATTAGGATATGGAATCCTTTCGCTAGCTCTAGCCCTAAGCTTGCCGCTAAATGCCAGTGCTACTGAAGGACTAACCAAACCTGACTCGATACAAGATGAGACAAGCCAAAGTGAAGAGGCAAACCCAACAGAAGAGACAAAGCCAACAGAAGATACAAAACTTTTACCAGAAGCAGCAATAAACACAACACCAACAACAGAAATAAAAGAAAACCCACAGACTACACCACAAGCCCCTGCTTCAAACGAGCTAAGAAGAGCCCCTCTTCCACAAGTAGAAAAAGAGTCAAAAAACGAAAACTACATAAGCCAAAAAGGCAAGGAAAAGGAAGAAGATAAAAAAGAAAAACCTTTCAAGGTCACTCTTTATGACGCCCTCGATCCAACAAAGAGACTAAAGAAAGAAACAATCGGTGCGACAAACCACTTCACCCTTTCCTATAGCTTCGGAATCGAAGGCGACGACCTAGAAAAAGAATATACAATTTCTGTTTTCGCCCTAAAAGATAGCAAGGTCAAATCACTTGAACTAGACAACTACATCACAGATTCAAAAGTGACCTCAGACGGCGAAAAAATGGAAAGAGAAATCGAAGAAATCGAAACAGACGACTACAAGGGCTACAAAATAAAAACCAAACTAATCTACACCGGATCAGTAAAGGTTGATGTCAAATTTGATGAAGACGCAGAGCCAGGAGATTATTCTCTTTATTATATAGTAGAAATGGACGGAGAAAAAGTTCTTGGCAAAATCGACGTCACAATCGAAAAGGCAGGCAATGACGACTTTTTCGTATCAAGAGACCAAGTAGTAAGAGATTACGAAAACTACAGCGAAGAAAAGGTAAATCCTTTTGCAGAGCTTCCATTTACAAAATATTTGCTAAATGACACTGAAGATGAGAAAAAGCTTACAGACTATGTGGCACCAATCCAAGCAAAAGACGGCAAAAATGCCCTAAAGATTACCTATATAGACCCAACATCTAAAGAAGAAAAAGAAGCTCTTATCGATAATATCGATGAATACAGACTTCCTGCCAACACCCTCCTAAGACTTGACGTAATAGACAAAGAAGAGGGCGAAAAGCTAATTAAGACATCAGAAATCAAAGCGGCAGAAGAAGAAAAAGCTAAAGCAGAAAAAGCTCCTATGCTAATGGCAGCATCTTTAAATTCTTTAAAACAAGAAAAAGCAGATAAGGCGGCACAAGCTAGGATCAAAAAGCTAAACTCAATGGCTGACCTCTTTAAAAAGGAAGTAGTTGGTGATGTCAAATACACACCACTAAAAGAATCTAACTATACAGAAGAACAGCTAAAAAGGGCTACTGAAGAATTAGAAAAAGCCCTAGAAGAAAAGAAGAGATCGATTATAGAAATAAATCCTCTCTACGACGAATCAGAAGCTGAAATCCTAGGCCTATCAATGATTCTAAGAGATCAGGCTGATAAAATAGATAGCCTAATCCAACAAGCCCTTCTATAACACGAGCTAGATAGCCTTGAAGACTTAGAAAAAAACACTCCAGAACCAGCA
>CAUPHU010000144.1:0-3523 GCA_963511095.1 uncultured Anaerococcus sp. | reverse complement strand
CCTATCAGCAGACCTTAACCAAAAGAAGGCAGGCGAAGTAATTGAAGGCGAGAAATTAAATATCATGGTAGGTTCAATTCCACTTAAGGATGAAAAAGAAAATCCTATCAAGAAAAATGTTTTGAAATACCTAAGCGATAGATACGGACTAGTTGAAGAAGATTTCCTTGTGGCAGAACTCAATGTTGTCCCAGCTACAAAGGCCCGTGAAGTTGGCTTTGATAGGTCAATGATAATGGCTTACGGACACGATGATAAGGTATGTGCTTTTGCATCTCTTAAGGCAATTCTTGATATAAAAGATGTGCCAGAAAAAACTTTAGTAGGTCTTTTCGTTGATAAGGAAGAAATTGGATCTGTTGGTGCGACAGGCATGACCAGCCAATTTTTCGAAGATATGGTCCTTGAAATCCTAGCAGCCCAAGAAAAAGGCAATATTGTTAGCCTAAAAAGAGCTCTAAGAAACTCTAAAGTCCTTTCAGCTGACGTAACCCTTGCAGAAGATGCTGGCTATCTTGATGCGACAGAACCACTAAATACTGCCAAACTTGGTCACGGTGTTGCCCTTACAAAATACACAGGCGCTCGTGGAAAGGGTGGCTCAAACGATGCTGATGGCGAATATTTATCAGAAGTAAGAACAGCCTTTGCAAAAGAAAAAGCAATTTGGCAAACAGGTGAGCTTGGAAAAATCGACCAAGGTGGCGGCGGCACAATTGCCTATATCCTTGCAGAATACGGCATGTCCGTAGTTGATTGCGGTACTCCAGTAGTGTCTATGCACGCTCCACTAGAATTAATTTCAAAAGCAGACCTATATCAAACTTACAAAGCATATTTAGCTTTCTATAAACACATATAAGATATTGATAAGTAGCCGTTTCAAACGTGTAAAAAAACTTTAAAAAATATTTGACATTGGTTTTAGCTAGTGTATAATAATAGTTTTCTTGACAAAAGTGCCCTCCGACCGTATAATGCTAGAAGTATCAAATGGAAGGATGATTAGATGGCACAAAAATCAGTTCACGATATTAGAAAAGAAGTAGAAAATAGTGTTGGCAAAGAGGTTATCCTAAAGGCCGACATGGGCAGGAAGAGAGTTAAAACCAAGACAGGTGTCATTGTAGATGCATTCCCAAGTGTGTTTACTGTTAAGGTCAACAACGAATTTGATGTTGAAAGAGTAGTGTCATACACATATTCTGATATTCTCACATCTACAGTTAAGTTGACTCCAAATAAATAAAAATAGGGGCTGGTAAAACGGCTCCTTTTTTATTTGAAATTCTTCCAAAAAAGAAAGGAACTTATGAAATACGCAGATTTACACATGCACACATCTTATTCAGATGGTGATTATGATATAAAAGAAGTAATAGAAATGGCGACTAAAGCTGGGCTTAAAACCATAGCAATTACAGACCACGACAGGGCAGATCATTTCGAAAAGATCAAGGAAATAGGAAAAGACTTTGATATTAAGCTAATAAAGGGTCTTGAAATATCGGCCTACGACTTTGATTCTCACAAAAAAGTCCACATAGTTGGCCTATTTTTGCCAGATTCCACTCCGGAAATTGACAAGCTAAATGCTATTACCAACAAAAAAAGAGAAGCTTATCACATTTCTCTTTTGCCAGACCTTAAAAAGAAGGGGTTCGACTTAGACTATGATTTTGTCAAAAGATTTGCCCCAAATTCTATAATATATAAGTCAGATATATTTTGGGCCCTTAAGGATAAGTATCCAAAAGAGATGGAAAACAAAGGCTTTAAGGATATTTTTAACGAAAAAACTACTGACGAACTTGCAAAAACTATGGGCTATATTCCTGTAAAGGATGCAATTGATGCAGTAAATGCTGACGGCGGCCTTTCTATCCTTGCCCATCCTCAAGAATATGACAACTGGGATGAGATAGAAAAATACGCTGGCTACGGCCTTAGAGGGGTTGAAATCAACCACTCAAGGATGGTTGACGGAGATTTTGAAAGAGCAAAAGAATTTGCCGAAAAATACGACCTAATAATGTCAGGTGGATCTGACTTTCATAGGCTAGGACGCTTTGACCTAGGAGATTTCGGCCTAAATGAAGATGAATTTAAAAAACTAGAGGAGGATTTTTATGAAAAATATCGTAATTCTTGATTCCAAACCATTAAATCCGGGCGACATGAGTTTCGATAGCCTAAAGAAGCTAGGAAATGTCACAGTCTATAAGGACTGCCCAAACGATAAAGAAGAAATAATTAAAAGAGCCAAGGATGCTGAAATTCTCCTTCTTTGCTATACAAAAATTACAAGAGATCTTATAGAAAGCTTGCCTAAACTTAAATATATCGGAGTCTTATCGACAGGCTATGATTCTGTTGACCTAGAGGCGGCGAGGGAAAATGGAATTGTTGTGACAAATGTGCCTGCCTATGGAACTGACGCTGTGGCTCAATTTGCTCTTGCTCTCTTACTTGAGGTTACAACTAGGGTTGGCCATCACGATAGGGAAGTTAAAAAGGGCCGCTGGGCGAAGGAAGGTTTTTGGTATTTTGGAGATTTTCCACTAATAGAACTAGTTGGCAAAACTATTGGAATTATGGGACTTGGCAAGATTGGCCTTGCAGCAGCCAAAATCTATAAGGCAATGGGGATGAATGTCATCGCTTATAACAGGAGCCAAAATGATGAGGCGAAGGATTTCGTAAAATATGTGAACAAAGATGAAATTTTTGAAAAATCCGATATAATAGACCTTCATCTGCCTTTAAATTATGAAACAAAAGATATAATCAATGAAGATTCGATTTCAAGGATGAAAGACGGCGTAATTATCATAAATACAGCGAGGGGAGGCCTAATTGATGAAAAGGCTCTCATGAAAGGTTTGGATTCTGGCAAGATTTTTGCGGCAGGTCTTGATGTAAATAAAACTGAGCCAATCAACGATGACAATCCAATGCTAGCTTATGATAATATAATAATCACCCCACACATGGGATGGGGACCAGTTGAAACACGTGAAAGATTACTTGAAATTGCAATCGATAATATAAAATCGTTTGATGCAGGTGAAGAAAAAAACGTTGTAAATTAAAGGAGTATTATGAATATTTTTATAGAAATAGCAAACTTTATGTGGTCCAATGTGATTGGCTATGTCCTTTTGGGAGTAGGGCTTTACTATTCAATAAGGCTTGGATTTCCGCAGTTTAGATATGCTAAGGATATTTTCCACGTAATAAAGAAAAATTTAAAATCTGATTCAAATGTGTCAGGCTTTGCTGCCCTTGCAACAGCAGTGGGTGGTCAAGTTGGGACAGGATCTCTAGTAGGAGTTGCTACAGCCCTTGTTGCAGGCGGACCTGGAGCGATTTTCTGGATGTGGATTACAGCTTTACTCGGCATGATAATCACCTTTGCAGAAACAGTTCTAGGACAAATTTATAGGGTGAAATTATCAGACGGGACCTACAGGGGAGGACCTGCTTATTATGTAAGGTTTGGCCTAAAATCAAAAGTTATGTC
>CAUPHU010000143.1:0-3592 GCA_963511095.1 uncultured Anaerococcus sp. | reverse complement strand
GAGATAAACCCATGAGATCTGCATCATAAATAACTATAGTATTTACATTCTTTATATCCATACCTGTTTCTATTATTGTTGTGGCAAGGAGAATATCAATCTCGCCATCAATAAATTCTAACATTATGTTTTCAATCTGACGTGGGCTCATTTGACCATGGACTATTTCAAGTCTTGCTTCTGGAACTAGTTCTTTTATTTTTAGGTAAAGTTTTTCAATATCGTTAACCCTATTATAAACAAAATAAACTTGACCATCTCTATTGAGTTCTCTTAAAATGGCATCCCTTATTATCGAAGAATCATATTCTAAAACGTAAGTATTTACGGGTAATCTTTCTTCTGGTGGTTCGTCTAGGGTAGATAAATCCCTGATTCCTGATAAGGACATTTGAAGAGTTCTTGGTATCGGGGTTGCAGATAAAGTTAAAACATCAATCGAAGCCTTAAACTTTTTGAACTTTTCTTTATGCTTAACTCCAAATCTTTGCTCTTCGTCAATTATCAAAAGCCCTAGCTTATTAAACTTAACATCTTTTGATAGAAGTCTGTGGGTTCCAACTACTATATCAACCTTACCAGATTTTATGTCCTTCAATATTTCCTTATCCTTAGTTTTTGTATTGAACCTTGATAGCATTGCTGTAGATATTGGAAAATCTTTGAATCTTTCAAGCATTGTGTGATAGTGTTGGTTAGCTAGGATTGTAGTAGGTACCAAAAAGGCAACTTGATAACCATCCATTATAGCCTTGAATGCGGCTCTTAGAGCCACTTCTGTTTTACCAAATCCAACATCCCCGCAAAGAAGTCTATCCATAGGTCTATCGCTTTCCATATCAGCTTTGATTTCATCAAGACTCCTTAATTGCGAATAGGTTTCATCATATGGAAAAGAGTTTTCAAATTCTGTTTGCCATGTTGTATCCTTAGAAAAAGCATGGCCTTTTTCTTTAGACCTTTTAGCATAGAGTTTTACCAAATCATCAGCGATCTCGTCTACCGCTTTTTTTGCTCTCTGTTTCGACTTTTGCCATTGTACCGAACCAAGAGCAGATAGTTTTGGCTTCTCACCCTTATTTCCTATATATTTACTTACAAGGTCCATCTGATCAACAGGTATATAAAGTTTATCATTTCCCCTGTATTCTATAAGAATAAAATCTTTTTCTACATCATTTCTTTCAATTTTACGAATTCCTTGGTATACACCTATACCGTTATTTTCATGGACAACATAATCGCCTATTTCCAAATCCGAATAATTAATTATATTTTTTGAAGAAACTTTTTTCTTAGGTTTTTTTGAACTTACAGTTTTTCCAAATATTTCTTTACTTGTAAATACATGTAAATCTAAATCTTTTACAAAATAACCTTCATTAGCTTTCTTATCTGAAATTATTACAGGAACTTTATCAAAATTAAGATTTTTTTCTTCGTCTCCAGCCAGCAAAAAGTTATAATCAATGAAACTTTGTAAAAGGCTATCTTTTCTTGATTTAGAGCCTGCAAAAATAAATATCTTTTTATTATTTTGAGCAAGATTTATTGATGTTTTTATAAACTCCTCTATATTTTTATTGAAATTCTCGGCTTCTATTGTTTTAAATTCAATAATTTTTCTTGGAGAATACAACTTTGCCCTTTTAAGAATAGAAGTTAGATTTATTATAGAACTTGCTTCAATTTTCTCGTAGATTGTTTCTGAATCAATCAAATAATTCGAAAACGAAGCAAATACTTCACCATTTTCCAACTGGTATGTTAAATCTAAAAGAAATTTTTCGTCTTCTTCCTTAACTGATTCAAAAATTCTTGATATATCATCAAATATAAAAACCGCATCATCTGATAGGTAGTCAAGGAATGTTGAATAATTATCAAACCTATAAGCATTTATCAAATCTTTATTTGCAACATACATGCTCTGATCTAAAAAAGATACTATCTGTTTATATTTATCAACCAGTTTTTGATCATTAGTGCTTGATACAATTTTTTCCTCAACTTCTTTATTGATTGCATTAATAACTTTGGCATAATCTTCTGAATCATACAAAAGTTCGCTTGCTGGAGATATTTCTATTTCACTTATTTTATTAATAGTTCTTTGGCTATTTTTATCAAAAATTCTTATTGAGTCAACTTCATCATCAAATAATTCAATCCTTACTGGATTTTCATAGTTGTTAGGCCATACATCAAATATAGACCCTCTTCTTGCAAAATCTCCTCTATCTTCAACAAAATCTGTTGGGTTATAATTAAGAGCAAGCAAATTTTCGATAAGTTTATCTATATCTACTAAGCTCTCTTCATCAATTCTAACAAAAGACTTATTAAATCTATCTAAAGAAGTTAATTTATTTTTAAGAGCTTCAAAAGTAGTAACTGTTATAAATTTGTCATATCTAGATAATCTTATTAATACATCTAGCCTTTGGTTGATTTTTTTATCATCTATTGATTTTATATTATAAAAATTTGTATCTAAAGCAGGATAATACTTAGCAATTTCTTCTATCTGATTTATTTCATCCAAATATCTTTGTGCTTTCTTTTCATTCTCCGCTATGATAACAACATTTTTATCAAGTAAATCAAAAATACTCAAGGCCAAGTGAGGCTTAATACCTTCACTTAAACCTTGAACATAAAGTGGTGAGTATTCTTCAATTTGGTATTTAATTTTATTAATCTGGTCAACATCAATTAATTTTTCAATTAATCTATTCATCGTCATCATTCACCAATTTGACTGAATTACATTTATTCATCGCCTTATCAATATCAGATTCTAGCATTATTTCTACTGCATCTGCAGCAAGTCTAATTTCGTCTTCAATTATAGAAACTTCATCTTTTGAAAAACCACTTAAGACAAAGTTTGCAAGATCCATATAATCTGGCTTTTTACCTACTGCAATTTTAATCCTTGGAAAATTATCATCTTGAATCTGGTATATTATTGACTTCATACCATTATGACTTCCAGCAGATCCTTTTTTCCTTATTCTTATAGTACCAAAATCTATATCTATGTCATCATAGATTACTATTAGCTTATCTATATCAAATTTATAAAAATTTCTAATATCTCTTATGGCTTCACCAGAATTATTCATATAGGTTTGTGGCTTTATAAGCATAACTTTTTGGCCAGAGATCATTCCCTGACCATAAAGAGATTTGAATTTAGATTTTCTTACATCTGTATCATATTTATTTGCTAAATAGTCAATAGTCATAAAACCAGCATTGTGTCTGGTGTTTTCATACTGTAAGCCTGGGTTTCCTAATCCTACAATAAAATACATTATTCTATAACCGTAAATAGTCCACTGATTGATTCATAGGTGTTAATCCTATTAATCGCTTCAGCAAGTAGTGGTGCGATTGATAATTGAGTGATTTTATCTATTTTCTTTTCTTTTTTAAGCTCTATAGTATCTGTTATAATTACTTCTTTTACAGATGGTTTTTCCAATTTCTTTATTGCATCTCCTGAAAATACACCGTGAGTTGCAACTAAGTAGACATCTTTTGCACCATTTCCTACTAAGAAATCTGCAGCATTTGTAATAGTTCC
>CAUPHU010000142.1:0-3645 GCA_963511095.1 uncultured Anaerococcus sp. | reverse complement strand
TATTGTATCATATGTTCGATTTTAAATTGTACTATTTATTGTATCCATACCACTTATACTAACAAAAGATTTCCAAAGGAAATCTTCTGCTCATGCCCTCCGCCATAGGAGCCGCTTGTGGGGTGTAACGGAGAGGGGGTGCAAGGGAGAGGCCGATGAGGACAATTTGCCCAAGCGGCCGAGAGCGGCGGAAGGGTCCTTGGGGCTCCCCCTTTGAACGAAGCAGTCATGTCAATGACTAAAAAAACATATAATATAAAGATAAAATCAAAACTAAAGTTTAAAGAAAATCTTTCTTGGAATACTAGACTCACATAGTGAAAAAATCCTTGGGCCTCCCCTTTGAACGAAGATTCAACTGTAAGTAGAATAGTATCCTAATTTACAAAATTACGAAGAATCAAAATATATACTAATTAGTCATAAGACAATGATTTATCTTAAGTAATAAAAAAAATAATATATCTTGAATATAAAAAAACTATAACAGATCAGTCTTTACTTTTATAAAGTTTGTATTTTTAATATATCTATCCATCGATTATTTGTGCGAAGGTTGAAGTATTGTCATTGTTGGGTATGTTAATAGTAACCATGATACTGTAGAGATGATGCATGGTTTCGACCAACAAAAAGACGAGTTCTAGCTTGTCTTTTTTCTTTTGTGGCGGCTATATATTGAAAATCTTGTCTATTTTAATTATATGTGTTAAGGTTGAATTATTATTATTATTTGGTATACTAATATCAACCATGAAGTTAATCAAGTTGCATGGACTTACCAAAAAAAAGACGAGCCGCCCGCTCGTCTTTTTTCTTTTGTGCTAGTTATCATCTTTTTTCTTGCTATATAGCCACTTGCACAGTAAGTTACCAACTACTTGTGCTGCTACAGCAACTATGAAGTTAATCAATTCACGCATGTTCTCACCTCCTTCATGCTAATAAAGGTTGATGATAACATTTTTACTATACTTCTTTTTTTCAGAAATAGGGATAATGCTTTCGACTATATCTAAAGTATTTGTACTACTCTTTCCGAAAAAATTAGTGTCAGCAATGCTTGGCAAAGCCAAACGAGCCTAATAATACTCATACACCGAAATTAAATTACTCATCTACTTGGCCATGATTTCTAAACAAGGGTTGCGTTAAGAAAATCGCACTGTTTGAGGCTTTAGCCGAGTTTGCGATTTTCAGCAACCTGATGTTTAGAAATCTGTAGGAATAACAGTCAACTTAAACAAGGTTATCACCCCTACCAATAAAAGCTTGCAGAATGCAAGCAACATTTTCCGCACTCCGCTAAGGAGCAGACGGGGGTGTAGGTCTCCACGAGCCGACGGGCTTGTTCGGTGTTTAAGGGGAGGCGGGTCAGGGGGCATCTGCCGCCCCCTAGGGCCTCCCCTTTGAACGAAGATTCAACTGTAAGTGGAAAAGTTTATACTAATTTACAAAATTACTAAGATTCAACAGTATATAAAATAATTCTACTAAAGATAATGATAAATCTTGGATTTAATACAAAGATAATTTATTTCGGAGAAAAACCCCATCAATGATGGGGTTAATTTAATTTATCAAGGATAAACTATCTATTTTCTTTTTCAACTCTCAAGTTCTCGTCCATTAGCTTTAAATAATAGTCTTTTGCTTTGTCTATTTCAAAGATTGATGAGTCTTGGAAGAAGGATTTTATTTCTGTGATTAACTCTTTTGTCTTGGCGTCTTCGCCGTATTTTTCTTTTAGTTCTGATGCTTTTTCTAGTTGGCCGTTTATTTTGTGGATTAGGCCCATGGTTCTTGCTTCTTTGTCGTTTTCTATGAGTAGGTCTCTTAGGCTCCAGCGGATGTTGTTTTCTGTTGTGCCGGCTTTGTGTTGGACGTTTGCACCGGAGTTTCTCAGATCATCCATTACTCTGAACATTTTCTCGTTGTCAAAGTTGGAGAATAGGATAAAGTCGAAGTCTACGTGAGCTTCTGGGTTTTCTGGGTCTTTTTTCTCATCAGAAAAGCCTTCAAGACCTAGAAGATAGCCTACGTAGTGATCTATGTGATTTTCGTCTACTTCTATGATTTCTACCTCGTGGTTTTCGCAAATTTCCTTAAATTTGTCGTAGTCTTTTGCGTGTTTTGTATTATAAAATAGTATTTCTGCCATATATTCCTCATTTCTGTATCTTTTGTATAAATTATACTAATCATAAAATTTAGGTCAATTTTAAAAAATGGGTATAAATTAAAAAAGACTTTAGCAGAGGGGTATTAATTATGAATATAGATTTACAAATAGTTAAGACAGACAAAATGATTAGGAAAGTTAGACAAGTGAGGGCTATGATCAAAAGAGCCATGGCTAATATGGACAACCAATACGAGTTTACCACATCTGAAATATTTAGGGGCAATATTTTTGGTGATATTATAAGAAATAAGAGGACTGATAAGCTAAATTCTAATATCAACAAGGTCCAAAAAGAGCTTTTAAGACTTGAGGCAGACCTTCTTATTTATGATGAAGATTTGGCGAAAAACCTAAGACTGCCTGCAAAAATGCCAAGACAGGCAAGAGTAGATGGGATTTTTGGAGACATAGGTCTTAGGACTCAAATGAGAATGAGAGAGCTTGATGTAGCGAAAAGCCTAAGAAATGTGGAGAAAATCCTTGATGATCTTGAGAAGGAAAAGAAGAGATTGAGATTTATTAAGAAGAGTCAGAAGGGACTTATATAAGATTTGAAACGGCCTTTATGGTCGTTTTTTATTTTATCCTGGATAAATTACAATTATCTATACTTTTTATAAAATTGATTTTAATTTTATAATTATTCTATTTTATTTACAGTTGAATCTTCGTATAAAGGGGGAGGCCCAAGGCCCCTTCCGCATGGGTCCTCATCGGCCTCCCCCTTGAACCCCCTCTCCGTTACACCCCACAAGCGGCTCCTTAGCGGAGTGCGAATAAGGTCGCTTGCATTCTGCAAGCTTTTATTTGTAGGGAAAATGACCTTGTATATATTTACATATATCCGCACTATCATTCTAATTATCAAAGCCCTAAAAATCGCAAACTCGCTACGCTCAGACAATGCGATTTTCTTAACGGGCTTCTTGATTAGAATTTAGGTCTTAATCTTGAGAGAAATAATCTCGAGGTATAAGTAATACTCGGCTCGTTTGGCTTTGCCAAACATTGCTGGTTAGGGTTACTCTTTTGTTTTAATTGTAACTAGACTCCTTTACCATATGTGTTTTATAAAGATCACCAGAGGCTTCTCCATGCGAGAGCTTTGCTCTCTTAGTCGAAGCGTGGTCTGGTGTTTCATATAATTCTCAAGGTTATAATTTATCGGGAGATTTTGAAAGTGAATGAGCCGTTAAAAATCTGATTTGTTTGAGGCTTTAGCCGAGTTATCAGATTTTAGGCGAATGAATGTCAAAATCAGTTGGATATAGCAAGTCTTATACAAAGGAATAGCCTTATACTAACAAAAGATTTCCAAAGGAAATCTACTGCTCATGCCCTCCGCCATAGGAGCCGGCCTGAGGGGGTAGCCGAAGGGGGTTTAAGGGGGAGCGGGTTGGGGAACATATGGTACCCCCAAAAAGTTGCACTTCTAATTTCTTACCTCAAACATATGAATT
>CAUPHU010000141.1:0-3731 GCA_963511095.1 uncultured Anaerococcus sp. | reverse complement strand
CCAAAATCCTGCACAGCCTGGCATACCCATGGTAGCTCCGGCTGGGGCAACAAAGGATGCAATTTTTTCAGACACTCCTAGGTTTTTCTCAAGGTTATCGACGTTTGCAGGAATAGTTCCTACAGAAGATTGGGTTGTAAAAGCAATGGCCTGTACAGAGAAGTTTTTCCTAAAGAACTTAAATGGATTTAGCTTTGCAAAAATACTTAAAAGCGCTCCAGTTGTAACATAGGAATGGATAAAGCTTGCGACGTATGTTAGTAATAAGATAAATACCAATGGCTTTATCGCAGTGTAGTCAATCCTTGCAATTGCAGATGCAATTAGGGATAGGACTGCATAAGGAGTAAAGCTTGTTACAAGGCTAACCAGCCTATTTATGATTTCTGAAAAAGCAAAGATAAAATCAACAAATGGCTTAACTTCCTTTTCTTTGCCCTTTTCAATTAATGCGAGTGTCACAAAACCGATTAGGACTGCAAAGACAATTATTGGAATTACCCTGCCATTTGCAGCATCATCTATGATATTTTTTGGGAAAAAGTCTATAACTGCTTGGGCAAATGTAGGCACTTCCCTGGCTTCTGCTGCTTCTGGGAGCGGGATATTCGAATCCTTTCCGATTTTAAAGATTACAGCTAAAATTACCCCAAGTATTGATCCTAAAACATTGTGGAGACTTAAGATCCCAACAGTTTTAAGCCCAATTGACTTAAGTCTATTTATAGATTCATTTGATATAACAACCTTAATTACAGATGCCAATAGTAGAGGAATTACAAGGGCAAAGAGCATGTTTGCATAAATTTCCCCAAAAATTCCAAATAGTTCGGTCTCTCCCTTAAAGATAAATCCAAGACCAATTCCAAGAATTGATGCAGTAATTACCCTCATGGAGAAGGATAAACCCTTCTTTTTCATAAGGCTTAGGCCATAAAAAAGTGCCAAGCCCACTAATAGTGCTAAATATTTCATAATATCTCCCTTCATTATTTTATAAATTAACGCAAAAAAACTCGTCCCAAAAAAAGGACGAGTGTAATCGTGTTTCCACCTTTATTCATTCCTACAAAATAGGAACCTCAACACGGAGTCAATAAACTCCTCTCGCTATAACAGGCGACCCTGGGATCTGCTACTTAATTCACAAATCCGACTTAAAGATGCATAAACACAAGCTTCCTATAGTTAATCTCAGCAAAATAACTTCTCTGTAATATTTGTCATTGTGTTCTCTTCTTTTTAACGTCAATTTTATTATAGTCTAATTATACAATTCCTAGTAAATTAGTCAAGATTAAATTTTTAAATAAAATAATAGACCCAAAACTTGCAGAATTTAAAGCTTTCCGCAAGTTTTATTAGTGTTTTATCGCTTGTTAAATTGAATTTACAATAAATTTTTAGCTTTCCCAAATTACAAAACTATTTTCATTTAGAGTTTTGTTTTCATAATTATTTGAAAGACAGATTTTAGAATCAATTTCAAAGTCTATAGGATTTCCTAAATTAATTGCCAGACCCAAAGCCTTTCTTTGGTCAAATCTTTCATGATCAGAATATCTTCCTTGCTATAAATCTTTATAGATCCATTTTTTATGACACCATGTTTTTTGATAGCTAATATTTCCTTGATTTTTTCTGTAAGCGGCTTTTCTTGATGAAGTTTCTCCCAAGGAAATCCTCTCCTACAATCAGGATCCTTGCCGCCTTCTAGGGCGATTTCTGTCCCATAATAAACAGAATTTGCTCCCATATATAGAGTGCTCATGGCAAGGACAGCCAGAAACTTATCCCTATTTCCCTTTATTTCTGTAATAAATCTTGGCGTATCGTGTGTATCTAGGAAATTTAGCATCATCCTATTTGCCTGATCTCTATTTCTCATGATTACCATATTTAAATTATCGCTTGCCTTTTTCGCAGAAATTTCTCCCTTAAAATAATCAATGGCAGTATTCGTGAAGGCATAGTTCATTACAGAATCAAATTCATCTCCCCTAAGAAAAGCTTCTGCATTGTGCCAGTTTTCCCCAATTATAACACAATCTTTCTTGCTAGCCTTAATTTCCTTTCTAAAAATCTTCCAAAAATCGTGGCTTACTTCGTCAGATACATCAAGCCTCCAGCCGTCAATGTCAAATTCTTCTATCCAGTATTTGCCTATCTTAATCAGATAATCCTGAACCTCTGGGTTTGAAGTGTTAAGTTTTGGCATATTATAAACGTGGGCGAAAGTTTCGTAATTTAGTTTTTCTATATCGACCATATCTCCATCAACAAAAAACCAATCAAAAAACTCTGAAGCCTTCCCCTTTTCTCTCACATCCATAAAGATAGGATTCTTGTGACTCATATGGTTAAATACAGCATCTAAGACAATCCTAATTCCCATTTCGTGAGCCTTTTCTACTAGGTTTCTGAAATCTTCTTTTTTTCCAAAGTGTGGATCAATTTCAAAATAATCCATAATATCGTATTTGTGGTTGGTCGGAGATTTAAAAATAGGTGTAAGATATAAAGCATTTACACCAAGGTCTTTTATATAATCAAGCTTTTCTACAATTCCCTTAAGGTCGCCACCGACAAATGAATGTGGGCTTGGCTTATCTTCCCAATCTTGGTTTATATAAGAATCATCCTTTAAGAAATCTCCCCTACTAAATCTTTCCACAAAAATCTGATAGAATACCGCATCCTTCATCCATTCTACAGGATGAAATATATCAGCATCATTTATATAAGGCATCTGAAAAGGTGTGAAACTTATATCATCCAAATGTGATTTTTCACCAAGGCCAATTTCGCTTAGATAATAAATCTTTTCGCCTTCTATTATCTTAAAGAAATATTCAAATCTCTTATCAGATAAGCTAACATCAACTTCATAGTAAGAAAAAAGCTCATCCTCAAAGGTCTTTGCCATATTAATTTCTTCCCATTTATGAGGGAAATCAAATTTATAGGTAAAAAGAAGACTCACTTCAAAGTCATCTTCCTTATCGGCCCTGATTCTAATATTTAATACATCTACATCCTTAGCATAGGCCATAAAACTTTCACCAATGTGTAAAACTCCAGCTTTATTCATAATCTCTCCCTTGTTTTCAAAAATTTTATAGGCTAAAACTAAATTATACTATATTTTAAGAGAAAAAAATACCTGCTTACCTTGTAGTATCCACAGTTACTATACGGCGATTATATCTACAAGCCCCTGTTTTGCTCCATTTTCTTGAATCCTGAGTTATATATTAATCAAACCGTCGTAATAACATGCTCTTTTGCTTTTCTGTCTTTAGATCTCTCATTCAAGTAAAACAAACAATAAAAACCAGGCAAAAGATCGTTTAAATCTGTGCCTGGTTTTTGTAATTGTTGAAATTTTACTATTTTTTCTTTTGTTTTTACTTTTCTTTTTTCTACTACCAAGTTTTACCAAGTAGTTTATTTTGTGTTTTTACTTACTTTTTTCTATGAAGCTATCCCAGTCTTTTTTGAAGCTTTCGATTCCTTGGGTAGTTAGTGGGTGGGTCCACATTTTTTCAAATAGGGTACCTGGGATTGTTGCTATGTGAGCTCCTGCTAGGGCTGATTCTTCTAGGTGTTTGTTTGTTCTGATTGAGGCTGCTATGATTTCGCTTTCTAGGCCGTAGTTGTCTAGGACTGTTTTAAGATCATAGATTAGTCTCATGCCGTCTTCTCCCATGTCGTCGATTCTTCCGATAAAT
>CAUPHU010000140.1:0-3732 GCA_963511095.1 uncultured Anaerococcus sp. | reverse complement strand
ACGCAAAATAGTAAGACCTATTCTCCTTAGCTTGTAAGACACTGGCCTTATTTCTTCTATCTTCATATTCTCTTGGATAAAAAGAATATAAATCGCTTATTGAATATATTTCAAGTCTATTAAGGGCACTTGCCTTTTTAGGTCCAATACCCTTAATATCTGTTAATTCTTTACTCAAGGGTAGCTTGGTAATAATATACTGGCTGACCGCCGTAAACTAGCTCTACATCTATGTCTTTATGTTTCTTAGATAGCTTTTTGACTAAGTCTTTAGCCTTTTTCTTATCAGTTTCTTCTCCGTAGTAGATAGTTACTAAAGAAATGTCCTCGTCTTTTTCTATAGCCTCTGAAATAGTTAGGTTTGTTGTTTCTTCTAGATTTGAATCTGTCGCAACAATTTTGCCATCAAGAATTCCAATATAGTCATCTTTTTTAATTTCTATATTATTCACACTTGTATCTCTAATTGAAATTGATACTTCAATTGTGTGCATCTCTTCTATTGCATCTGCCATATTCTCAATGTTTTCTTCAATATCTTCTGTTTCGTCAAATTCAAGCATAGCTGTAAATGTTTCTGGTATAGATCTTGTCTCAAGAACCATTGCATTTTTATCAGTTAATTCACATGCTTGTTTTGATGCCATAATTATATTCTTGTTATTTGGGAAAATGATAATATTTTCTGCATTTACTTCTTCAATGTTTTTATAGATGTCTTCCGTAGAAGGGTTCATGGTTTGACCGCCTGATATAATCTTATCTATATTCATAGATTTTAGGATTTCGTCATAGCCTTCACCTCTAGATACAGCAATAAATCCATATTTTTTAAGCTTTTCTTGTTTTTTACTAATTTTTTCTAAATCTGGATTTTGATTTTCAATATCAAGCTTAAGTAAAACACCATCAACTAATAGTATAGAGATTATTTGTTGTGGGTGTTCACTTCTAAGGTCCGCTTCTATAATTCCTTCTTCATATTTATAATCAAAATTAGTTGCAAGATTATCTATAGAATCTATTACGTTTTCAAACTTATCTTCACCAATAGCAAGTTTGAATTCAAATTTATAAGAACCTTCTTCCTTGCTTTCAGAACTTGATAAATCAACATCTTTATCTATGTCATTGTTAAGTGCATTTAAGGCTCCTCTTAACAAAAAGATTAGTCCTTGACCACCAGAGTCAACTACACCTGCTTCTTTTAGGACAGGAAGTTGCTTTGGAGTATTGTCAAGCGCTTGTTGACCTTCAGCTATGATTTCTATTAGGTAATCATCAAGATTGATATCTTTATCATAAGCAGATTCTGCCTTCTCAGCCATCTTTCTTGCTACTGTTAGGATTGTACCTTCTGTTGGTTGCATAACGGCCCTGTAGGCAGTCTTAGAAGCATTTACGAAGATATTTTTTACATCTTCCGCCTCTATTTCATCTTTACCCTTAAGAGCCTTGGCCATTCCCCTTACAAGTTGAGAAAGGATAACACCTGAGTTACCGCGAGCTCCCATAAGAGTCCCCTGGCTTAGAGCTTTTGTAATTTCTTCTACACTTGATCCGGTTGTTTGGTTAACCTTATCCACACCAGATTTCATGGTCATATTCATATTTGTACCTGTATCACCATCTGGAACAGGAAATACATTTAATTCGTCCACGTAAGACTTATTTTCTTCTAAATATTTATAGGCCCCAATGACCATTTGTTGGAGCTTACTTGCATCAATTACTTTCATATTTCTCCTATCTATTGATTCCTTGTACATAGATATTTACTTCAGCTACATTTACATTCAAAGACTTTTCAATATTATATTTGACGTTTTCAATTATATTTTGACAAACAACTGGTATTCTTATGCCATACTCTAAAAATAGAGAAATATAAATAGCAACAGTACCATTGTCACGCCTTACAACTTCAACTCCTCTTTGCATGTTGTTGACTCCAAGGAGCTTGTAAAGTCCATCTTTTGCAGAACGAGATGCTAGTCCTACAACGCCGTAGGATTGCATAACGCTTGCAACAGCAATATTTGCTATTACGGAATCATCAATTGTTATTTTTCCTAAATTATTTACATATCTAATAGTCATAATACCTCCAATGTGTATAAACAGTAAGTATTCGTTTTACTTTATTATACCATATATTTTCTCTACTGATAAATTAATGGCATAAAAAGCTTTTTTATTATTATAAAGTATATATTTATGCATATTATGTATTTTTGCAAAGAAAAAATCGCCATCATTTGGCGATTCTTCCTTGCTTATAATCTTTATTTAGCTGCTAGTTTTTTATATGTTTCGTATCTTTCCTTAGCTGCTTTTTCTGCTTCTTGGTAAAGCTCATCAGCAGTTTCTGGGAATGATCTCTTAAGTGATGAGTATCTTACTTCACCTTGGATAAATTCTTGGAATGATCCAGATGGTTCTCTAGAGTCAAGTTGGAATGGATTTTTGCCCTCGTCAGCAAGTCTTGGGTCAAATCTCCATAAGTGCCAGTAACCAGCTTCTACAGCTTGTTTTTCTCTGTATTGTGATTTACCCATACCAATTCTGATACCGTGGTTAATACATGGAGCATAAGCGATTATGATAGATGGACCATCATAGCTTTCTGCTTCTTTAATAGCTTTTAGAGTTTGGTTTTGGTTAGCACCCATAGCAACTTGTGCTACGTAGATGTATCCGTATGAAGTCATCATTAGACCAAGGTCTTTCTTTCTAACTTTCTTACCAGATGCAGCGAATTGTGCTACTGCTGATAGTGGTGTAGCCTTAGAGCTTTGTCCACCTGTGTTAGAATAAACCTCAGTATCGAATACGAAGATGTTGATATTTTCACCACTTGCAAGTACGTGGTCAACACCACCAAATCCAATATCGTAGCTCCATCCGTCACCACCAAAGATCCATACAGATTTTTTAATCATGTAGTCTTTTAGTTTAAGAATGTTGTTTAGATATTTCTTAGCTTCTTCGCCTTCAACTTCTTCTTTAACATTTAGAATAGCTGCTGTAGCTTCTTTAGATGCTTTAACATCATCTTTTCCTTCAAGCCATGCTTTAAATGCTGCGTTGTAGTCAGATTCAAGGCCTAGTTCTAGGAATTTGTTCATGTTATCTTCAAGTAGGTGTGTATTTGCTTCAGCTGCAAGTTTCATACCATAGCCGTATTCAGCAGCGTCTTCAAATAGTGAGTTACCCCAAGCTGGACCTTTGCCTGTTGCAAGGTTCTTTGTGTATGACATAGCTGGTGCACTAGCTCCCCAGATTGAAGAACAACCAGTAGCGTTTGCTATATACATTCTATCACCGTAAAGTTGAGTGATTAGTTTAGCGTATGGAGTTTCACCACAACCTGCACATGCACCTGAGAATTCGAATAGTGGTTGTTTGAATTGGCTTCCCTTAAGTGTCATGTCATCCATAACATCTTCTTTGTAGCCAACAACTTCGTGTGCATATGTCCAGTGATCTTTTTCTTTTTCAACTTCTTCTTCGAATGGTTTCATTAGAAGAGCTTTCTTTGGAGCAGGACATACGTCAGCACAGTTACCACAGCCTGTACAGTCTAGTGGTGATACTTGGATTCTAAATTCGTATCCATCCATGCCCTTACCGATAGCTTTCTT
Organism: uncultured Anaerococcus sp.; assembly: GCA_963511095.1. GTDB lineage: Bacteria > Bacillota > Clostridia > Tissierellales > Peptoniphilaceae > Anaerococcus. Next base: position 88 of record CAUPHU010000140.1, on the reverse strand, counting down.
TGTTTCAAAGCCTTCTGGTGCGTTTGCCTTTTCTTCTTCAGTTACTAAGAATGGTCTAATAACTGCGTGTGGACATACGTATGAACAT
>CAUPHU010000139.1:0-3846 GCA_963511095.1 uncultured Anaerococcus sp. | reverse complement strand
CCTCACCTGTATCTGGTTGAGATAGGATTAACTCATCGATATTTACTCCAAGATTAGATGCATATTCGGCATCTAGGGCATGCTCTGCATCCACAAAGGCACAAGTGTCGCCAAGTTTTTGGGCTTCAGCAATTACGTGGAGGGCTAAGGTTGTCTTACCAGAAGATTCTGGTCCGTAAATTTCAATTACCCTACCTCTTGGAAGACCACCGATTCCTAAAGCTATGTCAAGGTTGATCGCACCTGTTGGGATTGCATCAATTGAGACCTTTGGAGCCTCACCCATTTTCATAATGGATCCCTTGCCGTATTTCTTTTCTATCTGCTTAAAAGCCTGGTCGAGGGCTTTTTTCTTATTTGCGTCCATATACACTCCTTATACACTTAATGTCTTATCATTATTATATCACAATTTTTCTATAATTAAAGTTTAAGACCTAGTTCTTACCATATTTGTTGCAAAAATAATAAATTGAACAGTCACCATGACCATAAGGCCAATATTTATCTGTTGCATCCCTATCAAAAGAGGGGTCATCAAAAACAGAAGCCCTGCAAAGCTTACTATATTTGAACTGAGCTTATCTTCGTTATAATTATTTTTCACCATAGCATTTATCAAAATTATTGCCAAAAGCACGGTTGAAATTATAAACAAGACCGGAAATATATTACCATAGCCCCAGGTCATTGGCGAAATAAAATTAAACTTTTTAATTGTAATACTTGCCCCATCCGACATAAATCTTTGGTGGATAAAGTTGCCTACAAGGGATGCTATGGCTTGAAATATCAAAAGAATTACTTCTCCCAATATTAATTTCTTGCCTTTATCGTTTACCATATTTTCTCCAAACTAATTTTAAATATTCTCTAAGTCTAAAACTTTTTTATTCTTTACTATATAATCAATTCCTGATATCAAGGTAAGGATAACTGCTAAGTAGAATACATAGATTCCAAACTTATTAAGGGCTTGGTTATATAGGAGTAAAAGCACAAGTGAAATCATCTGACTAGTTGTCTTTGCCTTACCCCAAATGCTTGCTGCGATGGTTATACCCATTTCTGCAGCAAGGGTCCTAAAACCTGTAATTATTAGCTCTCTTGCTATAATAATTATGACTGCCCAGGCTGGAATTGTGCCTGCTTCTACAAGGACTATGAAAGCTGCCATTGTTAGGACCTTATCTACTAAGGGATCTACAAACTTGCCGAAATTTGTAATTAAGTTCCTACTCCTAGCAAGATGTCCGTCAACAGCATCTGTTAAGGATGCAATCATAAAAAGAATAGCTGCTATATTATAGTTTGTGCCGTAATGATAAAAAACTCCTACAAAGATTGGTATCATAACAAGTCTTACCATTGTGACTTTATTTGCAATATTCATTTTCTTCTCCTATTAATCATCAAAATATGTCCTATCAACAAGGACTTTTCGAGGCTTACTTCCTTCATAGCCTCCGACAATGCCCTTTTGCTCTAGCTGGTCAATAATCCTGCCCGCCCTAGCATAGCCAATCTTTAACTTTCTTTGAAGCATTGATACAGATGCTGTTTGATCAGAGACAATAACTCTAATTGCTTCATCTAAAAGCTCGTCTTCATCTTCTAGTTCTGCTGTTACAGTTTCTTCTACCTTTTCGATAGCTTCTTCATTATAGCAAGCTTCGCTATTTCCTTTTATATAATCAACTACATTTACAACTTCTTCGTCAGATACAAAGGCTCCTTGAATCCTAAGTGGCTTCATGGAATCAGCCGATGCATAAAGCATATCACCCTTGCCAAGGAGTTTCTCCGCACCTTGAGTGTCTAGAATTGTCCTTGAATCAATCTGACTTGTTACTGCAAATGAAATCCTAGATGGTATATTTGCCTTAATTGTACCTGTAATTACATCTACTGTTGGTCTTTGAGTTGCAATTATTAGGTGGATTCCACAAGCTCTCGATTTTTGTGCAAGCCTTGTAATATAGTCTTCTACTTCACTTGCAGCAGTCATCATTAAGTCTGATAACTCATCAACTATTACCACAATATATGGTAGATTTTCCAGAGAATCGTCTGTTTCAGCTGCCCTCTTATAGCCCTTTATATCCCTAACCTGGTTTTCTTCAAAGAGTTTATATCTCTTTTCCATTTCAGAAATCGCCCAAAATAGTGAAGACGAAGCCTTTTTAGGGTCTGTGATAACTGGCATAATTAGATGAGGGATGCCGTTGTAGACAGAAAGCTCAACGACTTTTGGGTCTATAAGTAAAAGTTTGACCTCATCTGGGCTGTGCTTGTATAAAATCGACATTATAATTGTATTTATACAAACTGACTTACCAGAACCTGTAGCACCCGATACAAGTAGGTGGGGCATTTTTTCGATTGCTGATATAATAGGTTCGCCCGAGATAGATTTACCCATGGCAAAAGGAATGGCGTGCCTTGATTTGATGAAGTTATTAGACGAAATAATTTCCTTAAATCCTACAACTTCTTTTTTATCATTGGCAACTTCTATACCCACATGGCTTTTGCCTGGAATTGGCGCTTCTATCCTGATTCCTGATGTGGCAAGGCTTAGGGATAGGTCATCAGCAAGGCTTACAATTTTTGATACCTTAACACCCCTAGCAGGTTTTAATTCATAGCAGGTCACAGTTGGGCCCACATCTATCTGAACAATTTTTCCTTCTATTCCAAAAGATTCAAGGGTTTCTTCTATGATCCTGGCCTTTGCCCTTATCTCGTCATTGTCAATTCCTCCGTCTGTGTCTATATCATCCAGAAGGTCAACCGGCGGATAAGAATAGCTTGCAAACTCTCTTTTTAAATCATCATTTAAATCACCAAATTCTACTTGCTTTGACTTGTAGTCTCGGATTAGTTCTTGGTCCTTACTTTCTGATTTTTCTGCTATTTTACTTGGTTTTTCTATAACAATATCTTCTTCAAGTTCACGGCTTGGCCTTTTTTTGATAGCCTTTCTCGGCTTAGTTTCAGTTGTTTTGTTATTTATTTTTAGGCTTGAGCTAGGTTTTTCCATCTCTTCTCTCTTAGCCCTTGATTCCTTATGTTTTTCTTTAATTTTAGACCCTAGTCTTTGTCCTAAATGCTTGATTCCAAGGCCTATAATTATTAAACCGTCCCTAACTTTTAGGAAAAATTCCTTATAGGTATAAGGACTCACATCAATAATTAATGATCCTATAAGGGTCGCATATAGGATATAAAGACCTACATGACCAATGAAGTTTAGGATGTAATAGCCAAATAGACCGCCAAACCAACCGCCTCCAAGATTTCCCTTAAAGGCCGAATATTCAACTGACCAAGCAAGTTCATTTCTAATATAATCTTTTGATAAAATAGCAAGAGTTAGAAAAAATATCCCATAAATTAAAAGCATACGGCTAAGATTAGCCCTGAATTTCTCCCTATATATCAAAAAGAAACTAGCAAATAAAAGCACTGGGAATACAAGGCTTAGTCTTCCAAAAAGGCTTTCAAAAGTCCTTGCCAGCGCATCTCCTATAAGTCCTGTGCTAGATGATAGGATAAATATAAAGATAAGGACAGATGAGACCATAACCACCATAGAGAAGGTCGCTAGATCAAAAGATCTCTCCCTAAATTTTTTTTGTTTATTTTTGTTGGGAGACTTGGCATTAGATTTTTTTCTCACTCTCCCAGAATTTCTGTTCGTCATATACACCTCACACCTATATTATATTATAAAAACAATAAAAATAAACCGCTTGTATAATATAGGCTGAAGGATTATCTTAAATACAAAACCTGCTAACAAAAGTCAAGGGGAAAAGTAAAATTAATTTTACTTTTCTCCTT
>CAUPHU010000138.1:0-3997 GCA_963511095.1 uncultured Anaerococcus sp. | reverse complement strand
ATCGTGATGACAGAAGTATCATTTACTTCTACCAACACGATTTATTATAGAACCGTTTTTTCTTTCATATCTTTTGCACAAGGCTTTTATTTGCTATAATAAAAGAAAGAAAATATAGAAAAGAGATAATTATGGATAAAAAGCTTATTAAAGATAAATTGGTAGAAAATTTTTTGAAATATGTGGCTATTCCTAGCCAATCTGATGAGAAAAATGAAAATATCCCATCAAGCCCAGGCCAGTTAGAATTAGGCAAAGTTCTTGCGGAAGATTTAGAAGGGCTTGGGCTTTGTGATATTTCTATAAATGAATTTGGAGTCGTCCAGGCGAGACTTCCTCAGAGGGGAGAAAATCAGAAAAAACTTGGTTGGGTTGCCCATCTTGATACAGTTGATGTGGGGCTTTCTGATGAAATCCATCCACAGATTATTAAATATTATGACGGGTCAGATATAAAACTAAGTGATGAGATGATTTTTTCTATAAAGGAAAATCCCGAAGTCCTTTCCTATATTGGGGATGACATAATTTTCACAGATGGTACTTCTGTCCTTGGGGCTGATAATAAGGCGGCTATTGCAAATATCATGACCGCACTTTGGTATCTTAAGGAAAATCCTGATATCAATCACGCAGAGATTTATATTGTCTTTGTCCCTGATGAGGAAATCGGTCTTAGGGGGGCTAGAAAGATTGACTTTAACAAGTTTAAGGTTGATTATGCCTATACAATTGATTGCTGCGAAATTGGTGAGCTAATTTATGAAACCTTTAATGCTGCAAGCGGGACTTTAAAAGTAAAAGGAGTTCCTGCCCATCCAATGAGTGCTAAGGGAAATTTGGTAAATCCAATAATGGTCGCCCATGACTTTATAGAAATGCTTGATAGGGCCAAAATGCCAGAAAATACAGAAAATAGGGAAGGCTATGTTTGGGTTACTGATATACATTCTGATGTTTTGAATCTTAGACTTGATTTTAATATAAGAAACCACGATAAGGAAAAATTTGAAGCTAGCAAAGCTTATCTCTATAAAATAACAGAGATTTTGAAAGAAAGGTATAAAAAAGCTAAGATTGAAATAGAAATAGAAGATGTCTACGCAAATATTAAGGATTCTATGGATGAGGAAAATAAAATAGCGGTCGATAGACTTAGGGAAATTTTTGAAAAGCTTGGAATCGAGCCAAAAATAATCCCAATGCGAGGCGGCACAGACGGATCGTATCTTTCTACAGTAGGTATATTCACCCCAAATTATTTCACAGGAGCCCACAACTTCCACTCAAATAAAGAATTCTTGCCAATAGAAAGCTTTTATAAGTCGTTTTTGGTGACTATAGAGCTTATGAAAGATAAATTAGAAGACTAAAATAAGATCTCCCGTTTAGGGGGATTATTTTGATGGATAAAGCTTAATATAGCAAAAGTATTTTCAGAAAAGGAAAACCATTTGAAAATGTTTGCATAAGTCTTATAATGGAAATATCTTAAGAATAATTACAAAATCGGGAGGGTTTATGTATAAAAGTGAAGCTATAGATTTATTTTACCCAGGCCTTGAAGGTTCGCCTTATTATAGGATTCCAAGCCTTACTAGCCTTAAAAATGGAAATTTACTTGGAGCATGCGACCAGAGGCTTGAGACAGAAAGTGACTGGGGAGGGCTGATTGAGCCAGCCATAAGGATAAAAACTAAGGAAAGTGACGGGTTTTCTGATATTATTAAGCCCTTTAAGGCTCCTAATGTAAAAAGCAAAAATCCATCCTATACTATTGATACCTGCCTAATTCCAGCTGACTTTGAGTCGGCTTCAAAAGTTTATATGGTGATTGATAAGTTTAAATCAAATGGAAATTACCTGACAAGTAAGAAAGGGACAGGCTTTGTAGATCTTGATGGTGAAAAGTATCCTATTTTATTTCACACCAGTCAAAACAGGCTTCTATTTGAAAAGACTAATAAAAGATACTACATAAAAGATGGCCAAGTCTACACAATGGACCATGAAAAGACAGATTATACTGTGATCATGGAAGATACCTATCCATTCGATAGGATAGGAGACATCTACGAGAAAGATAGGTTAATTGGCAATATTTACTCTGACAAATCTACTCTTCAAGTCCACCAGACATCTTATCTTTGGCTTACAGAGTCAGAAGATGGGGGTAAAACTTGGTCAAATCCAGTTGATATAACAAAGGACATAGGAGATGATAGGATGATGTTTCTCGGAGTATGTCCTGGTAGGGGCCTTCAGACAGATTCTGGTAGAATTATAGTCCCTATTTATTTTACAACTGATAATGCCAACGACATCTATGACCTAAGAGAGCATGCAGCCGTAATTTTCTCAGATGATTATGGCAAAACTTGGCAGAGGTCAAAGTCTATTAATGACGGTGAAAATTATTCGGCCCTTGATGGAAATACTCTTACAAACACCAGTGAAAGCCAGCTTATAAGGCTTAATGATGGTACTCTAATCCTATTTTCTAGGACAACTTCTGACAGGATTTTTTACTCATATTCCTATGATAATGGGGAGAGTTTTGAGAAAGCCTTAGTAGAGACGGATTTTGATTCTGAAGCCTTTTGCATGGTTTCAGTTTGCAAATATGAGAAAGATAATAAGGAATATATCCTAGTCTCAAACCCAAAGGGACCTGGCAGAAACAATGGTTTTGTAAGGGTTATGGAAGTAGGGGAAGGAAATATTCTAAGGACAATCAAGGAGAAGCAAATTACAGATACAAACTTTACCTATTCTTGCCTAGAATTAATTTCGGATGATGGAATTTTTGGACTTTTATATGAAGAAAGGCAGAACGATTCTGGTGAAGAAAAGGAGTTTCTAAAGTACACTGAATTTGATTTTGAATGGATTATGGCCTAGGCCTACTAAAAGTACTTTCAAAAAACAAAAATAATTTGAAATCAGTTTTAAGATGGTTTATAATAGACTTAGTAGGAAAATGTTTTTATAAGATTTATAAGTTAGTTTGGATTGTAAATCTATATAAATGCGAAAAAGAAATTTTACTATTTTAGGAGGGAAAATGAAAAAGAATTATGTTTTAGGTTTAGCTTTATCAGCTATTATGCTACTAACAGCATGTGGCGGTGGCGCTAAGGCACCTGACAAGAACGAAGCTGACACTAAGGAAGAAACAAAGGTAGAAGAAACAGCAAAAACTGATGATTCTGGTGAAAAATCACTTAGGATGCTTTTTGACAAACAAGGTGAAGGTACAAACTTTGATACACCCTGGTGGAACAGAGGAGATATCTACAAGGTTATTACTTTTAGATCTCTATTTAAAGCAAATCCAGAATTAACAGAATTTAACGAAGACTTACTAGATAGCTACACAATGGCTGATGACGGCATGAGCTATGAATTTAATATCAAAGACGGTCTAAAATGGTCAGACGGATCAGATCTAACAGCAGAAGATGTTAAATTCTCTATAGAAGGTGCCCTAAAAGGTGCTAAGGTAAACTCAATTTATAAATCAGCATTCTCATCAATCAAGGGTGCAGAAGATTATAAAGAAGGAAAAGCAGAAGAAGTAGCAGGCCTAAAGGTAGAAGGCAACAAGCTTACAATGGAAATGGATAAGTCTGTTGGTAATATGATTCCAATCCTTTCACAATTTGCAATCCTTCCAAAAGCAGGATTTGAAGGCGTGGATATGACTGAATATCACACAGCTGACTTCTGGAAAAACCCAATTACAAACGGAATGTACAAGGTTAAAGAAGTTGCAACAGATTCTTACCTAGCCCTAGAACCAAACGAAAATTACGAAGGACAAGCACCAAAAATCCAATCTGTAGTAGTTAATATCGTTCCATCTGATGCAAAACTAAACGCAGTTTTAGGCGATCAAGCAGACGTATTTAACTCTAAAGTACCTACAGAAATCCAAGCTGTATCTGAAAAAGAAAACTGGGAAGGCCAAACTGTAGACACACTTTTCTACTACTAC
>CAUPHU010000137.1:0-4112 GCA_963511095.1 uncultured Anaerococcus sp. | reverse complement strand
GCTTGATGTTATTATCGCACTTATACCTGCAGGTGCTGTTTCTGTATACTTCTTTGGCTATAGAGCCCTAGTTTTGATACTAGCATCTATTGTCTCATGTGTACTAGCTGAAACTATATTTAACAAATGTACAAAAAGAAAAAACTCAATCAAAGACCTATCAGCAGTTGTAACAGGTATCCTACTTGCCTACAACGTGCCATTTACACTTCCAGTATGGCAGCTTATAATAGGAGGATTCTTTGCAATTATAATTTGTAAAATGCTCTTTGGTGGCATTGGACAAAACATTGTAAACCCAGCTCTTGGAGCAAGAGCATTCCTTATGGCATCTTGGTCATCAACAATGACAAATTTCGTGCCAACAGAAAGAGTAGCAACACTTAAAACTGTAAGTGACGTATCAATGCTAAGTGCGGCAACACCACTATCAGATCCAAAAGCTTATTCAATTATGGACCTTTTTATAGGACACATACCAGGATCACTTGGTGAAATAAGTGCCCTAGCTTTATTACTAGGTGCTTGCTACCTACTAATTAGAAAGGTAATTCACATTAGAATTCCAATAGTTTACATACTAACAACTGTTCTAATGCTTGCTATATTTGGAGATAAGGTAAACTTAGACTTTATACTAAAACAAGTCCTTTCAGGCGGTTTAATCCTTGGTGCTTTCTTTATGGCAACAGACTATACAACAGCTCCAATCACACCAAAAGGACAAATTGTATTTGCCATTGGTTGCGGTTTCTTAACAGCAGTTATTAGACTTTGGGGCGGTTATCCAGAAGGTGTATCATACTCAATCTTACTAATGAACCTTCTAGTACCAGTTATAGAAAAATACACTAGACCAAGAATTTTTGGTAAGGCCAAGGCAAAAAAAGGAGCGAAAAATGAATAAAAGTATTAAATTAGGTTTTAAATTACTTCTTATAACTTCAGCTACAGCCCTAGCTCTTGCCTTTACAAACAATATGACCCAGCCAATCATAGAAGCTCGTCAGCAAGAAGAGCTTAAGGAAAGCTTGGCTGTTGTATATGAGGCAGATAGCTATGAAGAGCTTGATGTTGAAAAACCTGACACAATCGAAGTAGTCTATAAGGCTGGCGACGGCTATGTATTCCAAATCCTTTCACCAGGTGGTTATGGTGGCGATATTGAATACCTAATAGGTGTAGATAAAGATCACAACATAACAGGATTTGCTCCATTAAACCATTCAGAATCCGCAGGATTCGGGGCTGAAATGGAACAAGATTATTTTAAAGAAGGCATGGTTGGAGTAAATATGGACTCAGAAGTTAAGGCAAGTGCTGCAGGCGGAGAAAATGAAATCATAGGCATCTCTGGTGCTACAATTTCAACAAGTACCATTCTTAGAGGTATTAATGACGCACGCACAGTACTTGAAGGCTTAGAATAGGAGCTATCATGGAAAAGAAAAAAGAAAACAAACCAAAGGTAAATTACGGCAAAATATTTACCGACGGTATATTTAAAAACAACCCTGTCCTTGTACAGATGGTTGGTATGTGTTCAGTTCTAGCCATATCTTCATCACTTACAAACGCTGTAGGTATGGGAGTATCTGTAACATTCGTACTTGTAATGAGTAACTTAGTTATATCATTACTTCGTAACTTTATCGCAGACGAAATAAGAATCCCATCATTTATCGTAGTTATAGCAGGATTCGTAACCATAGTTCAAATGCTTATAAAAGCATATGCACCAGCACTTGATAAGAGCCTTGGTATCTTTATCCCACTTATAGTTGTAAACTGTATCATCCTTGCTCGTGCGGAAGGTTTTGCAAGCCAAAACGGCCCAATCCCATCAATTGTAGATGGTATCAGTCAAGGACTTGGTTATACAATAGCAATCTCAATCCTAGCTTTCTTCAGAGAACTTTTAGGATCAGGCACACTTTTTGGTATTGGAATAATCCCAGAAGAATACACCATAGGATTTATGCTTCAACCAGCATCATCATTTATAGTCCTAGGTCTAATCTACGGAGCTTTCAATACAATTATGAACAGAAAAAAGAAAGTTAGTTAGGAGTTATTATGGCAGAATTATTTAAAATTATAATAGCAACTATATTCGTATCAAACTATGTGCTCGGACAATTCTTAGGTATCTGTCCAACACTAGGTGTAACAAGTAAGGTAGAAACAGCAAGAGGAATGAGTTTTGCGGTAATCTTCGTAATAGTTCTTTCAACTATAATTACCTGGTTTATCCAACACTACATATTAGAGAAATTTGGTATTGAATACTTACAGACCCTTGTATTTATCTTAGTAATAGCATCTCTTGTACAGACAGTAGAAACGGTTATGAAAAAATCTATGCCAGCCCTATACGGAGCCCTAGGTGTATTCTTACCACTAATTACAACAAACTGTGTTGTACTTGGTGTAGCTATCAAAGCAGTAGACTTATCATATGACCTTGTACACTCTACAGTATATGCTTTTGCAGCATCAATTGGTTTTACAATTGCAATAGTACTACTTGCATACTTAAGAGAAAAAATCGAATATAACAACATACCTGAGTCATTTAAGGGAGCTCCAATGTCTCTTATAACCCTAGGTCTAATGGCTATAGCCTTCATGGGCTTTGCAGGTTTAGCATAGGAGGTAAGAATGGAAAATTTATTATTACCAGTTGTAATACTAGCCATAATGGGCTTTATCTTTGCGGTAGCCCTTGGCTTTATATCAGAGAAATTTCATGTTGAAAAATCAGTAAAAGAAGCAGCAGTTAGGGATGCCCTTCCAGGTGCAAACTGTGGTGCTTGTGGATTTCCTGGTTGTGATGGTCTTGCTGAAGCAATCGCTAAAGGCGAAGCACCAGTAAATGCTTGTGCAATCGGTGGTGCAAGCACAACTGCAGCTGTTGCAGAAGCTATGGGAGTAGAACCAGTTGCAGCAGATAATAGAAAAGTTGCCCTAGTTCATTGTAATGGTACATGTGAGGCAGCTAAAGACCAATTCAAATACCAAGGTCTTGAAGATTGTAGGGCACAAATTGCTCTATTTGGCGGCAAGAAAGCCTGTGACTACGGCTGTATTGGATGCGGTACTTGTGAAAAAGCATGTCCATTTGATGCAATCCATATAGTAGACGGAGTAGCACTTGTAGATAGAGAAAAATGTGTAGCTTGTGGTAAGTGTGTAGACGTATGTCCAAAACACATTATCGAACTTGTACCATTTAAGCAAAAACATGCTGTACTTTGCTCATCTCACGATAAGGGCAAGGATGCAAGGGCTAAATGTGCAAATTCATGTATAGGTTGTACAATCTGTGCAAGAACCTATCCAGAAGCATTTGAAATGGACGACTTCCTATCAATAGCTAAAAATCTTGATGATGTTGATCAAGAATTATTGACAACAGCAGCTGAAAAATGTCCAAACAAATGTATAACAATTTTTGAATAAAATTAAAATTAGACCCTGCGGGGTCTTTTTTTATTAGCCAAAAACCATATAATATATCCATGATTAAATTATAAAATATAATAATAAGAATATTGAGGTATATATATATGAAGATAAGAAAAGGAGATATAATTGTAATCCTAGGCCTTATTATTATGAGTTTTGGCCTGAATTTTGCAATTAATAGAGCCATAGTGGGCGAAGAGGGCGATATGCTTGTAATCGAACAAGATGGCATAGTGATAAAAAAACTTCCTATTGATAAGGATACAGAATACAAGGTAGAATATGGTGGTCACTACAATACGGTTGTGATTAAGGATAAAAAAGCCTATATCAAAGAAGCTGACTGTCAAGATCAGATTTGTACCCACATGCATCCTATAGAAAAAGAAGGTCAGACAATAATTTGCTTGCCTCATAGGTTGTTTTTAGAATTAGAAACTAAGGATAAGAATAAAAAAGATGAAGATGCAATAGATAAGGTGGTGAACTAATGGGCAAAAATATAAAAGAATTAACCAATATGGCCTTGCTTGTGGCCCTAGCTCTAATAATTTCTCTAATTGAGCTACAAATACCCATGCCAGTGCCAATTCCAGGTGCAAAACTTGGACTTTCTAATATAATAATACTAGTAAGTCTTTATT
>CAUPHU010000136.1:0-4119 GCA_963511095.1 uncultured Anaerococcus sp. | reverse complement strand
ATTTGCTGAACTCTGTGTAGGTTTGACGCAAAAGTTGCAACAATAATTCTTGATTTTGCTTGGCCGAATATCTTTACAAAAGTTTCTCCAACTACTTTTTCACTTAGAGAAAAACCTTCTCTTTCAACGTTTGTTGAATCAGCGAATAAGGCAAGGATTCCCTTTTTGCCAAGCTCTGCTAGTCTTTGTATATCTGTTGGATCATTGTCAATTGGTGTGAAATCCATTTTAAAGTCACCAGTAAATAAAATAGTTCCTAATGGTGATTTTACTGCTATAGCGCAAGCGTCAGGAATTGAGTGACTCACTCTAATAAATTCACAACTTAAACTTCCTGCTTTAACAGTGTTATTGACATTTACCATTTTTATTTTATTGGGATTTAACCCGTGTTCTTTAAATTTATTTTCAATAAGACCCTTTGTAAGCTTAGAGCAATATACATTGGTATCCACATTTTTTAGAAAATATGGAATTGCACCCACGTGGTCTTCGTGGCCGTGAGTTACAAATATGCCCCTAAGCTTGTGTTTATTTTCTTCTACATAGGTAAAATCTGGTATAACAATATCTACACCTAGCATTTCTTCATCTGGAAATGTAAGTCCGCAATCTATCATAATCATATCATTTCCGTATTCTACTAGTGTACAGTTTTTACCTACCTCGTGTAATCCACCTATAGGGATTACCCTTAATTTTTTCTCATTTGTCATTATTTCTCCTTATTATTCTGACAGTCGGAACAGATTCCATAAATTCTTAAAGAATAATAAGATAGATCAAAATCGTAATCCTTTTTAAGAGAACTTTTAACTTTATCTACAGATAAAAACTCATCTTCTAATATTTTGCCACATGACGTGCATATGATGTGGTCATGACGGTCACTATCTGAGTTAATAATCTCGTAAGTATAGGCTTGGTCTGTAAACTCTTGCTTATTTACTATGCCTAATTCCTCAAAAATATTTAAAGTACGGTATACAGTTGCTATACCTACTTGTTTATGATCCTGATGAACAATAGAAAATAGTTGTTCAGGTGTTAAATGCTTTTCTGAAGAATCTTTTAGGACATTAAAAATCAATTCTCTTTGTTTGGTAAATTTTTGATTATTTTCTTCAAATATCTTTCTTACTTCATCAGTGTTCATCATTTTCCCTTTTCATTTCTTCATAAAATTCAATTATTTCATCTAGTTCTTTTTGATCCTCTATAGATTTTAAATTAATTACATCTCCAACAGTAATTATTTCAACAATTAATATCATATTATCGCCTACTTGTTCTAGAGCTGCATAATTTTTATCGTCTATTCCGAATGTATCTATTATATTAAATTCAACTTCATTATCATTTTCATCAAGCAAAAAGATACTATCCATTACTTCTCCTGTCTAAAAAACTTTGTAAAATAAAGCTAGCTGCAATATTATCTATATGTTTTTTTCTATTTTCACGTCTAACTTTCATATCTATGAGTGCATTTTCTGATTGGATTGTAGTAAGACGTTCATCTTCATATATGATATCTATATCGAATCTCTTCTTTAGTAAGTCAACAAAACTTATAACCTTCATAGTACGTGGGCCAATAGAATTGTTCATATTTTTTGGTAGCCCTACAATTATCTTGCTTACTTCTTTTTCGTTTACTATATGTTCAATTTTATCGATGTCAGCCTTTGCTTTAGTTCTTTTTATTGTTTCGAAAGGTTGGGCTGTCACAAACAAAGGGTCGCTTAACGCGACACCTATTGTTTTATCCCCAACATCTAATCCCATTATTCTAGCCATTGATGTAATTGTTTAATAATTCTTCAATTATTTTATCACGGTCTACAGCCCTAATAAGTTTTCTGGCATTATTATGAGCAGTTATATAGGTTGGATCACCTGATAAAAGGTATCCTACTATTTGGGAAGTTGGTTTATAACCTTTATCTTCTAAAGCTTTGTAAACTGTTGTAAGGATCTCTCTAATGTCATTCTTTTCAAGATCTTCTCTTTTAAAAAGCATAGTTTCATTAAGCTTATTATCGGTCATCTTATTACTCCTTTATTATTTCATAAGCTCTCTTAAGCGCTTTTTCTAAGGCAGAAATATCACTTCCACCAGCTTGTGCGAAGTTTTTCCTACCTCCTCCATTGCCACCTGTTATTTGGGCTATTTCCCTAACGATTTTGCCTGCATTATATTTTTCTGTTAGATTATCATCGACTGATACTGTAAATACAATCTTATCAGTCACTGTGGCAAAAATAATTATAAGATTATCGAATTCACTCTTTAATCTGTTTTCTAAATCTCTGAGCTCATCTATACTTATGTTTTCAAATTTAGCTATTAGTAGGTTTACACCATTAATATTTTTTACTTTTTCCTTTAGTTCACCATAAATATCTTTATTTGACTGAGATTTTAGCCTTTTGATTTCATCATCTTTTGACTCTATTTCAGTTTTAAGCGATCCAATCTTAGAATAAATATTATTTACATTCGCATCTAGGCTTTTAGCAATTTTTTTGATGGTATTTTCTTTATTTACTATATCTTCAAAGACTTTTCTACCTGTAATTGCCTCAATTCTTCTAACACCAGCCGCAGCAGAGGATTCTGATTTTATTTTAAACATCAGTACTTCAGCCGTATTATCTACATGGCAACCACCACATAATTCAATTGAGTAATCTCCCATTGATACAACTCTTACAACATCTTTGTACTTATCTTCAAAAAGGGCAACTGCACCGAGTTCTTCAGATTTTTTGTAATCCATGTACTCTTTTTTAACAGGTAGCTGCTCTCTGATTTTTTGGTTAATTTCTTTTTCTAAGCCTGAGATTTCATCATCACTTAGGGCTCTGTTGAATGTAAAGTCAAATCTTAGCTTATCTTTATCAACAAGTGAACCTGCTTGCTTAATGTCTACACCTAAAACATTTTTAAGAGCTTTATCAAGTAAGTGAGTAGCTGAGTGGTTTCTTTGGATGTCATATCTTCTATCAAGATCAATTATAAATTCCGCTTCAGAACCTTTGGTAAATTCACCTTCTAAAACTTCCACATAGTGGAATATAATATCATTTTTCTTTTGTACATCGATAACCCTTGCACTAGCATCTTTTGTTTTGATATATCCAGTATCAGAAACTTGTCCGCCTCCTTCTGGATAAAATGAAGTCTTATTACTTACTATTATACCATTGCTAGACTCTTTTATCGAAGTTTTCTCTTCGCCATCTTCAAATAATGCTATAATATCAGATTTCACATCAAAACTATCATAGCCAACAAATTCTGTTTTTTCAAGATGGTCAATAGCTAGGTTGTCATGCCTATGGTTATTATCAGTCTTTCTAGCATTTCTAGCTTGATTTCTTTGGTTTTCCATTTCTTCTTCAAATTTATCTACATCAACATCAAGATTTTTTTCTTCTAAGATTTCTCTAGTTAGATCAAGAGGGAAACCATAAGTATCATATAGCTTGAAGGCTTCGCTGCCATCAAGGATCTTTTGTTTATTTTTCTGTATTTCAAGAATTAAGTCATCCAATTTTTCTAGACCTTGATTAATAGTTTTTTGGAATCTTTCTTCCTCATCACTTATTACTTGGTGTATATTATCAGCATTATCAACTAACTCGTCATATTCAAACTTGTAGGTATCTATTACCTTATCCACTACCTTATTTAAGAAGGCACCTTTAATTCCAAGAAGTTTCCCATGTCTGTAAGCCCTTCTTATAAGTCTCCTAAGAACATAACCTCTTTTTTCATTCGATGGTATAACTCCATCAGAAACTAAGAAAGTCATAGCCTTTGCGTGGTCAGCAATTACCCTTATTGAAACATCATCTGACTTGTTAGTTTTATATTTTTTGCCTGATAATTTTTCAATTTCAGAAATTATTTCAGCCATTACATCTATTTCAAAAATATTATCTTTTCCCTGCAGAACCATGGCAATTCTTTCAAGACCCATACCTGTATCAATATTTGGGTGGGCTAAGGCTGTGTAATTACCTTGGTTATCTTTATTAAATTGTGTAAATACAAGGTTCCATACTTCCATAAACCTGTCAGAATCATCGTTACCAGGCTTATTATCATTC
>CAUPHU010000135.1:0-4183 GCA_963511095.1 uncultured Anaerococcus sp. | reverse complement strand
CTTTTAAGCTTTCTTCTTTTTCATTTGCTATGATACTATCCACTTCTTCTCTTCTATGAGAAGTTTTCCTGTCTAGTTCAATTATTTCATTTAGGGCATCGGTTGATTTGATCGCATCACCATCCAAGTGAATTATAAGGGATGGAATGTTTTCATAGTTATTTTTAAGAATGAACCTACCATCTTTAGATACCTCACCATACCTATAATCAAAATAATTTAACTCTTTAATTTTCTCTATATCAATTTCTGCCTTATCAAGTATATCTAGATTATTTTTAAAATCTAAAAGTTCTCTTTTTTTCTTAACTAAGTCTTCTTTTTTCTTTATAAGCGGAGCTAGACTTTCATATAGTGCTTCTAGTTCTTCTTTTGCAATCACTTTTTCATCTGAATTGTCATTTTTTTCTTCATTTTGGAGAATTGACTTAAGATAAGCAATCTTTTCTATATCAGACTTAGAAAGGCCTTCAAAGCTTTTTATACTATTCATATCCTCTGTAAGCTCAACATTTTCACTGGTTGATTTTACAGAAAAAGCCCTGCTAGCCACTTGATTAAAGGCATCAACTGGTTCAATTTGACCTATCTTTACCACATCTATTAGCAAATCGGTTAGATTTGAAAGCCTAGATGTAATATTTACCAGGTGCATTTTTTCTACTGCCATATTCACCTTCCTATTAATAATTCCTTCTTTTGAATATAAGTATATTTATTGTCCATTTCTAAAAGTGCAATTATATTTTTCATATTTATATATAAAAGATTCATCACAGAAATTATATAAAGAACATCTGATCTTTCTTTGATTATTTCATCCTTTAAGTTCTTTAATCTCTTATCCCGCCTTGCCTTATAGAATAATTTCTCATCAAAAAACAAGTCTTTGTATCTGCTATTTTTAGAATTAAAAAGGAGCTCTTCCCTGCTAAGATTTGAAATTTCTTTCAATCTTGATCCATTATACAGGTAACCGCCTTCAATAAGATAATTAAATATTTCATTATCATCTACATCAAAATAAGTTTTTAACCTATATAGCATCTCAAAATTCAATAAATTTATTTCTTCGCCAATAAACTTCTTTATAATTTTGCCTTCTTTTGGTGAAAAATCATCACTTAATTTCAAAAGATTTCTATAATATGATTTTATTAAGGCATTTGAGGATAAAAATATAATAGATTCCTTATCCATATTTTCATTTAAAAATGGTTCTAGAATTCTTTTAAGGTGTCTATCATCAACGCTTTCTATAAAATCATTAAAATTTGTATTCTTATCTAATTTCATAGATCCATAATAAGGGCTATTTTTAAAATAAGTCAAATTATCATCTAGTGAATTATTTAAAATACTGGTAATGATTTCTTGAATAAAATATATTTTATATATTGAAAAATACAGCTGGTAAAATTTCTTATCAAGTCCAGTTAGAAAATACTCTAAGCTTTTTAGGTTCTTATAAAAATGATCTTTCAGCTTATCTTCTATAATGAGTTTTTCATCATAAGAATTAATAAAAGTATAAACTTTACTCAAATAATCAGCCTTAATTTCTAAACTATCTTCCCTTATCAAGCTTTCTAGCATTTCATCAGTTAATACTTCAGATAATTTTGCCTTAGCTTTTACAGAAACATCTTTCATGCTACCTCCTTTCTGACATATGATATTGTACCCGTTTATTTTTTATAAAAAAAGCTTTTTATACATTAAATATAAAACATAAGTATATTGTGTAGTATAAAAAAAGGCTTCATATCAATTAATAGATTGAATTTTCTTAAATATATAAAGCAATTTTATTTATTAATTTTATAAAATTTTATAAAAATTAGTAAATATTTTGTTTATTTTATATATTAATTAAAAAATCCCTAGTAAGGATTCATCTTTTCTAATTAAATATAAGCCTAATTTTATTATAATCTAATATTAAATTGTTTTAATCTACAAGATCTCCAGATATTGTAAATGATGTATTATCGGTAATCTTAACATTTACAAACTCTCCTATTAAGCTTTTATCAGCCCTAACGTGGACAAGTTTATAATCATCTGTCCTTCCTGTCAAAACTTCAGGGTTATTCTTACTTTCTGATTCCAATAAAACTTCAACAGTTTTACCTATATAAGCTTTGTTCTTATCATTAAATATTGGATATAAAACATCTAGGAGTCTATCAAACCTATCTTGAACTATATCATCATCTATTGGCGTAAGTTTAGCCGCTCTCGTTTTTGGTCTTGGTGAATATTTAAATGTGAAGGCAGTATCATAACCTACTTCTTCACAAACTTTTAAGGTTTCTAAAAAATCTTCTTCAGTTTCTGTTGGATAGCCTACGATAATATCTGTAGAAATAGCTATCTCCGGAATTTCTTCTTTTAGTTTTTTTGCTCTTTCAAGATATCTTTCTTGGGTATATTTACGGTTCATATCCTTCAGAACCCTATCAGATCCAGATTGCAATGGAAGATGGAAATACTTACAAATATTATCATTTCTTTTTATAACCTCAATTAATTCATCTGATAAATCTTTTGGATGACTAGTTGTGAACCTAAGTCTTTTTAAGTTAGGAACTTGAGCTACTTTTTCTAATAATTCTGGGAATGTATGCTTAAAATCGGCCTTATTTCCATAAGAATTTACGTTTTGACCTAAAAGGGTTATTTCTTTGTAGCCTTGATTTACCAAATATTCTACTTCTTGAATTATTGATGATGGCCTTCTAGACTCTTCCCTGCCTCTTGATTCTGGAACTATGCAATAAGAGCAGAAATTATCGCAACCAGTCATAATATTTACATAGGCTTGGAAATCATTTGGTGTATTGTATTTTACAAAATCATCCTTTACATTGTCTGTAGAGATATCCACAACTCTTTCCTTTGTTTCAAGGTACCTAAAAATTAAATCTGCTAACGAGTTAATGTTTTTTGTACCAAAGATAATATCTACTTCTTTATGTTTATCAATTATAACTTGCCTTGCAACTTCTGTTTGCATCATACATCCTGAAACAGCAATAATTTTTTCAGGATTTGCTTCTTTTATCTTTTTAAGAGAAGATACTTGTCCATATAGTTTAAGTTCGGCATTTTCCCTTACTAAGCATGTATTAAATAGGATAAAATCTGCTTTTTTCCTATCTTCTTCGTAAGTATAGCCAAGATTTTCTAAAATAAATGAAATTCTTTCAGAGTCGTGCTCATTCATTTGACATCCAAAGGTTGTTATATTATAGGTTTTGCCTTTGAAATAATCTTTATATTTATCTAATTTTTTACTTGCCATGTTGCTCCTTAAGTAAAAAAAGAGATGAACTCAGTCATCCCTTTTAAATTATTAATTTTATTCAGCGTCTTCTTCGATAGAACCTAGTAGGTCATCAGATCCTTGTTCTGATAGCGCTGCTGCCAGCATATCTCCAAGGTTGTTGTTTAGGTCATCGTCACCGAATGCTTTTGAGTTATCTCTTTCAACTTTTCTTCTTGGTTTGTCGTTATTTTAGCTTGTCTTCTTGGCTTTCTTTCAGCTCTTTCAGGTTGTTCTTTTAAAGCTTTGATAGAAAGACCAACTTTTTCTTCTTCTTTGTCGATTGAAATTATTTTAACTTCGATTTCATCACCAACATTAAGTTCATCAGATGGTTTTTCTACGTGTTCCCAAGAAATTTCAGAAACGTGTACAAGTCCTTCAACACCATCAGCAACTTCAACAAAAGCACCAAAGTCAAGTAGGTTTACAACCTTACCTGTGACTACGTCACCAACTTCGTGTTCATTTACGAATTTTTCGAATGGTTTTTCTTCAAGTTGTTTACGTCCAAGAGAAATTCTGTTTTTCTCCTTGTTTAGTTTAAGGATTTTAACTTCTATTTCATCGCCAACGTTTAAAACATCTGATGGATGTTCTACTCTTGTCCAAGAAATATCAGAAACGTGAAGTAGGCCGTCAAGACCATTTACTTCAACAAATGCACCGAAGTCAGTAAGTCTTGCAACTTTACCTTCAACTACTTGACCTTCTTCAAGCTCTTCCCAAAGGTCATCTAGTTCTTCTTCTAGAACATCTTTTCTTGATAAAACAAGTCTATTTTTTCTTTCGTCAATGCTTATGATCTTAAGATCCCATTCTTCACCTACGAATTTCTTTAAGTTTTTAACAAAG
>CAUPHU010000134.1:0-4325 GCA_963511095.1 uncultured Anaerococcus sp. | reverse complement strand
TCGCCTTGCCAAGGCGAGGGTCGCGAGTTC
Source organism: uncultured Anaerococcus sp. (assembly GCA_963511095.1). Lineage (GTDB taxonomy): Bacteria > Bacillota > Clostridia > Tissierellales > Peptoniphilaceae > Anaerococcus. The sequence goes on along the minus strand of CAUPHU010000134.1, from coordinate 4,295 downwards.
GAATCTCGTCATCCGCTCCAAATTTAGCTTGCTAGGCAAGCTTTTTTAATTTAAATCTTTGCTTATTTGACTTGTCATTTAAAATAAGATATACTAATAAGGTAATAAATATTTTGCGTCATTAGCTCAGCTGGATAGAGCGTCTGGCTACGGACCAGAAGGCCTGGAGTTCGAATCTTCAATGACGCGCCAAAAATTATAAGGAATGTTGATTTAATCGACGTTCCTTTTTTTATTTTTAATGTTGATTATTATTGGAATAAAGTTTTTTTGGAAGTAAAGATATTAATTCTTCTATAGAAAAAAATGCAGAAATTAATACTAAAGAACTACAAGTCTTAAATGTAAGGGGAAAATATACTTGAATAGATGAAAATTGATAAAAATAACAATGATTTTAATGAGTATGGTATCTACGTTGACCTTGTAAGATCTGAGAAACTTTTTTAATCTAATTATAAATACGTTTTAGGCTGTGGCTTGACATCCTTCATAAAGTTTATAGATTGAAATATAAACTCCAAGAATGACAAGATGCAAGAGAAAGCTTTGTAGCCCATATTGATAAGATAAAATAAGAAATTAAATTAAGAAAAATTTTATATAATTTTTATTTTGTGCTATTCTAGTTACCAAATGTTTTATACTATGCATTTTTGTTGAATTGATTAACTTCATAAAGTACATTATAGAAAAAAGGAGTTTGATATGAAAATCAAAAAGAAAATTGTAACTGCTTTAATTTTTGCAATAGTATTTACTGCTTTAATTGCTGGTACAAAAAACGAGGCCTTCGCTTCTTACAGTATTGAGGATGGTAAAGTTTATGGAGATATAGTAGGTCCTTTTAGGTCAATGGAAGCAGTAAAAGATGCTGCTAATAAAGCATTAAAAGAGAATCCAAAGATGGATACCTATGAAATAACTTATTTTTTCGATTACTTTTATTATAAACTAATTGGTGATGCTAGTAATTTTGGAAATCCTCCACAATTTGATGATAAAGAAGATAATAAACTCTATGCAACAAGGAATAAATATTTATCTAAAATAAATTCTTTTTCAAACCTAACTAGTGAGGAAGCTAAAAAGTATATTGATAGTATTAATGGAACCGACGATGAGTCATACATGGAAGAGATCGTTAGTGAAGCTCAAAAATTAAATGATTCTAGGGGCAAGGTAACTAGCAAGGAGACTAATAAAAAAGAAAATAAATCTAAGCCACAAACTAGAGAAGAACTTATAGAAGGTTTAAGAAAATCCGTTGATGCAAATAAAATAGCTAAAACTTCTGCGGAAAATCTAATTAAAATAGCTCCAAAGACTGTTGCACCTGTCAGAGAAAAATTAGAAAACTTAATCAAAAAAGCTGATAGGATAATAAAGGAATCAGAGGCATTGCTAGCAAGAATTAAATAAAAGCAAATTATCAAATGATTTCTCTACTTTTTTTATTAATAGTAGGGCAATCATTTTTATTTTATATAAACTTAATAAATTATCCATTATTTCCTTAAATTTAGGGTATATATTACTAGACAGGAGGAGATTATGAGTAATAGAACATATAAAAAATCTGGCGGAAGATTTACTTCTTTTGCTTCAGGATTAATCGGCGCTATTGTTGGTGGATTTGTTGTATATTTCTTGCTAACTGGAGTCGGTGTGAAAAATAAAGATACAAGTGAAAATACAAAGCAAATAGAAAGTAGACAGGAAAATACTAAACCTATAGAAATTAAAGAAAACGAGTCCATGGAATCTGTAGTTGTAAAAAAATCTATAGATTCAGTGGTTGGTATCAATACGGTTTCTAAGGTAACTAGGCAGTCGTTTTTCGGACCTCAATCAGGTTATGTAGAAGGAATTGGTTCAGGATCTATTGTTAGCGAAGATGGCTATATTGTTACAAATTCTCACGTGGTAAGTGATGGTGAGGCAAAAGAGATAAATGTCTTATTTAATAATGGAGAAACTGCTCCAGCAGAGCTTGTTTGGAATGATGCGTCTTTGGACCTTGCTATAATTAAGGTAGCAAGTGATAATAAAAATCTTAAAGCAATTGATATAGGAGATTCTGATGAGGTTGGTGTAGGAGATAGGGTTGTTGCAATTGGTAACCCTCTAGGTTTCCAACTCCAATCCACAGTTACATCAGGCATAATTTCTGGTTTAAATAGGTCAGTATCATTTAATACTGGTGTCCAAATGGATGGCCTTATGCAGACAGACGCTGCAATAAACTCTGGCAACTCAGGTGGTGCCTTATTAAACTCTAGAGGAGAGTTAATTGGTATCAATACTGCAAAGGCCGGAAATAGCGACGGAATTGGCTTTGCTATTCCAATTAATACTGTAAAGCCAGTTATAGACAAGATTAGGGAAAATGGTAAGTTTGATTCTGTTTATCTTGGAATTACAGGTCAATCACTTGATTACCTAAGAAAACTTCATTATCTTGAAGATAGTATCAAATCTAAGAGTGGTATCTATGTTGTAAGCGTATTTGGAGAAGATAGCCCTATTGAAATTGGAGATGTGATAAAAGCAGTAGATGGTAAGGCTGTCAAAGATATGTCAGCCCTAAAGAAAATTCTTTTAGGCTATTCTATTGGCGATACAGCTGAATTAACTATCGAAAGAGATGGCAAAGAGAAAAAGGTTGACTTTACCTTTACAGTAGATTCTTCAAATGTTGATGAGTACAAGTCTGCAAGACCTAGAGAAGAAAGGTCAAAAGAAGAAGAAAGTACAAATCCATTTTTTAACCTACCATAAAATTTAATAAAGTATCCAAAAGGCGGCAAAATAAAGCCGTCTTTTTTGTGATAACTTTATAAGATTATTAGAAATTAGAGCTAATAAAAATATTTTTTTATAGGTCAAGAAATAATCTTGACATGGCATGTTTAAGCGTGTATAATAAACAAGTCAAGTAAAAATATTGACAGGTGATATAATGGAGAAAATAGTAAAAGTAGCCCAACTGTACGATGTGTATGGACAACTTCTAAATGAAAAGCAAAGAGATGTTATAAATTGCTATTATAACGAAGATTTATCCCTTCAAGAGATAGCTGATAATGATGGCAAGACAAAACAAGCCATTTCAGATATGATCAACAGGAGCGTGGATAAATTATTTGAGTTTGAAAATGAGCTTTCTTTACTAAAAAGCAAGACTGAACTTAAGGCTTCTCTTTTGGATATAAGAGAGCTGATTGAAAGTTCAAATAATAAAGAAGCAATTCGTAAGTTAACAGAAATAATTGAAAAGATTTAGGAGCTTATATGGTTTTTGAGAGCCTTTCGGATAGACTCCAAGCAGCACTTGGAAAACTAACAGGAAAAGGAAAATTAAACGAAAAAGACATAGACACTGCTATGAGAGAGATAAGACTATCACTTCTTGAAGCAGATGTTAACTACAAGGTTGTAAAAGACTTTGTAAAAACTATTAAGGAAAGATCACTTGGGGCTGACGTGATGAATTCACTTTCTCCAGGGCAGATGGTAGTTAAGATTGTAAATGAAGAACTAACCGAACTTATGGGCAAGGAAAATTCTAAACTTGCTCTTAGAGGAAGCACACCTCATATGGTTATGATGGTGGGTCTCCAAGGTTCTGGTAAGACTACCCATTCTGGTAAACTTGTAAAAATGCTAAAAAAGGAAAATAGAAATCCTATGCTAGCAGCCCTTGATATCTACAGACCTGCTGCGATTGAACAGCTTAAGGTAGTAGGTAAACAAGCAGATACATTCGTATTTGAAAAGGGTAAGGAAGATCCTGTAAAAATTGCCAAAGAGGCCAAAGATTACGCAAGAATTAATAATTATGACACAGTAATCCTCGATACGGCAGGCCGTCTTCAAATTGATACAGACCTTATGGATGAACTTAAGGCAATCAAAGAAGAAGTCAAACCTGATGAAATCCTCTTGGTAGTAGATGCCATGACTGGTCAGGAAGCGGTAAATGTTGCCAAATCTTTTGACGATTACCTAGATATAACTGGGGTAATCCTAACCAAACTAGATGGTGATGCAAGAGGTGGGGCGGCACTTTCAATTAGACAAGTTGTCGGTAAACCAATCAAATTTATAGGTGTAGGTGAAAAACTTGACGATTTAGAGCCTTTCTATCCAGACAGGATGGCAAGTAGAATCCTCGGAATGGGTGATGTACTTTCGCTAATAGAAAAGGCTGAAGAACAATTCTCCTTAGAAAATGCTAGGGAACTTGAAGCAAAAATGAGAGAGCAAACCTATAGTCTTGGCGATTTTATGGA
>CAUPHU010000133.1:0-4411 GCA_963511095.1 uncultured Anaerococcus sp. | reverse complement strand
GTCATAGGTCAAGTTAAAAAGGCTAAGATCGGCAGATTTTGACACATAGTTGACATTGGCATCAGTCATAATTGCTTCCTTGATAGCTTTTGCTTCAAAATCTATTTCCACATCACAATCCCTTTCAGAAAGATTTTCAAAGGCAGTATTTAGAGAGCTTTTCATCTCTCTGTAGGCATCTTTGTCGCCTGTAATATTAATAGAAAGGTCTTTTGTAAATATTTTTTTATAGACCCTTTCTAAATCAGTCTTTAATTTATCGTAGTCTTTTTCCCCAAGATCGATTTTTTTCTTTATGAATTCATAATAGGCGATGCCGTTGATATTTTCCTGAAGGAAGGCATGCTTATCAATGTGGGAATTGGCCCTATTTATGGCAATCATGTGGCCAATGTCATACATTTTTGATTCGAAAACAGACTTTCTAATCCTTAAAAGATCAAGGATTCTCGCCTTATTATCAAAAAGAGAATTTTCTATAAAATCTTTGACTATTGCAACCGCATCTTTTGTGTAAGGGGCGATAGTTTTAAAACTTGCCTTGAAGGTCCTGTCTATCTCATTTTTGCCCTTTCTAAAGTTCATAAGGGAGAAGTTTATAGACCCAAGTTTTTGCCAGATGAGGTTGTCTATTTCTGTATATTTCATATTTTTAGTGTCGACAGATCCCATTAGTTCGCCTATAAGCTGGGCGTATTTGAATTCTTCAAGAGATAGGTGGTTTATGTCAAAATACAAATCTGAATAGATGAGGCCTGCTGTGGCAAGGTCGGTAAAGACGTATTCAAAATTGTCATTTTCAACTTCTCTTGGGACAGGGCGGGTTCTTTCTGGCACATCTTTGAGGTCAAGCTTTGGAATTGTGGCCTTTTCTTCTTCTGTATCTTCCCTGTCCTGGTAGGACTTGAGTTTTTCTAAATCTTTTTTAATTTGAGAAAGTTTCTCAGGGGTCATTTCCTCGTTGACTTTTTTGATGTAGTCTTTTAGTTCTTCCTCTTGTTTAGCATTGTAATTTACATCAGGTCTTGCAAGGTGGAGGAGTTTGGTCTTATTATCAAGGAAAAATTCCTTGATGAAGTTTTCATAATAATCTGTATTTATTAATCCTTTAAGCTCTCTAAGGTAAGAAACTAATCTAAAAACCTCAAAAGGATCAGCGTCAAAGGACATTGACAAATAATAGTTAAGACCAGAACTTGTTGAGTTTAGGCTTTCCCTTTGGCCAAAATCAAAGAGGGAAAAGGCTGATTTGATGGCTTCCTTATTTAAGTCTTCCGCAGCCTCTTTAAGACCCCTTTCGATTATTTCTTCAAAAAGAGAAATATTATCCGCATTAGTTTTTTGGGCCTGAATCATAAGTCCTGCCCTATTTCCGTAGGTGTTTCTTGCGTAGAAATATTCAGGCGCCAGCTTCTCTTGGATTTCATTTCTAATTTTGGACGAATCCATATTAAAAAGTGTATTTACAAGGATTGCAGAAGTTAAAGTTTCCTTTACATCTAGGGCAGAGTGGGTTAGCATGGCGTAGGTCAGATAGGCTGCGTCATCCTTTTCTTCGCTTGCAGGATAGGTTGACTCGATTACATCTTCATAAATATTTTCCTTAACTTCAATTTTTAAATCAAGATCTTTGTAATCGTATTTTGAAAGATATTCACGGTCTAAATCAGCCAAATATTCTTCAATATTTTCTATATTTCCATAGTAATAGATATAGGCGTTTGATGGGTGGTAGTGGTTTTTGTAAAAGTCTACAAATTCATCAAAAGATAGGTCCTTGATGTCAGAAGGATTACCACCAGATTCGTATTCGTATGGGCTATTTTTGTAGAGATAAGAAATCACATCATTATAGATGATAGATTCTGGATCAGAAAGTGCGCCCTTCATTTCGTTATAAACTACACCAGAAACTCCCACAACCTCATCGCCTTCGACATCAAAGTGCCAACCTTCCTGGTCAAGAATTTCCTTTTTCTCAAGAACAAGAGGCGCAAAAACCGCATCAGTGTAGACGTCAACTAGATTTTTAAAATCCTTGTCATTTTCGGAAGAAACTGGGAAAACTGTCTTGTCTGGATAGGTCATAGCATTTAAAAAAGTCTGCAGACTTGAAGAATCCATGGCCATAAAAGGGTCCTTGGTAGGATATTTTTTCGAACCATTAAGGACAGAGTGCTCCATAATATGGGCCATGCCCTTAGAATTTGTTGGCGGCGTCTTAAAACCAATCCCAAAAGTTTTATTTGTGTCATCCTTTTTAGCAAAAATCACATTTGCACCAGTTTTTATATGTCTAAAGTGGTAAGCTTCAATCCCTAAAGAATCAAAGTTTTCTTTTTTTATAAGTTCATAATTTTTAATCATAGTGGTTCCTTTTCTAATATTATTCTTAAAGACTACTATACTCCATTGTGTATTTTCTATTAGTTTTTAAGTTTTATAAATAAAGGAAAAATAATGGGTAAGTATATATAAGAGAAGAAAGAGGAGTAATAATGAAATTAGGAATTATAGGGGCAGGTAAGATTGCCCAGGAAGTATTAACATTTATAAATGAAATAGATGGTATTGACCTTTTTGCAATTGCTGCGACTCCTAGGAGTGAAGATAAGCTTAAAAAGCTTTCGGAAGACTATAAAATCGCAAATTATTACACAAATTATGAAGAGCTTTTAGAAAACCCTGATGTGGAAGTGGTTTACATTGCCCTTCCGAACAATCTTCACTACGAGGTTATGGATAAGGCTTTAGATTTTGGGAAAGATATTATTTGTGAAAAGCCATTTACAGCCAATGTCAACCAGGCCCTTAAGATTTTTAAAAAGGCGGAAGAGAAAAATCTCATAGTCCTAGAAGCTATGTCCAACCGCTTCATACCAAATGCTGTGAAGGTCAAGGAGGAAATTTCAAAGCTTGGCGAGATCAAAATCGTATCTTTCAACTATTCTCAGTATTCATCAAGGTACGATAGGTTCAAAGAAGGCGACATTGCCCCAGCCTTTTCACTTGGAAATGCAGGAGGCGCTTTGATGGACCTAAATATTTATAATATTGACTACGTAGTAAATCTTTTTGGTAGACCAAGCGATGTAAAATATTATCCAAATATTGAAAAATCAATCGATACATCAGGAGTGTGTGTCCTTGATTATGAGGACTTTAAGGCAGTTTGTATCGGTGCAAAGGATTCTTCGGCTGGATTTTTAAATTCAATTCAAGGTGAAGGTGGCACAATCGAGATCCCAGACGCCTTAAATTCTTTTGGATTTTTCAAGATGAAAGAAACTGGCGGGGACTATAAAGAATTCAATGAAAACGCTGATAAATCAAGACTTTACTATGAGTTCGTTGCCTTTGAAGAAATTGTTAGAAAAAGGGATATGGAAAGGGTTAATGAACTAAAGGATGTGACCCTAATTACCTCAGAAGTCCTAAACCAAGCGAGAATAGAAGCAGGAATCTTCTTCCCAGCTGATAGTGAAAGTTAAAAGTATATAAAACTGTTTTTTTATTTTATATTAGTGTGATATAATGAAAATGTGATTAGAGTGTCAATTGTGATTGGCGAGCCTTTAAAATCCTCTTCCTTTAGGGAAAATATTTGATGCTTTGGTAATTATTATATAAAGAGGAAGTTTTTAGGGTTTTAAATAGCTTGCAATTGCAAGATACAAAATCAATAGAGCGCGAGAAATGCAAAAACCAGTATTTCTAAGGCGCAAAAATAAAAATGGATTTATTCCAGGAATAAAAGAAAGGAGAGATGTTATGGTTGGAATCATCCTTGCAAGCCACGGGGCTTTTGCAGAGGGAATCAAGGAATCTGCTCAAATGATTTTTGGAGAGCAAGATAAGTTTGAAGCAGTTGTCCTTAAGCCTTCTATGGGTCCGGATGAATTTAGGGCAAATTTAGAAGCGGCTGTCAAAAAAGTCGATTCAGAACAAATCCTAATTTTATGCGACCTTTGGGGCGGCACACCTTTTAACCAATCTTCAGCTGTCCTAGACGGCCACGAAGACAAATGGGCAATTGTAGCAGGTCTTAACCTGCCAATGGTTATTGAAGCCTTATCTGAAAGATTTACTTCTGAATCTTCTCACGATATAGCTAAGGTTGTTATAGGTAGTGCCAAAGAAGGTGTCAAGGGCAAACCTGAATCTGTAAACCCTGTTGAGGCTAAGGCAGCATCTGAAGATGCGGCAGCTGATAAGGAAGTAGAAGAGAAGGTAGTAGGAGGTACTATTCCAGAGGGAACAGTCCTCGGTGATGGCAAGATAAAAATAGGTCTTGCAAGAGTCGATACAAGGCTCCTTCACGGCCAAGTTGCAACATCTTGGACAAAGAAGGTTGGACCAGACAGAATCATAGTCGTATCTGATAAGGTTGCGGCAGATGAGCTTCGTAAGG
>CAUPHU010000132.1:0-4508 GCA_963511095.1 uncultured Anaerococcus sp. | reverse complement strand
GTGGTAGAAAAGTATGGCAAAATAATACTTGTGAGTATCATTGGGATTATTACAGATAAAAATCCTTATAGTGAAGATGCTTAACTAATACCTATAGAGATTAATAACATTGAAACTACAATAGGTGAGAGTATTACCTCAAGTGCTGCTATTATGGATTTTATAGGAGAAATTCAAAAATCTAAAGTAATAGAAGGCGTAAGCCAATTAAATTTGGAAAACAAGCTTGATATTGGTATAATGATACAAGATATTGAGGTTAAATTTGGTGATTTAAATAATATTTCTTACAAAATTAAATTACTAGAAAAAGTTTTAACAGATATTAAAAACAAGGAACTAGAAGCAGTAAGTATCAACTTAAACAACGGAGACAATCCTCTTGTGGTTGTAAATTAGAAGTCTTTTAGTTAAATCTTAATAAGAAAAGAAAATGACAAATGGGGGATTTTATGGCAAATATTAACATTGATATGGACAGCAACTCTTTAGCAAAAATTAAAGTAATAGGTGTTGGTGGTGGTGGAAACAACGCTATCAGCAGGATGAGAGACAATGGTCTTTCTGGTGTTGAGTTTTTAGCATTAAATACCGACCTACAAACTCTTCAAGAATCTAATGCTGATGTGAGACTTCAAATCGGTGAAAAACTAACTAGAGGTCTTGGTGCAGGTGCAAACCCAACTGTAGGAGAAAAAGCAGCAGAAGAATCTAAAAGCGAAATAGAAGAAGCAATCAAAGGTGCTGACATGGTATTTATCACAGCCGGAATGGGCGGTGGTACAGGTACAGGTGCAGCTCCAGTTGTAGCACAAGTTGCAAAAGAGATGGACATCTTAACAGTAGGTCTTGTTACAAAACCATTTACCTTTGAAGGTAGAAAAAGAGCAACTCAAGCTGAATCAGGTATAGAAAAACTTAAAGAAAATGTAGACACACTTATTACAATTCCAAACGATAGACTACTTCAAATCGTAGAAAAAAGAACATCTATGGTAGAAGCTTTCCAAATGGCTGACCAAGTCCTAATGGATGCTGTAAGTGGTATATCAGAACTTATAGCTGTACCAAATGTAATCAACCTAGACTTTGCTGACGTAGAATCAATCATGAGTGACCAAGGTATTGCCCACATGGGTATAGGTAGGGCAAGCGGCGAAAACAGAGCAGTTGATGCTGCTAAAGCTGCAGTTAATTCTCCACTACTTGAAACAAGTATTGACGGGGCAAATGCGGTTCTTCTTAACGTAACAGCTGCTGAAGTTGGTCTAATGGAAGCTAACGAAGCTGCAGAGTTAATTAGAGAAGCTATAGACTCTGACGCAAACATCATCTTCGGTGTTGGTCAAGACGAATCTCTAGGCGAAGAAATCAAGATCACTGTTATTGCAACAGGTTTTGATAACAATGCAAGATCTAGAAGAGCTGATAGAAATCCTAATAGGGCAGATGAGTTAAGAGCTCCACAAAGAAATACACAAAAACCACAACAAAGAAGATCTTCAAATCCATTTGATGATATAGATCTTCCAGACTTCTTAAAATAATATGAGATGTCCCTATTGTGACTCAACAAATACTAGAGTAGTTGATTCAAGATCAACTGACGATGACAGGGCCATCCGTAGGAGAAGACTCTGTGAAGACTGTGACAAGAGGTTTTCTACCTATGAAAGGTACGAAGATTCTACAGTTATGGTTATCAAAAAAGATGATACTAGAGAAGCTTTTGACCCAAGAAAGCTTATGTCAGGAATAGTTAAATCTTGTCAAAAGCGTCCAGTATCAATGGATCAGATTGAAGAAGTAGCAAAAAACATCGAAACAAAAATCAACCACACTGGTAAAAAAGAAGTGACTTCAACATATATAGGCGAACTTGTTATGAACGAGCTAAAAGATTTAGATTCTGTAGCCTATGTCAGGTTTGCTTCAGTATATAGGGAATTTAAGGATTTGGAGTCCTTCTATGAGGAGATTATAAATTTAAAAGATGATAAAGGTGCTAAATCTTAGCATCTTTTTTCTTTAATGTAGAAAATATTTGTAAGGAATAAAATTGGATTTATTTGAATTAAATAGGCAAATCGAATTAGAAAAATCTGCTCCCCTAGCTGATAGGCTAAGGCCAAAAACTCTTGATTCTTATATTGGTCAAGATCACTTAATCGGCGAGGGGAAAATTATAAGAAGGATGATCAAGGCAGATAGGATTTATCCAATGATTTTTTATGGGCCACCGGGAGTTGGAAAGACTACACTTGCAAAGATTATTTCAAACTCAACCCATATGGCCTTTGAGGAAGTATCTGCTGTGGCAAGCGGTATTTCTGAACTTAAGGAAAAAATCCAAATCGCCAAGGATAATTTATCCTATGAGAATAAAAAGACCATCTTGTTTGTAGATGAAATCCATAGGTTTAATAAAAGCCAGCAAGATTATCTTCTTCCATTTGTAGAAGATGCGACCATAATCTTAATTGGGGCAACTACAGAAAATCCTTACTTTGAAGTAAACAAGGCTTTGATTTCAAGGATGTATGTTTTTGAGCTAAAAGAATTGTTAGATGAAAACTTATCAGACCTTATAGACCTTGCTTTAAATACTGATAGTATTTTAAAAGAAAAAAATATTATTTTAGATGATAAGGCAAGAAAAAAGCTTATAAGATATTCAAATGGAGACTCAAGGGCACTTTTAAACGCTTTAGAAATAGCTATATTTTCAGAAAATGAAAAAGATGGTAGAATAGAAATAGACTCAGAAACTATAGAAAACTCGACTACAAAAAAGATAGCTGTTTATGATAAAAATGGAGATAGGCATTACGATACAACATCAGCCTTTATCAAGTCTATGAGAGGCTCTGATATAGATGCTGCGCTTTACTATCTAGCCAAGATGCTTAATTCTGGTGAAGATATTAAGTTTATTGCAAGAAGGATGATAATTTTTGCGGCAGAAGATATATCAAATGCAGACCCACAGGCACTAATACTTGCTAATGCAACTTTTGATGCAGTTAGTAAGATAGGTATGCCAGAAGCAAGGATTATACTAGCTCAAACCGTTACCTACCTTGCAGCGGCAGAGAAGAGCAATTCTACCTATCTAGCAATTGATAAGGCCTTGAATTTTGTAAGAGAAAATAAGGATGAAACTGTTCCAAATAAATTAAAAGACAGCCACTATGAAGGTTCAAAAAACTTAATCACTGATGAGTATTTGTATCCTCATGATTATGGTGGTTATGTAAACCAGGCTTATCTACCGTACAATTTTGTAGACGAGAAATTTTACCAGGCCAAATATGTTGGCTATGAAAAAGAAATGATTGAGAGATTAGAAAAAATAAAGGAAGGCAAAAATGAAGATTAGACAATTGATGAAAGAAGCGGAAAGCAACGCTAACAAAGATGTAAAGATTGAAGGCTGGATAAGAAACTCAAGATTTAGCAAAAACGTTGGTTTTATCGAACTAAATGATGGTTCTACCTTCAACAACCTCCAAGTTGTTGTGCCAAAGGAAATCGAAAACTACGAAGAACTTGATAAGCAACACCTATCTGCATCTTTAGCTGTAGAAGGTAAATTTGTAGCAACTGGAAATGCTAGAAATCCTTACGAAATCCAAGCGGAAACTGTAAGAGTTTTAGGTGAATCTTCTGACAAGTTCCCAATTCAAAAACAAAGACAAACCTTTGAATATATGAGAACTATCCCACACCTAAGACCTAGGACAAATACCTACAGGGCAGTTTTTAGACTTCGTTCTATCCTTGCTTTTGGTCTTCATAAGTTCTTCCAAGAAAGAGACTTTGTTTACGTAAACCCACCAATAATTACAGCAAGCGATGCTGAAGGTGCAGGTGAGATGTTTAACGTAACAACAATAGACCCAAATGACCCACCAAAGACAGAGGATGGCAAGATTGATTACCACAAAGATTTCTTTAGCAAAAAGTCTTACATGACAGTATCTGGCCAGCTTGAAGCAGAAGATTATGCTCTTGCTTTCGGTAATGTTTATACCTTCGGTCCAACTTTTAGGGCAGAAGTTTCAAACACACCAAGACACGCAGCAGAGTTCTGGATGCTAGAGCCTGAAATGGCCTTTGCTGATTATAATGTTTGCATGGATACAGCAGAAGATATGATCAAATACGCAATTGACTATATCCTAGAAAATGCTAAAGACGAAATGGAATTTTTCAACAAATGGATTGATAAGGGCCTCATAGAAAGACTTACAAAGCTTCGTAATTCTGAATTTGCAAGGATCACCTATACAAAGGCAATTGAACTACTTAAAGAATCTGGCGAAAAATTCGAATTCCCAGTTGAATGGGGCATGGACCTACAAACCGAACACGAAAGATACTTATCAGAAAAAATCGTAGATGGACCAGTATTTGTAACTGACTATCCAAAGGAAATCAAAGCCTTCTACATGAAGAGAAATGATGACGGCAAGACTGTAGCAGCCTTTGATATGCTTGTGCCAGGT
>CAUPHU010000131.1:0-4540 GCA_963511095.1 uncultured Anaerococcus sp. | reverse complement strand
CCATCTTAACTTTAACTCTCATAAAACACCTCCTATTTATCTATACGGATACTTCCATACAATGAATTATATTACCCCCAAAGTCTATCCTTGTCAACACTTCTAGTCGGTTTTAAGTAATTTTTCTACAAATTCTTCTCTTTTTTTGACTAGAACCTTCCTTAGGTCGTCTAAATCATGGTTTGAAAAGCAATAATCACTATAAGAAAGAAGGATATCTTCTATATCATCAAACTCATAAAGGTCTTCTTCAAAAATTTTCCCTAAATACTTATCTTCCCTATCGTAATATACAATAGGCGGATAGTCTTTTAGTTTTGAAGTATCAAAGGCAATATAAGATTCTTTTGCATAAACCCTTCCTCTTATAATAAGGAATTTCTCCCTTATATCTATTTCTCTGCCATTTTTACAATCCCTAATCAAGACTTAGTCCATTAGCTTTTATTGTATCGACTATTTCTTTGGCAGATTTTTCTGCCGCATCAGTGCTTGCTGCTTCTACCATTACCCTGATAAGAGGCTCAGTACCAGATTTTCTTACCAAAACCCTGCCAGAATCAGCAAGTGCAGACTCAACTTTAGTTATAGTTTTTTTAACTTCCTCATTATCTAGGACGGTATTTTTATCCTTAACTCTAACATTTATCAAAACTTGTGGATATATTTTAAGATCTCTCACAAGGGTTTTAAGGTCTGATTTTGACTCAATCATAGCTTCCATAACCTTAAGAGATGTAAGCATACCATCACCGGTGTTTGCAAACTTCTTTAGAATAATGTGACCTGATTGTTCACCGCCAAGCTCTATATCTTTTTCATACATGCGGTCGTGGACATTTTTATCGCCCACGTCAGTTTTTTCATAATCAATCCCAAGCTCGTCAAAGGCCTTATATAAACCGAGATTTGACATTACAGTTGTAACTACTGTATTAGAATCAAGAGCGTCTTCTTTTTTCATATAATTTGCTAATATATAAAGGATAGAATCTCCATCTAGGACATTTCCCTCATTATCAACTGCAATACACCTATCACAGTCTCCATCAAAGGCAAATCCCAAATCAAGATTATTTTCAACTACATATTTTTGAAGTCCTTCTATATGGGTAGAACCTGCATCATTATTGATGTTAAAGCCATTTGGTTCTGCATTTATTACATGAGTCTCTGCACCTAAAGCGTCATAAACTGGTTTAGCAATTGTAAAAGCTGCCCCATTTGCACAGTCAAGCCCTACTTTTATACCTTCAAAAGATTTTGTGACAGTTTGAATAAGATAGGCAATATACCTATTACGACCCCCTATATAATCAACTGTCCTGCCTATTTCTTCGCCAACAGCCAGGTCAATGTCAGTAATTTCTGAATCTAAATAATCTTCAAGTTCATAGAGAAAATCATCTTCCATCTTCTCCCCATTTTTATTTATTATCTTAATACCATTATCATAATAAGGATTGTGGCTTGCTGTAATCATAATTCCACAATCAAAATCTTCTGTCCTAGTTATATAAGAAACTGAAGGAGTTGGTGTAACGTGAAGTAGGTGGGCGTTTGATCCTGATGAGGTAATACCTGCTGATAGGGCATCTTCAAACATATAAGATGACCTTCTGGTATCCTTGCCGATTAGGATTTTACCCTTTCCATTTTTATTTTTAGAGAAGTAATCACCAATAAACCTACCTATTTTAAAGGCATGGTAGACATTAAGACCCTTGTTGGCTTCTCCTCTAAATCCATCTGTACCAAAGTATTTCATAATATCTCCTTTTAAATTCAAAATCTGATTTCTCTTAATATTATACCCTTAAGATTTACCAGAGAAAAATTGGGTAGTAATTTATGAAAGGAGAGAATAATATGAATTTTGAAAAACTTAACACTGAAAAATTATATATAAACGGAAGATATATCGAACCTAAATCGGGTAAATGGATTGAAGTAGAAAATCCAGCTACAGGAGAAATTTTAGGTAAAGTGCCAAAGGCAACTAGTGATTAAATAAACGAGGCAGTCGAGGCTGCCAGCGAAGCCTTTAAAACTTATTCTAAAACAAGTCTTTAAGAAAGAATTGCTTATATAGAAAAATTTAAGGAATGGATGATCCGTAACCAAGATGAAATCATGGAAACAATAAAACTTGAGCTAGGCGTTCCTATTAAAATTGCAAAGCCTGGTCAATTTGATAAGCAAATGAAAAGAATTGATGTCTTTATCGAACAGGCTAAAAAGATTGACTATAGAATCGATATGGACCGGTGGCTATGTAAAACGCGAGCCAATCGGAGTTGTAGCAAGCCTTACCCCTTGGAACTATCCACTAGGACAAATAATAAGGAGGGATTTCTTCCCTCTTTTTTTGTACAAGAAATAATAGGTGAATTTTATATAAAATACTTAATACAAATTTTTTACAAATATCGTTTAAAGATGTTAAAGTTTGACTTTTTTCTCTCAATCACTTATAATATACTTGTAAATAATAAATAATATTTAATGGAGGTAATATGAAAGTGAATAAAAAGTTATTGGCTGGCCTTTTATCTTTGTCAGTTTTATTAGGGGCCTGTGCAAACAATACAGAAAAGGCTACAAATAATACTGATACAAAACAAACTGAGGAAGCTAAACAAAATGAAAAAGTAAAAGAAGAAAAAAACGATGAAACAAAGCCTACGGCTTTGAATGACGGTACATACAAGGCCTCTGCTCAAGGTTATGACAGAGAGCTTAATATAGAGCTTGAGATAGCTGATGGAAAAATTTCAGACATATCTTTGCTTGATAACCACGAAACAGATGCAGTTACAGAAAGAGCCTTCCCTATTATTAAGGAAAGAATTATAGAAGCAAACGGCCCTGATGTAGACTGCGTGTCTGCTGCTACATTTTCAACCTATGCTGTAAAAGAAGCCGTACTTGAGGCTATGAAGGAAGCAGGATTTGAAGGTGAAATAGAACTTAAAAGATCCACAGGCTATGAAGAAAATCGAGGACTTGCAGAAGCTGAAGATAAGGAAACTGACTTATTAATTATAGGCGGTGGCCCAGCAGGTCTTTCTAGTGCTATTGATGCTAAGCTAGAGGGTGTAGAAAATGTTACTATTATTGAAAAGCTAGATATCCTATCTGGTAATGGTAAATTTGATATGAACTTCTTTGACCTTGCAAACTCAAAAGCAATGAAAGATGCCGGTAACGAAGTTACTAAAGAAGAATACAGAGAAAGATTTAGAGATAAATCTTGGGATAGCGACGAAAGAGTTGATGCTATGACCGAAGGTGCTTTCGTACTTGATGAATGGCTCAGAGATAAGGGTATAGAGCTTGATTACAACTTTGGTGGAGAAGGTTCTATGAGCCACCTAAGAAATGAAAACGAATACGCAGGCAACCACATCCAAACTAAGCTTGAAGAAAAGGCTAAAGAATTAGGAGTAGAAATACTTACAGGTACAAAAGGCGTTGACCTAATCTTAGAAGATGATGGTGTAAAGGGTGCTAAGGTTGAAGATAAAACTAGCAAATATACAATCAACTCTAAGGCTACTGTAATTGCCACTGGTGGATTTTCTATGAACAAAGACCTAGTTGCCAAATATATACCAGGTGCAGAAGATATTCCTTCATCAAACCAAATGGGTGTAACAGGTGACTTTATAACCATAGCTGAAAATAATGATATCAAGCTAGACCACATGGATAAGCCAGTTATTTTCCACAAAATGCTTGATCCAAGACGTGACCTGACAGGATTTTCTATGGATAATTTCATTTTTGTAAATGAAAATGGGGAAAGATTTATTGCAGAATCTGATAGTGGAATCGAATATGGACAAAAAATGATGGAAAATAGACCAGTTTATTTCATCTTTGATGAAAAGGCTAAAGACTCTTTCATGAGACCTAAGATGCAAGTAGAAAAAGGTTATATCAAAGAATATAATTCTGTTGAAGAACTGGCAGCAGATGGTATTGGCTGCTCTAAAGACACACTAATCCAAACTATGGAAGACTTTAACGCTGCTGTTAGGGGCGAAAAAGACGATGCCTTTAGAGATGAGCCAGCAAGCGAAGAATTAGACTATGAAGGCAAGCTTTATTGTGTGAAAGTGACTCCATGCCTACACATGACTAAGGGTGGAATTGTCGCAAATGGTAAGGCCCAAGTCTTAAATACTTCTGACGAAGTTATACCAGGCCTTTTTGCAGCTGGTGAAGTTACAGACACATCTGGTGCCTACACATCATCAGTAATATTTGGTAGAATTTCTGGTCTGGAAGCTAGTAAATACATCAAAGAAAATAAGTAAACAAAATAATTTTTAGAAATCTAAAACCAGGGTCGATTTTAAAATCACCCTGGTTTTTATTTATAATATGTCATTCAATTCTTTTATAGAAGATATTTTTTTATAGGCCCCATCTCCTTCGGAGGATGAGCCATATCCATAGGCTGCAAAAATTGCTTTTTTGCCATTTTTAAGACCTGCTTCCATATCTTCTCTGCGGTCGCCTATCATTATATAAT
>CAUPHU010000130.1:0-4580 GCA_963511095.1 uncultured Anaerococcus sp. | reverse complement strand
ACCCAATGGAGGGCAAGGCCCTATTTGAATATCTAAACGACGGTAACGAAGATTATATCAACCTAAATAATTATGGGAACAACAAAATCTACCTCTTATCAGCTTCTTCCATGACAGATTCCCTTCCAATGTGGAAGCAGTATGCCGATGATACTAAGGGAGTTTTCTTAGAATTTTCTAAGGAATTTGTAAAATCAATCATAAATGATGAAAAAATAAAATTGGTCAAAGTCTTCTACATTGGCCATATGGCAGGGCCTTTTAATAAAAAATCAGACGAAATCAATGGCCTTCTTAAGAAGTTAAAATTTGACTACGAAGCCTATATAGACCAGATTGTTAAAATAAATAAAAAAGCTCTCACAAATAAAAGTGAGCTTCTAAGGACCTTTAACAACGAAATCTTCCTCAAACTTGACAAGATTTCATATTATTTCAAAAAAGATTCCTATGCCTATGAGGGCGAATATAGGATAGTTGTCGACCTTGACGAAGACTTAAACAGGGACCACTACAAGGAAATCAAATATACCAACCCAAATTTTCCTTTACCATTCTTAGGAACCTATCTTACAGACTATGATCTGGAGTACCAAAGGCTAATCTTTGGGCCAAAGGCAATAGATAAGGACTATTTGGTTCCTTACATCAAATACTGCCTAGGAAAAGACATAGAAACTGTAAATTCCAACATCAAATATAGGTAAGAGCGCAAAAAAATACCTGCGTACTAACGCAGGTTCTTTTTATTTTAATTTTTCTTCGATAAATTCCTTATCAAAGCCAACAATATCTTCCCCATCGATATTGATTACAGGCACTCCCCTGTAGCCTTTTTCGATTAGGTAGTTTACAGCTTCCTTGTCTTGGTCAATGTTTTTTTCTGTAAACTCTATTCCTTTTTCGTTGAAATATTGTTTAGCAGCCTTGCAAAATACGCAAGTGTTTGATGTATAAATTGTTATATCGTGCATTTAATCCCTCTTTCTACTTTTCTATATCTTATATATACCCAAATTTAATAAATAATATATAATTAAACTAAGGAATTTTTCCTTAAGGATAAAATATACCTGTATTTTTTTAAAATAAAAGTTAAGGAGTAGATATGACTAAATTTTCATACCAAAAATTAAAAGACTTGCTTATAATAGGCCACGAAATCGAATTTGATTTTGGCGGGATTTTCTGTTCTATAAATAATGGCCAAGATGAAAACCATGAAGCTAGCTGGTATTTTTCTACCAACCATAAAGGTGAATTTACCAATACTTTCCTTGCTGAATTTGACGATAGAAAGACCTTGCTAGAAGCTCTAGATAAAATAAAAATCAAAGAAAAAAGCCTAGAAGAAGTCATAGACCAAGCCCTCTACGACCCTTCTAGCCTAACAATTTTCTAGATTCTTGCTAATATTTATAAAATCATCCAAAGAAAGATTCTCTGCCCTTAGATTAGGCTTTAATTCCAAAGTTTCAAAGACTTTTTTGAGATCTTCCTTTTCTGCCACAGCTGATAGGGAATTTAGGATAGTTTTTCGTCTTTTTAGGAAACCTGCTCTCACAAGAGCGAATAATTTTTCCCTATTTGCCTTCTCATCATAAATCCTAAGATCAAGCCTTAGGACTGCCGAATCTATCTTTGGTTGGGGCATAAAGACAGATTTTGGAACCTTGGTAAGAAGTTTGGCATCAGAATAGTATTTCACAAAGACTGACAGGGACGAATAGTCCTTGTCTTTTTCTGTGGCAAGCATCCTGTCAGCCACTTCCTTTTGGACCATGATGGTCATTGATTTGCAATCTAAATCTTCTTCAAAAATCTTTTCTATAATTGGGGTTGTGATATAATATGGAAGGTTTGACACAAATTCAAAGCTTTCTCCCCCAAAATACTTATCTTGGATTTCCTTTAGGTCAGTTTTTAGAATATCCTGGTTTATAATCGTAACATTGTCAAAATCTGACATATTTTCTTCAAGGATTGGAATAAGAGTCTCGTCTACTTCTATTAGGACTAGCTTTTTGCAAGTTTTGGCCATTTCGTAGGAGATTGTCCCAATTCCTGGCCCTACTTCAATTACGTTTTTGCCAGCAATATCAGCCCCAACTACGATTTTATCGACAAAATTTTTGTCAATCAAAAAGTTTTGGCCCAAAGATTTTGAAAACCTAAAGCCATAGAAGTCGATTATTTCTTTTACAACCTTTGGTGAATATAATTTTCTCATAAAGATTCTACCGCCCTTTCAAATTCTTCACGGCTAATGGCAAAGGAGTTAAGTTTACTCAAAAGTCCCTTGGAATTATAGTAGCCAATTCCCAAAATATCACCTAGTTTGGCACGCTTTTCTCGGGCCCCATCTCCAATTGACAAGCCATTTTTGACTAAATCTGTCATAGTAAATTCTTCCCTAGGGGTAATCTCTTCTGCCTTTGCTCTTTTTAGGGCTTCTATAATTACTTCAGGGTCAGCATTTTCAACACCCAAATCGCCTTTTTTGATAGCTTTTTTCCTGTCTATATAAGCATGCTTGGCAGTTGGGATTTGTCTTGCAATTTTTTTTCTAATTTTTTTGCCGGCATAGTCTGGATCTGTAAAAATAATTATCCCGCACCTAGCGTTTATCTCTACTAGCCTATCTATCAAATCTTTGCCAAAGGCAAGGCCGTTTGTCGCTATCATTTCGCATTCTACTGCCCTTTTGACATTGGCTATATCGTCTTTTCCCTCAACTACAATTGTCTCTTTTATCATAGGTCAAAAAACTCCCTGGCATTTTTAGTTGTCCATTTGGCGACTTTTGAAAGCTTCATTCCCCTGATTTCTGCAATTTTCCTTGCAACTTCAATAATCTTACGAGGATCATTTCTCATTCCCCTATAAGGATCTGGGGTTAAGTATGGGCTATCTGTCTCAAGCATGAGTCTTTCAATTGGAACTAAGGCTGCGGCTTGCTTTTCATTGTAGCCATTGCCGTAGGTCACAACCCCGCCTAGAGAAATGTAAAAACCCCAGTCCATAAAAGTTTTTAGAGATTTTTCATCTGTAGAAAAGCAGTGGATTTGGACTTTTAAGTCTGTGTAGTTAGATAAAATTTCCATGATATCTTCTGTCGCTTCTCTGTTGTGGATTACAACAGGCTTTCCTAGTCTCCTTGCCATTTCAAGCTGGTTGATAAAAACTTCTTTTTGTAATTCTTTAGTTTCTGTTGTCCAGTAATAATCTAGGCCAATTTCTCCAATCGCAACCGCATCTTTTGCAAGGATCTCAATCTCAGCGAGGTCATTTTCCCCCATTTGATCCACATCTGATGGATGGATTCCAACTTGGGCATGGAAGTTCTCAAATTCTTTGGCAAGTCTCACATTTTCTCTAGAGTTTGCGAGATTTACCCCAGGATTAATAACCGCTTCTATAGAGAAATTAGACAGGTCTCTTAGGATAAAGAGCCTGTCTTCGTTAAATTCTTCGCTTGTTAGATGGGCGTGTGAATCAATTAATTTCATTAAGAAACCACGCTTCCTGGCTTGATATCAGAAAGGGTTGAAAGCATTGTTAAATCGTCCTCAAAATCTGCAGCAAGGAGCATACCTTGGGACTCAATTCCACGCATCTTTCTTGGAGCAAGGTTTTTAACCACGATGACATTTTTGCCAACTAAGTCTTCCGCCTTGTACCATTTTTTAATTCCGGATACGATTGTTCTAATTTCAGATCCAATATCAACCTTGAAAACTAGGAGCTTATCAGCATTTGGATGTTCGCTTGCTTCTATAATCTTACCTACAACGAGATCTACCTTTGTGAAATCTTCAAAGGCAATTTCTGGCTTGGAAGAATCTTCTACTGGCTTTTCTTCTTCCTTTTTGTCAGCGAGTCTCGCTTGGATAAGAGCATTATTTTTATCGTGAAGTTTTACAAGCTCTTCTTCTACATCTAGCCTATCAAAGAGGTTTTTGCCCTTAGAAACTTTGGCACCTTCTTCTAGTAGACCAAATTCCTTGGCAGATTCAAAGCCCTTATTGTCTGTGCCAAGCTTTTCAAGGATGATTTTTGTAGTATCTTTCATAGTTGGCTCTATTAGCTGGGCAACAATCCTAAGTGTCTCTGCAAGATTGTATAGGACCCTATTAAGTCTTGGTAAGTTTTCCTCATCACGGCCTAAAATCCATGGCTCAGTTTCATCTACATATTTATTGGCACGACGGATTAATTTCCAAACTGCTTCTAAGGCTTCGTTGAATTTGAAATCATCCATGAGTTCTGTAAATCTTACATAAGTTTCCTTAGCAAGAGCGATTAATTCGTCATCAAATTCGCCTTCTTCAGTTCCTTTTTCAATTAAGCCACCATTGTATTTTGAAATCATTGAAGTTGTTCTTGAAACAAGGTTACCAAGGTCATTTACTAGGTCTGAATTGTATCTTTCCATAAATTTCTTTGAAGAAAAATCTCCATCAGAACCAAAGTTAAATTCCCTAAGCATAAAATATTTAAGAGCGTCATTGCCATAAAGTTCTACAAGTGGCTCTGGATACATGATATTGCCCTTAGACTTACTCATCTTGTCATTTTCA
>CAUPHU010000129.1:0-4621 GCA_963511095.1 uncultured Anaerococcus sp. | reverse complement strand
TCCTATGGCGGAGGGCATGAGCAGTAGATTTCCTTTGGAAATCTTTGTTTGTAGGCGTTACGTCTTCGTTTTTGATTTATTTTTCTTCAACATTTTAAAATCACAAGCCTCCTAAAAATTGCAATCTAGCCTTAAAATTTGTTTGATTTTGAGATTTACTCACAAAGTTACAGAAATTTGCTAGTAGACGTGCGTCAGTGCAATTTTATTTACGGAATCTTGAAATTTTAAAAGACTTGATAGATTGGTAAAGGTGATGATTTTATTTAGGTGTTAACGAATGTATTGGAAGAACATGCTTTTAAGTGTGCACAGGAGACTTCTCCACTACGGTCGAAGCGAGGTCCAGTATCCTTGAGTATATTTTAGAGTACTAGTTTATCCTAATCATAAAAACAATCTAAAACATTGAGAAATGGTGTGAGAAATAAAACCACGTATCGACTAAGTGAGTGAAACGAACGCATGGAGATACCTCTGGCCGTGTCAATATTATTAATATGGCAAGGAAGTCTAGTTACATTAAAATAAAAGTATCTCACCCAAACCAGCAATGTTTGGCAAAGCCAAACGAGCTAAGCAAACCTAATACCTTGAGACCATTTCTCTCAAGACCAAGACCTAAATTCTAATCAAAGAGCCCGTTAAGAAAATCGCACTGTTTGAGGCTTTAGCCGAGTTTGCGATTTTTAGGGCTTTGATGATTAGAAAGAAAGTACGGAAAACAGGAAAGTTAAACAAGGTTATTTTCCCTATCAAAAAAGCTTACCGAAAGGTAAGCTTCTACTCCCGCCCTCCGCTAAGGAGCCGCTTGTGGGGTGTAACGGAGAGGGGGTTCAAGGGGGAGGGCGATGAGGACCCATGCGGAAGGGTCCTTGGGCCTCCCCTTTGAACGAAGGGATATTGTAAATAGAATAATTCTATAAATATCAAGAAAATCTAATTATAATTAATATATAATTTATCTAGGATAAAAAATCACCTTTCGTTTATTTTCTTCCCACTCATATGCTTAATATGAAACACCAACATCTTAGTATTCTTAAAACTCATCTCCATATTTTCATCAATCAATTCCTTATTTGGATAATATTTTCCTGCTAATTTTATCATGGCATCTCTTGCAAAGTCAGGATCTTCGATTTCTTCTACTAGGCCGTAGGCTATTGTTGACGCCACATTCATAGACCAGCCGTCTTCTGATAGACCTTCTTCTAGGATGGCTGTGAAGGATGCTTTTGGGCTTTTTTCTATGCAGTCAATTTTGTAGCCGGTTTTTGTGCCGTGGAAGTAGATTTGGTTTAATTCTTTGTCGTAGTAGAAGTTGAGAGGCAGGCCGTATGGATAGCCTTCATCGCCATTAAGGGCGAGGACGCCTCTAGGAGCTTTTTCTAGGATTTTTTGAGCATCTTCTATTGAGATTTCGTTTTTGACTTTTCTAATTTTTCTAAACATAGGTCCTCCTTTTTTATTAACTATACTTTTAATTTTTGATAAGATTATAAATTCTTAGGAAATGGCTTGTTTTACGGATTGTTTTGTGGCTTTTTGATAATAGGCAAATTATATAAAAATACACCATAATAAAGAGATGAAATTCATTGTTATTATTCACTTCAAACTATTAAAAATTAGCGGTTTTTCTTGATTTTGTACTAATTGTGGAGTATGATTGTAACACGTTGTAATTTAGAATTAATTTAATGTTTATTATAATTAAGAATTTAAAATAAAAGAAAGGAATCCTATGAACAAGAAACAAAACCTCCTTGCCATAGCCCTATCCGCATCCTTTGTCCTAGCAGGGGCAAATGTGGCAGAGGCTAATGAAGAGGTAACTCAAATTGAAGATGTAGCTCTTAAAGAAACTGACGCTGCTATATCTAATCAAGCGATTAATCAAAAAAATGAAAATAATAATGAGGTGGCAAGTAGCGAAGCACCAGCTGAATCTGAAAAAGAAGCTATAGCTGAATCTGAAAAAGACCCTACTAATGCTGAAGCAGATAAAAATCTACCAGCAGATAAAGCAGATAAAATAGTAGAACCAGAAGGACCAGTGGAAGGGGATCTACAAAAAGGCCCAGAAATAAAGCCAGTTTCCCAAGGGGCAGAAGCACCACAAGATAATCCTAACCAAGGTCAAGACGATAAAAATCTTCAAAAAGCAGATGACCCAAACTATGGTGAAGATGAAGGAAAAATAAAGGACTACAATAAATCTGAACGTTATAAGGAAACGGACCTACAGCCGGGAGATACAAATCAAGAAAGTAATATAACCGATCAAGGTGAAGCAAAAGATGGTTTAGAATTTAATACTAAGAACCCATCCGCAGATACCTCAAGTAAGACTGAATATGGTTACCAAATTACCATAGACAAGAAGACAGGTCAAAGAACCTATACTAAGGTTTATGTTACGGATTCTGGTCTTATACCTGTTGATGAAGGCGAAAAACAAATGATGGACAAAGGGGAGAAATTAACTTCTGAATCTCCTGATGTAACCTATAAGCCAAATGAAAATACAAAAATTACGGCTTCTAGGTCACAAAGAAATTTGAATTATGAGGCCAGTGAAGAAACCTTAAAGCATATAAATAACAAGGATAATGACTTCACTTCTCTTGGCTTTGAAGATAATTACACATCAGACAACCCAAGAGTGAAGTTTTTTAAAGGCAGCTTTGCTTTAGGTTACAAGGTAAACCCATGGCCAAATGAAAATGATAAGCTTGAGCAATTAAAATTAAATGGCCAGTACAATGAAAAAGTCTTTGTCCAAGGTCAAGAAATCGATACAGGTATAAAGGTAGATAATATAGATGAAAGTGCCAAGGAAAGACTAGTCGGTCAAGTCTATAACCCTATTACAGGAAAAGTTGTTCCGGGAGCAAGTGCCTATATTAAAAACGGAACTATCCATATCCAGATGCCAGAAGGCGCCCTTAAAAAAGATAAAAATGACAAAACTGTTATTAATGAAGGCTCAATCTTCAATACGCCTGACTACAAGGCTCTTCAAAACCTTGATGTCAAATTCTTTGCTCGCCCAAGAACAGCAGAAGAATTTAAAAAAATAGCAGAAACACCAGACGAATTTGGTGAAAAAGGAACATACACAGGCTCAGAAGCTGGTACTGCCGACATCAATCATAAGGGAAAAAATGTCACAATCGACAAGCAAGGCATAGACCGCTACGACCACTACAACCTAATTGGTGATTTCAAGCTAAACCTAGATGATACAAGATACTATGACCAAAAGTTCGAAGATGGGAATGGTGATGATACCTCTAAGGTGACATCTTCTGCAGTAAAACCAGGTGAGCCTTTTAAGGTAGGTATTGTAGAACCAGAAAACCCAGGTGAAACTGATAAGTCAGCAAAAGACATGAATGACGCCCAAGATAGGGGAGAAGCTTCTGGTAAGCTTATCATGGACTTTATCGACCGTGAAAATAAGGGTAAAAAACCTGAAGATCAATGGAAGGTAGATGTAGACCCTAATGATATTTCTAAATTCACTATAACTGCTCCAGCATCTGCTAAGGCAGGGGACTTCATAGCTGTACCTATAGAATACACCTATACAAACGGGTCAAAAGACGTTCACTGGTTTCACTTTGTAGTCCAAGAATCAACTTATATCAAGCCGGAATACGACGCCCAAGTAAACTTCCCAGTTAATGAGCAAACATCAGAGGCAACAGTTCCACAAGATGACAAGAGAATTTCACCAGACCACTATACACTTCCGGATACTCTAGAAACTGACGAAGCGGGTAACAAGCTAGCTACAGATGACAAGGGAAATAAATGGACTGTAAAAGTTGATGAAAAAACAGGTAAGGTTAGTGCGAAACCAGTAGATCCTACAGCTTTTGACGGTGGTGAAAAACTTACAGTACCTGTAATTGCTCACTATGTAGATGAACAAAAACCAGGAGAGGACATCATTAAAGAAGCCAATGCATACTTCGTAATCGAAGAAAAGGCCAACATGACTCCTCGCTACAATGCCAAGGCAGGTAAGGTGGGAGATAAGCTTTCTTCAGATGTAATTCTAAACACTGAAGATAAATACAACAGAAGACCAGGTAAATACACCTTAGATTCACCAACATACACAGATGATAAGGGAAATACTTGGAATGTATCAATAAATGAAGAAACAGGCGTGGTTACAGCTACAGTACCAAATGCCGAAGAAGGCAAGTCAGTAGACGGAGCCCTACTAAACGTCCCAGTCACAGCCCACTACTATGAAGAAGACGAAGAAGGCAACAAGGTTGAAGCTGGCACAAAGACAACAGAAGTTCAATTTGTGGCTTATGGTACAAATGGTAAAGTTGAAAAAACAGTAGACGTTCCTTTTGAAACAAAAGTAGAAAAAGATCCAAACCTTAAAAAAGGCGAAATCAAAGTCATCACTGAAGGTAAAAAAGGATCCAAGAAAGTTACCTATACTATCAAAGATTCAAAAATTGTAAAAGAAGAAGAACAGGAAATAGAAAAACCACAAGAACGTCTAATCCACGTTGGTGAAGGTGTGAACGACGGCACTCACAAGATTGAAGAAAAGGTTGAAGTAGGATTTGAAACTGAAATCCAATTT
>CAUPHU010000128.1:0-4623 GCA_963511095.1 uncultured Anaerococcus sp. | reverse complement strand
AAGACTTAGAAAAAAACAATCCAGAACAAGCAAACGAGGAATACAAGAGACTCAAAAGCCTAATCACAGAAGCGGATAGTGCAAAAGAAAAAGCAAACAAAAAGCTAATCGAATTGGATGAAATAAACCTAATAGCTAACAACACAGACCCACTTCTAAGAGCTAAAAAAGGCGAAAAAGCAGTCCTCAACCTCGGCAAACTCACACCAATCACAAGGATTGACGACCTAACACACGACTCTCCAAAAGAAAGCGAAAGAGATTTCTCCAAAAATCTAGAAAAGAAGCTAGAAAGAGCTATGAAAAAGGTTGAAACAGTCACCCTAGACAAAAAGGATGACCAAAAAGCCAAATCCAACAAAAAAGATGGAGAAAAAGCTAACAAAGAAGATAAGAACAAAAAAATAATAGTGGTAGACAAAAAGGCCAAAGAAAACCAAGACAAAAAAGAAACCACAGACCAAAACAAAACCACAACAAAGAGCCTAAACCTACCAGTGTTTGAAAGATATCTCAAAAGACTCAAAAGTGAGAAATAAATCTAAGAGATAAATAAAAAGGGGACTCCTACAAGGAGAAAATCCCCTTTTTATGCACTTACAGGTCACCCTTATTTTTAGCTATATTTTAAAATGAATATATTATTTTTGTTTTCCTAATACAAGAAGACCAAATTTAAGGGCCAATCATCATAAAGAAACGATTATACATAATTTGATATGGCTAATATAATAACAATGAAAATAAAAATTATAGGACTTATTTAGCTTGATAGAGTCATTCTATTGCAAAAAATCTCAAAATATTATATTATAGAAGTAAGAAGAACAAGAGGAAATCACAAGACGTAAATAATTTATCTTTATTTATAAATAAAGATAAAAATGTTTTGTAAAACAATACAAAGGAAGCAAAATGAAAACGGAAGTATGTTTCTTAAAATTAAATATAGCTAAGTATAAATTTGTAGCAAATCCTGATAATAAAATCAAAACGCAGAAAAGGAGGTTCTTATGAAAGGGAACGGGAAATTATTAGCAAGGAAAATCTTTGCCACAGCCATAGCCCTTGCTATGTCCATTCCGCCACAAGCTTTTGCTGTAGATGACGGGCCTGTTGTCTATGATGCAAACTCATCTGTGATGGGCATACAAGAAGAAAAGAAAGAAAATATTGGTGTCAAAATCCAGGACGATACTCAGACCTATATAGATTTTGAAAATTACCAGCTAGAAATAAGTGCAAACCTTGATCCGTCTCTTGCAGAGCTTACATACACGATCAAAGCAAAGAGAACTGGCCAGTTAGAAAATGAAGATGCAAACCTAATTTTAAACCTAGCCACAGTTCAAAACGCAAATATAAAAGACCTAAGACTTACTGATTCAAATACAGAGATAGAAGAAATTGATCGAGTACCTTCTAATGACAGGTTAAAAAGCCTTAGCCTAAAATCAAAAGCAGAAGGCGATATAGAATATAAGATAAAGGCAAATATAAACAAGGCGAAAAAAGACAGGACCTACGATTTATTCCTAAGCCTAAAAACTGACCAAGAAATGGTAAAAGCTGCATCTTATAAGCTAAGGGTAGAAGAGAAAAAGCTCATAGAAGAAGACGAAGAAAGAACAATCATAAGTCTTAAAAATGATTATAGTAAGGAAACAAAACCACATGGAGCCTACAAAGAAGAAGGCTTATTCGGCGGTCTTTTTGCCAAAAAAGACACCATCACATGGACTGATTACATCCTAAATGATGAGGAAAACAAAGAAGTCGAATATGAATTTGACCTTGATCCTAATCAAGAGACAGAAGTTGCCAAAATAGGTTTAGACTACTATGAAGCGAGCGAAAACGGTTTTGAAATTAAGCGAGAATTCTCTCAAGAGATTGATTTTTCTAAGAAAATAAGATTTGAAATCCCACAAAATTTCATAGCCAAAATTACCCTTACAACCCAAGTTGATAAGAAAAATACCGCCATCGAAAATTATTCCTTAAATAATAGACAAATAAAAAATCCTATATATAAAGAAGGAAGTGAAGAAAATTCATCCGATGACGATGAAGCTGACGGGGAAGAAGAATCAAATCCAGAAGAAACTTCTGAAGAAAACACAGAAAACAAAGAAACTCAAGAAGAGTCTTCAGAAAACGAAAAAGAAGAACCGGTAGAAAAAGAAACCAAAACAGAAATTGTAATCAATGATGCAAATAGCAAAAAAGAAAACAAGGAAGAAATTTCTGCCATAATCTTAAACAAGGACAGCCTGGAAAAAAGACTAGAATCAGAAGATAAACTAACAGACGAGTTATCAAAGTCTATAGCAGATCTAGCCGAAGATCTTGACTCCTACAACGACGAAAAAATAACCGACCAAGATCTCAAAGACTTCACCAAAGCCCTTGTAGAAAGAAATTCTATAGGAAAATCTGACCTCAGAAACTACTTCGAGCAAATCCTATCTGGATTAAACAAACAAACCAACAAGGCAGCCAACCTAAACATCGATGAAATATTAGGCTACGCCTACCCAGAAGGTAAAGATACAGAAAAATCTGAGACAGAAGAAAACCTAACAAACCTAGAAAAAGCTGACAAAGAACTAAAAGAAGCTCTATCCGACGAAAAAAACGGCCTAGAAGAAATCCAAGCCCTATTAGATTCTTTTGAGGAAAAATACAAACTCACAAGAGAAGACCAAGAAAAGCTAATGACAGACAATAATGATGCCATTACTGCTCTAGTGGAAAAGGATAGGCAAGAAAATCAAAGACCAAGCTTACTTATAGATACTAGTCCAAGACCATCAAATTCTTTTGAAGATAAAGTATATCATCTTGAAACAGAAATGAATGTTAAGGCCTTCCCTACATGGGCAATCCCAGCTGATTGGTATTTTGATGTAAAAGTTGGACCTTATTTAAAGATAGATAAAAATGGTGGTTCTTACGATCCAGAAATCAAACCACTTACTGATAGTGCTGGCAAAGTAATAGCCTATGGTTCTTATCATGAAGAAGGTGACAACCATTATATTAGGTATAGGTTTCCTAACAGGCTTACCCAAAATATTGATCTTAAGATAGACCAATATCTAAAGTTTGACACAGCAAATATAGGGACAAGGCAAAGTGTAAATATTGATATTAAAGTAGCCCCAAAAAACAACCCTGTCCAATCTATGAAAACAAAAACTGTCAAAATAAATGACCCAAGCCCAGTATCGAGTGGCCAAATCATAGACCAAGGCGAAAGCGAAGAAGTATCTTATCCTTATATGCTTTCTTGGAGAACAACTTCTCAAAAGCTAAAAGACTATTACACTGGCCAAGAAATCAATCAACTCACAGGAGCTGATGCTTATGTGGAGTGGGATATAGAAGTAGACACCGCACCACTAAAAGCAGCAGGCTTAGACTTTGGCAACCTTAATATAACAGTATTTGCATCAAGCAAGCAAGGTATAACAAGCTTGGCCTTCAATGCTGATCAAGATAAAAATAAGGTCGAAGAAGCTAATGGTTACGAATTTGTAGCGGCTGATGGAGACATACTTAGCCAATCAAAATCAATTAGCAAAACTCAAATTGGCGACAAACTTTATATCAAGGTCAAAGCACCAATCGATACTATAAATGTCCACGATACTTATTCAATAGGTCTAAGGATCAATCCTGAAAAAAATTACGTAGAAAAAATTGTTGAAGACTTTGAGAAGTTTTATAATTCTATCCCAACTATTTTCAAATGGGCAAAAGGACTTAATGAAGCAAAAGAACTTGCACAAGTTCCATTCAACCTAGTAGAAACCATGATTCCAGCAAGGATAGGTATTAGAGATAACTTCACTAACGAAAGATTCTACTACGATACTACAAGGACAATCGTGGCAAATAGAATTGACGATAATACAGCAGACTGGCACGCCTTAGACCTTATAAGATTAGGTGAAAACTTAGATCAAGGCCTAGATAATGCAATGTTTAGTAAAAACAACGAACTAAACAAAGTTAAACCAAAGGTAAATAGAGTCTACTACCGTCCACTCAAAGAAGGCGGCTACGCAAAAACTAAACTTATAGGTGACGTAACCCTACCTAATGGAGAATTTATGCCTGGCACATTGGTAGCTTATGAATACCCTAACCAAAAGGATTCAAGAAACGACACCTACTATTTATCAGCAGACCTTAAGCAAAAGCCAATAAACAACCTAACTAACGAAGGCACAACAGGTGGCCATGTGGACCTCTATACAGAAAGAGTTTCTGATGCAGAGCTTCAAACAAACTACATCGCCTACCTAGAGAACCCATACCCAATCATGCGTATCAATAGGAACTTCGACATGGTTCAATGTTTCAACGACGGCCTTAAAGACCCTGCCTACGAAGGTATAGGCAAAGGTATCTTCCTAGATAAGCATGAAAACCCAACTGGTGATTACCTGATCTCAAGATTAAATGAGAGGATTTTCACTAAGGATGAAGGTGGCTTTAAATTAGTCCCTTACTTAAATGGTACAGGCACCTATGACGGTGTTAACCTAAAGGGAACAAGTAAGACAGAAGGCGAAGCCATGGAAGACCTCATGAAGAGGATCTACTACTATGGTG
>CAUPHU010000127.1:0-4628 GCA_963511095.1 uncultured Anaerococcus sp. | reverse complement strand
TGGCTTATGAACGGTAGGGTTACACCAGTTAAAGGAATTAGTTTTAATACTCCGGCCAAAATAATAAAGGTTTGTAGGGCAAATAATATGCCGATACAAAAAGCTAGAACAGAATAAAATTTATTTTGTTGGATTAAAGATATTTTAATAGCCCTATAAACTAGGATCATAAAGAGTAAAACTACTCCAATACCCATAAAAATTCCCATCTCCTCGCATATAGCAGAAAATATAAAGTCTGACTCAGCAACTGGTATATAATCTGGTCTTCCTAGGCCGATTCCTGTTCCGAATAAGCCTCCACTTGCTGTTGCAAATAAGGCTTGAGTTATTTGATATCCTGTAACATCTATGTCAGACCAAGGATCAAGCCAAGTAGCTACCCTTATCCTTACGTGGCCGAATAAGAAATAGGCAATAACAGAACCTATTATCATAAAAAACATATTTATAAGAATAAGTTTCCTATCTTTTTCATAGACAAATTGGCTAAGAATAAGAACACCAAAAAATATTAGGGCTGTTCCCAAGTCCTTTTGCAAGAATAAGAAGCCTATGAAAACATAGATCATAAAATTCATAAAGTACCTTCCAAAAGGCTTTAAGCTTATCTGATTATAGTGGGTATAGAAACTTGCTATAAAGAAAGCTAGGGGTACTTTTATAAATTCTGAAGGCTGAACACTAAATCTATTAGCTATTATTATCCAGTTTTTAGCCCCCCATAAATAACTACCAAATACAAGTGTTATCGAAAATAGAACGATAGAAACACCTGCATAAAATAAAATTAGCTTATCCCACTTCTTGTACGACTTTAAGATAAAGTATGTCATGAAGAACAATATGACACCAGTTAAATAAAACTGTAGCTGTCTCCTACCAAGTTTTGGATCAAGCCTATAAATAATTGCAACCCCTATTGAAAATAGCATGTTTACAATAAGAAGTAAAATGTTGTCTGATTTAGTAAACCTATCTACCAAAAATGAAGTAAGTAGGGTCACGACAAGGATTGCTATATAGGTATAGAAATCCATATTCGTTAGGTTCTCTATATTATAAATCATGGCAAGGGATAAACTTAGAAATTCAAAAATAAATAACAAAAAGTTTGCCTTAGCCCTTGATTTTTTCATAGACTTTTCTAAATTATCCATAGTTTTAATCATCACGATCACCCTGGACAAATAAGAATTTTAGTGAGCCTATTCTAATAATATCACCTGATTTTAACTCTATGGCATCTTCTATCTTTTCATCGTTTAAATATGTCCCATTTGCAGATTTTAAATCTTCAAGGAAATACATATCCTCATCTTGAAGGATTCTGGCGTGAAATTTAGATAAGTATTTATCGTTTATACTAATTGTATTTCTGGCATCACGACCAATAGTATTGTCCTCTCCTATAAAATAGTATTCCTGAACCATAAAGCTAAAGCCATCATTCATATTTATTAACTTTAAATAAGTATTTGAATCTTGTTCTCTTTTAAGTGTTGTTCTTACGTCGTAATAGATTATCCTAATTATTGAATAGATAAAATAAAATACGACAAAAACAAATATATACTTTAATATTGTTGATAATAATTGGTATAAGGTCAAGTTTCCAAATACATTGATTGAAAACACCTTATCAATAAGATTAAAAAACTTTTCCATATTACTTTCTCCTTGGCTATATATTATGATATTTTAAGCCTAAATTCAAGTTTTAAAGAAAAAAACCTCGAAGCTTTGCCTCGAGGTCATATTCTTATTTTAATGGATAGAATCAATCAAATCTTCCATATATTTAACAATTACATCTTTTTTCTTATTTGCTTCTTCCATTGTTTTAGAAATTGCATTTACATATATTTTTATTTTTGGTTCTGTACCAGAAGGTCTTAGTGTTACCCAAGAACCATCTTCAAAGTAGTATTTTAAGACATTTGATTTAGGAAGGCCTGTATCGTCATTTTGGTAATCAACAAAGTTTTTAACCTTATCGCCATTTATTTCAGCTATTGGATTCGCCCTAACTTCTGTCATTATCCTTCCAATTCTTTCTTGGCCATCAATGCCTTCTAGGACAATTGAAACTACCTCATTTGAATAATAGCCGTGTTCTTCATAAATCTCTTCGATTACATCAAGTAGACTTTTGCCTTTAGATTTGTAGTAGGCAGCCATTTCAGTAATCATCATTGCAGAGTTTACTGCGTCCTTATCTCTTACGAAATCTTTATAGTTGTAGCCAATTGATTCTTCAAATCCGAATACAAATTTACCAGTATTCTCTCTTTCAAGTTCATTTGCTTTATCGTAGATATTTTTAAATCCTGTTAAAACATCATATTTATCAACACCATATTTCTTAGCTATAGGAGCTATTAAATCTGTTGATACGATTGATTTAACTACAGCTGGCTTTTCTGGTAACTCTCCCTTTTCCTTAAGTCCTGAAAGGATATACTCAGTTAAAAGTGTACCTATTAGGTTACCTGTTAAGAATTGATATTCACCATTTTTATCTCTTACTT
Organism: uncultured Anaerococcus sp.; assembly: GCA_963511095.1. Lineage (GTDB taxonomy): Bacteria > Bacillota > Clostridia > Tissierellales > Peptoniphilaceae > Anaerococcus. Next base: position 2,097 of record CAUPHU010000127.1, on the reverse strand, counting down.
CTACAGCGCATCTGTCTGCGTCAGGGTCTGTGGCAAGAAGTAATTCTGCACCGACTTTTTTGCCAAGTTCTTCTGAGTATTTGAAAGCCTTAGGATCTTCTGGGTTTGGATAACCTACAGTTGTAAAGTCAGGATCAGGATTTTCTTGTTCACTTACTACATGGATATTTGTAAATCCTCTTTCATCTAAAATTCTTCTTACAAGTTTATTACCAGTACCATTTAGTGGAGAATAGACAACATTTATATCCTTATCAATTCCCTCATCATTAATTGTGCAGTCTAAAATTAGTGATACGTATTTTTCTATTAATTCATCTGAGACATATTCAATAATTCCCTCTTTGATCCCCTCTTCGAAGTCAAGTCTAGGAATTTCAAAGAAGTCTGGGTGATCGCCAATATAAGATAAAATCTTATTTGCTGTTTCATCCATAATTTGGCTTCCTTCTTCGTTGTATGCCTTGTAGCCGTTGTATTCTTGTGGGTTATGGGAAGCTGTCACCATTACACCAGCAACGCAATTAAGCTCTCTAATTGTAAATGAGCACACTGGTGTAGGTTGGATTTCCTTGTGTATATAGACTTTAATGCCATTAGCAGCAAAAACTTCAGCAGCAACCCTTGCAAATTCTGGAGACTTATGTCTTACGTCATAGGCGATTGCAACGCCACGTTTTTTTGCTTCTTCACCACCTTCTGCGATTGTATCTGCAAAACCTTGAGTTGCTTGAGCTACCATATACTCGTTCATTCTATTTGTACCAGCTCCAAGCTTACCTCTAAGGCCTGCTGTACCAAATTTTAGCGATTGGTAAAACCTATCCTTAATCTCATTGTCGTCATTTTTGATAGATTCTAATTCTTTTCTAGTTTCTTGATCAAATCTATCATCATTGTACCAAGTTTCAAAATTTTTCTTATAGTCCATTTTTTTCTCCTATTTTATATACGTTCATTGACAAGGATTCGACGCTTATACCATCATTAAAGTCTAAGCCTATATTATTCTTACCCTCTTTTCCAAAAATCTTTTCAATTTTGTTTTCTTTATTAGCTTTAATATATTTTTCAATTAAAGATTTTTCAATATAATTGTTAGATGTATTAGCATTTACAATAACCAAATAAGTTTCATCTAAGGTATAAGCTATCATGCTTTCGTCAAGTCCATCAACAAATTTTAACCTTTTAGAAATTTCATCTTTGCTAGTATATTTGAAAGCTTTTATTTCTTTTCTAAGCTTGATTAAATCTTTTGTATATCTGAACAAATCCATGTTATTTTTCTTATCTTCCCACTCAACAGAATTTACAGAAAGTGGTGACCTGTATGAATTTGCATCATTTTTCTTGCTGTGGTTAAATTCATTTCCTTCATAGATAAATGGCTTACCAAATGCTAGCATTATTAAACCAAGAGCAAGCTTAACATAAGAATTGATGTCGTCGGTATTATCTAGAGAAATAGCGAGCTTATCGTAAATTATTAGGTTATCGTGACAATTAAAATAATTTATAGTTTCGCTTGCATCGTCTGTGAATCCAGATGCATTTTCTCGTACAAAAGAACCAGCTATTCCATGTTCAACCTCACCTTTAAGTGAGTAGATTCCTTGGATATAGCCCTTGCCATAGGAGTTCACGTCACCCTTAATAGCATCCCTAAAGTCGTCATTAAATACTCCAAATCCATTTGACCTTTGCCTACCCTTCCAGATTTGTTGGTCTGCATCTAGTGGAGAAGATAATGCCATCCATGGCTCACCGTATATAATTATATTTGGATTTATTTTTCTTAACTCTTTTAGGGCAATCTTAATTGTCTCCAAATCAACAAGAGCCATAAGGTCAAACCTAAAGCCATCAATTTTGTACTCCTTCGCCCAATGTAATAAAGAATCTATAATTAATTTTCTAACAAATGGTTTTTCACTTGCAATTTCATTCCCACATCCGGACCCATTAGAAAAACTTTCGTCTTCATTTGTCCTATGGTAATATTTTGGGGCAAGAGTATTGAAGTTTGAATCAAGAGTCTTAAAAGTGTGGTTAAATACAACATCCATTATTACTCCAATTCCCCTATCATGGAAG
>CAUPHU010000126.1:0-4634 GCA_963511095.1 uncultured Anaerococcus sp. | reverse complement strand
TACAGTTAAATACCTATACAATGTAGGTCTTGACTATGTATCATGCTCACCATTTAGAATTCCAATAGCAAAACTTGCAGCAGCCCAAGCAGCAATCGAAAAAAATAAATAAGAAACAAAAGAAATTCCCGGTTAGAAATCCTAATCGGGATTTTTTTCATAGAAATTTGCAAAATTAATATTTTTGGGATAAAATCTTCAAATAATCTAAGAATTATAGGAGACTTTATGGAAAAACTTAAAAATATACAAAAAATAAACGGAGCCCAGCTTAAGTATATAGCCTTCGCCTCTATGTTTATAGACCATTTCAACAAGGCAATTATAACCCCGTTTTTAACTGGCTCTGGCCCACTCGTGATACTAACAACAATTTTTGACATCCTAGGAAGGATTGCTTTTCCAATCTTCGCATTTATGATTGTAGAAGGATTTTTCAAAACCAAATCACGCTGGTCATATTTGAGAAATTTACTTATTTTTGCCATGATTTCTGAAATACCCTACGATATGTTCCAGTCAGCAGTCTTTATAAATACATGGTCACAAAATATTCTCTGGGGCCTTGCCCTTGGCTTATTTACAATTATGGTAATAGACAAAGTAAAAGAAAAAATCAAAAAAAGACCCGTATGGATCTTCGTTTCGATTATAATAGTAGCCCTATCAAGCCTTGGCTCTATGCTAATTTCAGCCGACTACGAATACTATGCAATTATAATAATCTATATCTACTATATTTTCTACAACAAAAGACTTTTAGCATCAAGCCTTTCTTATCTTGTAATAATCAAGGAAATATACGCAATACTTGGTTTTGCAACAGTACTTTTATATAATAGCGAAAAAGGAAGACAAAATAAAATATTCAACTATCTTTTTTATCCAGTACATCTTTTGATTTTCGGGATAATTAGGATGGTATTTAAAATCTAAGGGAAAGTCTAAAACTTTCTCTTATTTTTTTCTCTATAAATTCCATAAAGCAAAAATACAAACACTATAGAAAAATATATTAAAACTCCTGGATTTTTGGACAGGCTATAGACTTCTTCAGGACTCATGCCGTAAGTTTTCTTTTTGATATTAGAAAAATAAACCATTCTTCCGCCTATTTCACCAATTATTAATCCTAGTAGATGGCCTATCATTAAATTTTGTGAAAGTTCGTATTTAGCAAAATAATTTAGACCGATTATTAATATAAAAAGGACATAGTACCTATCAGCTGTCCATTTTAAAAGGTAAATTACTTGTGGGAAATATTTGTAAAGGACTTGGCTTATTATAAATAAAACGATTAAAATTAAAGCTTGTTTTATGCTTAAATTAACTTTACTCATAACTTTCTCCTTTAATTAACGAGTAGGAATTAATTATTATGGAAATAGCAACACAGACCCAAAGTGCTTTAGAAATAGTTGGCATAGTATCCATTAAGCCTGACCAATCTTCTACTACAACCCTATTTGCCCCATCGGCATAAAAAGCACAGACAGTAAGGATTGTAAAAGACATAGACAAAAATCTAAAGATATTAGCCTTGTTTTTGTAATTTATTATATTTAAAAGGGCGGTAATAATTGCCGCTAATCCGAAAATCATCCACACTATAAGTCTTCCTTTTTTATATATTTCTTAACAATGACTCCAAAATAGATTGACATCAAAATAGCTACAACTCCTGCAAGGGCTCTTTTTGTCATTCCCACAGCTGGGATAAAAATCGCTATGGCAAATAGTGAAAGAATCGCTATTGTATAGATAGATAAGACTATGCCCCTCGTTGCCATTTTCACTGTAGTTGAATTTTTATCTTCAAAAGATTTTCTCAATACAAAGTAGAAAAACCTCATAAAAACTATTATAAGTAATAAATAGAGCGCTTTTCCTAAAATTTCCATATTTTTCCTTTCTTTTTTATTATAGCAAATAATAGCTCCTATAAATTTTTAAAATGTAACAACTCAAATTTTATTCACCATCTACTGAAGAAATTTCTAAGACCATGGCAGATAAGTCTTTTTTATTTCTTATTTCCGAGTAAAAATCAGGGTTTTCTAGACCAACAGCTGAAAATTCATTTGAATCAACTAAGTAAGCTACAAATACAGGAAAAGGTTCATCATCCTTAAGTAAACCGCCTTCTGTCCATTTCCAAACCTTAAGTTCTCCATTTGTAAAAATTTGATCATCGAATTCAAATTTTGTAACTCGGGAAATTTTCTTATCAGAAATCACATATACATTAACCTCTCTTGAAGAAAGTTCAAAACCTAGTTTTTCCCCTTCTTCTAAACTTGCAAGGTCAATATCAAAAATTTTATTTTCTTCTCCCTTGTCAAAACTTGTGAGTTTCAGTTCAAGATTTGAGTCTTTTCCGCCCTTAATTGAATAAACTCCAGTTCCAAAATCGACAATATTACCACCATCATATTTGTCCATAATATCAAGTTCAAAATCTTCTTTTATAAGTTTTACTTCTCCAGGATTTTGACTTTCAATTTTACAAGATGTTAAAATTAGTATTAGCAAAAAGCTTAATATTATTTTTTTCTTTTTCATTTTCCCCTCCTAAATTTGGAAATTACTTTTCTTTTTTATCTAGTATAAGTTCAAAGGCCAAAATCTTAAGGTCCTTATCTTCTTCGCTTAATTTTCTAAGGTCTTCTTTTGTAATATTTTTTATATCAATATCCTTATCATCTTTGGACATGCCGACAAAGAGGATAGTTGACTCCTTATCTTTTATATCAGCTTGGTCTAGCCAATAAGTCTTGTTAAAATAGTCCTTGTCCATAGCGGAATCTGACTTAAAACTTGCTGCATAATTTACTTCATCTCCTTCTATCCTAAAGTCAGTATAGGAATTTTCATTAAAACCAATACCAAGCAAAGAATTTTCTTTAGCATCAATTAAATGTCCATGTACAAAGTCAGAAACTTCCCCGTCTTTTATAGAAAACAGTTTCATTTCAAGCTTTTCTATGTCAAGTCCTTCTAGGGAATAAGTATTGTAGCCAAGGTCTAATTTCTTTTCTTCGCCAAAATACTCTTCCACATCTACATCTGTCTTAGCCTGGCTTATTTTTACACCTTGATCTAAATTAGCATCCTTATTGCAACCTGTAATAGCAAGGGCTAAGGCCCATATCAGTAAAAACTTTTTCATCACATCCTCCTTTATCTTGTTACTTATATAATACCCAAATTTTTTTAAAAAAAGGATTTCCTAAATAATTCAAAAAAAGCGGCCGAAACCGCTTATGTTTTGATGATAGATTCTATAATGCTATTTCTCACTATCCTCAAGTCTTAATTCTAAGAGCATACCTGAGTATTCCTTATGATTTTTTATCCAATCTCTAATATCATCTTCATGAAAAGTTGGGATTATTAAAGAATTAGCTACATTAGAAAAACTCGCAAATACTGGGTAAATTTCACCGTCTTTAATTACCCCGCCGGTATCCCACTGCCAGCCATTTGACATCTTGTGAGTAAGTTTTCTATCTTTAATTTCATAATGAGTTAGTACAGAAGTTTTCTTATCTGAAATATCATAAATATATACTTTACTTGAGTTTACTGCAATTCCAAGCTTATCTTTATCTTCTATTTTAGGAAGCTCGATATCAAAGGCTTCTGTAATTTCTCCATTTTCATAAGTTGAAAGGGTCAGACGAAGATCATCAGGCCTTATTCCCTTAAAGGAATAAACTCCTGCTCCATAATCTAAATTATCTCCACCATCAAAAGTGTCAAGCACGTTTAGCTCATAGTCTTCTTTTGTAAGCATAACATCCTCTGCATTTTTCACTTCTACTTTACAAGACGCTAAGCTTAGTATTAAAAATAGACTTAATAATATATTTCTCTTTTTCATTTTTTTCTCCTAAATATGGAAATTACTTTTCTTTTTTATCTAAAATAAGTTCAAAGGCTAAAATCTTAAGGTCCTTATCTTCTTCAGTCATTTTTCTTAGGTCTTCTTTAGTAATGTTTTTAATATCAATATCCTTATCATCTTTGGACATGCCGACAAAGAGGATACGGAATTCCTTATCCTTAATATCTCCTTGATCTAGCCAATAGGTCTTCTTAAATACGTCTTTATCTATAGAATAATCAGCCCTAAAGCTTACTGGATCTTTTACCTCCTCGCCATCTATCCTAAAAAGTGTATAAGAATTCTCATCAAAACCCAGACCTATTAAAGCATTTGGCTTTGTCGCATTCACAGGTCCTCTTGAAATCTCAAAGATTTCCCCGTCTTTTATAGAAAATAACTGCTCCTCTAGATTTTTTGTATCAAGTCCTTCTAGGGAATAAGTATTGTAGGCAAGGTCCAAAGGCTTTTCTTGGCCAAAATATTCCACCGCATCCACATCAGTCTTAGCCTGGCTTATTTTTACACCTTCTTCTAGATTAGCTTTTTTATTACAGCCAGTAATGGCAAGGGCCAATGCACATATTAATAAAAACTTTTTCATACTGTCCTCCTTTATCTTGCTAACTTTATTATATCACAAATCAATAAAAAGAAAAGGATTTCACCAAAATATTAGAAAAGCGGCCGAAGCCGCTTGTAAATTTTTATAAAATCATTAATAAGAAGATGATTAAAAGGACCA
>CAUPHU010000125.1:0-4672 GCA_963511095.1 uncultured Anaerococcus sp. | reverse complement strand
ATTGTTTATGCAAATATATTCCTAATAGCGGGAGATGGCGGTAATGGTGCTGTTGCCTGGAGAAGGGAAAAATACGAACCAACTGGTGGTCCTGCAGGTGGAGATGGAGGCGACGGTGGCTCAATTATTATAAAAGCTACAAGAAACCTTTCAACACTTGAAGAATTTAGGTATAAGAAAAGTTTTAAGGCTGAAAATGGCGAGCAAGGTGGAAAGAGCAAAAAATTTGGAAAAAAAGGACAAGATCTTTATATAAGAGTACCTGTGGGCACAATACTTAGAGAAGCAGAATCTAACACCATCATAAAGGATATGAAGAAAGATGGCGAAGAGTTTATAATAGCTAAGGGAGGCAGAGGTGGACGTGGAAACGTTCATTTCAAAAATTCAGTTAGACAGGCACCTAGATTTGCAGAATCAGGGAAAAAAGGTCAAGAAATTGACTTAATTTTTGAATTAAAAGTTCTTGCTGATGTTGGTCTAGTTGGACTTCCAAATGTGGGTAAATCTACCCTTCTATCTGTTATTACAAAAGCAAAACCTAAAATTGCAAATTACCATTTTACAACAATAGATCCTAATCTTGGAGTTGTAAATGTAGACCGTGAAAGAAGTTTTATAGTTGCAGATATTGCAGGTCTAATTGAGGGAGCAAGTGAAGGGGTTGGTCTTGGGCATGATTTCCTAAAACACGTTGAAAGATGTAGAGTTTTGGTACATGTCATTGACATTTCTGGACTTGAAGGAAGAGATCCAGCTGAAGATTTTATTCTTATAAATAAAGAATTAGAATTATATAATGAAGAGCTTTCAAAGAAGCCTATGGTTGTTGCCCTAAATAAATCAGAGCTAGATTATAACGATAATGCTTCAAAATTTATAGAAAAGTTTGGAGATAAATATAAAATATTTAGAATTTCTGCGGCAACTACAGAGGGAATCAAAGAATTGATTGACTACGTCACAGAAGAGCTTGATAAGACAAAACTTGAAGAATTTGCCTTATATGAGGAAATTGATGAGGACTTCTTAGAAGACTTCTATAATAAAGAAATAGACTTTGATCTAAACATAAGAAAAGAAAACGAAATTTACCTAGTTTATGGTAAGAGAGTAGATAATCTATTAAAGAAAGTAAATATAGATGACTATGACTCAATGATATATTTTGAATCTACCCTTAGGGAAATGGAAGTTTTTGATAAATTAAAAGAAATGGGAATAGAAGACGGAGATAGTGTCGCTGTTGGTGATATAGTCTTCGAATATTACGAATAGGAGGAAATATGTTGACAGGTAAACAAAGAGCAATGCTAAAGCAAGAAGCTCATGATTTTAAGCCAATAATTAATATCGGTAAATTATCTATATCAGATACCTTGCTTGAAGCAATTGATGAAGCATTAGAAGCGAGAGAATTAATTAAGATAAAAATCCTTAATAATAATCTTGATGATGCGGATTATATAATTGATACAATAATTGAAAAACTTAATTGTGAATTTATTTCGCATATAGGCTCAATTATCACAATATATAGAAAAAGCGATAAGAATTTATATAATTTATAATGAAAATCGGGCTTTACGGTGGGACATTTGACCCAATTCATGTTGGACATCTTATTGTAATTGAAAATGCAATTAACGATATGGATTTGGATAAGGTAATAATATTACCTAGCTCAAACCCACCTCATAAAAAACATAAAGACAAAACCAATACTGATGTTAGGGTTGAGATGGTAAGTGAGGCTATAAAGGATAATCCCAAAATAATTTTATCTACCTATGAATCTGATACAGACCAAGTAATATACACTCATCACACTTTAGAATATTTTACAGAAGCTCTTAAGGAGCACGAACTGTTTTATATTATGGGTGAAGATTCATTTATGACCATAGATAGCTGGAGAAATTACGAGAAAATTTTATCTTATAATATAATCGTCTTTGCAAGGGAAGACATCTCTAAGAATAGCGACCTTGTTAAAAAAGTCGAGAAAATAAAAAAAGATAATCCCAACATATTTTTGCTAAATAGCCTAAATATAAATATCTCATCAACTCTTATAAGAAATCTCGTTAAGGAAAATAAGAGTATCAAATATCTAGTTAAAGATGAAGTTGAATATATAATTAAAAATAGGGGCTTATATGTATAATATTGATGAAATAGAAAAAAAACTAATAGAAGATATAGGCGAGAAAAGATATAAACATTCCTTAAGAGTTGCAGAACTAGCAAAAAATTTGGCAGTAAAATACGAAGTTGACACAAATAAAGCTTTTATTGCAGGCCTAATACATGATTGTGCTAAATATAATGAAGAAGTCTATATAAAAAAATTAAATATAGATATTTCGTCTTATAAAATAAGTTCAATTAAAGATCCTGTTTTGCATTCATTTTTAGGGGCAGAAGTCGCAAAAAAAGTGTATAATATATCTGATAAGGATATCTTAAATGCAATAAAATATCATACAACAGGTAAAGAGTCTATGACTAAGCTAGAAAAGATAATTTTTATAGCTGATGCAATAGAACCTAATAGAGATTTTGAAGGCATTGATAAGATAAGAAAACTAGCTGAAACTAACTTAGATAAGGCAATGCTTGCACTTTTAGATAGTAATATTATCTTTTTGATCAGTAAAAAAGCATCGATAAATCCGCTAAGTTTTGAGGCTAGAAATTACTTAATTGAGGAGAAAAATGAAAAAACTAGACATAATAGTTAAAACACTTGAAGATAAATTAGCAGAGGATATTAAAGTTATAAAGCTTGAAGATTCATCTGTAGCAGATTATTTTGTAGTAGCTACTGGTAATTCTATAAACCAAACAAAGGCACTTGCTGATTATATAGAAGATGCACTTTATAAAGAAGGATTTGAAGTAATATCTAAAGAAGGTTTGCGTGAAGGTGAATGGATACTTATAGATGTATCTGATATTATAGTTCACATTTTCACACAAAAACAAAGAAAATTCTATGATTTAGATGATTTGTGGGAGAGTTAATCTCTCACGCCTTTTATAGGAGCCTACTATGCCTAAGGATAGAAAAGATAAAATCATTTTTGCAGGGGTTATCTTCCTTGCATTTCTTATAGCTAATTTTTTCTCTAATGATGGGATAATGAATAAATTTACTAAGAATGATGAAATAGTCATGCTTAATGAAGAAAATAGCGAAAATGAGAATAAGGAAAATGAAGAAATCGCCAAAAATTTATCGAACGAAGATAAAAAAGTTTATATTTCTGGAGAAGTTAAAACTCCAGGAGTATATGACATTAAAGATGGTGATAGGTTAGATGATCTTGTAAAAAGAGCAGGTGGATTAACGGCAAAAGCTGATATTAATTCTATAAATCTAGCCATGAGATTAGAAGATCAGATGAAAATATACATACCTAATATTGATGAAAATCAAAACATAAATAACGATAATAATAACCTTGCCATTGGAGAGGTATCTACAATCAATACTAAGTCTCAAAATAATAAAATAGATCTAAATTCGGCGACTAAGGAAGAGCTCATGACCTTACCAAACATAGGAGAAAAAAGAGCCCAAGCTATCCTTGATTATAGGCAAGAAAATAAATTTCAAAAAATCGAAGATATTAAAAATGTTAGTGGCATAGGTGAGAAATATTTTGAAGCTATGAAAGATTTGATAACAGTATAGGGGTATATATGAAATTATCTACTAGAGGCAGGTATGGTTTAAGAGCAATATGCTATATAGCCGAAAATCAGGAAAAGGGATTTATACCTGTCTCTGAAATAAGTGAAAAACTAAATTTATCAGAAAATTATTTAGAACAATTAGTCAGAATGTTAAAAAAAGAGAAGTTAATAAAATCAAGCAGGGGACCAAAAGGTGGCTACAAGATAAGTAGGGACTTATGAATTTTTTGAATATGTGATTTTCTATTATTAATTGAGGGTTTTATTAGAACAAGCGAATGTGTAAGTGGAAAAGTAGAATGTTTAGACAAATGTGAAACTTATGATGTATTTACAAAACTTGATTATCTAATAAATTCTGCCATGGATTCTATAACTTTAGAAGATATTGTCAAACACGAAATATAAGGAGAATTAATGAAGAACTTAGGAATGAATGAGCTTAGAAAAAGCTACTTAGAATTTTTTGGAAATGAAAAAAATCATACGCTTTTAAAATCATTTCCTCTAACACCAATCGATGATGACTCACTTTTACTTATAAACGCCGGTATGGCACCACTAAAGAAGTACTTTACTGGTGAATTAAAAATGAAAAATAATAGGGCTACTTCATCGCAAAGATGCGTTAGAACTGGTGATATAGAAAGAGTCGGCAAAACCGAACGTCACGGTACATTTTTTGAAATGCTTGGAAACTTTTCTTTTGGCGATTATTTTAAAAGAGAAGCTATAACTTGGGCTTATGAATTCCTAACAGAAAAGCTTGAAATAAGTAAAGACGATCTGTGGGTGACAGTATTCTATGATGACGACGAAGCCTATAATATTTGGCATGATGAAATAGGAATGCCGGCAGAAAGAATATTAAGACAAGGAAAAGAAGACAATTTCTGGGAACTCGAAGTAGGCCCATGTGGTCCATGTTCAGAGATTTTTGTTGATAGGGGAGTTGAAAAAGCTATCGATG
>CAUPHU010000124.1:0-4708 GCA_963511095.1 uncultured Anaerococcus sp. | reverse complement strand
ATTTATTTAGAAAATCTTTATAAAAACTTAGGTCTTGGACAGTTTCCAAAACTCCTAAATATTTGCCGTCCTTAGCCCTTACCGCATAGTAGGAAATGGCGAAGTCAATTCCCTTTATATTTCTCACAAGCTTTAGGGAGTCCTTAGTCCCTGCCTTAAATTCCTTTATAAGGCCTCTTACAATAGGTTCTACTTGTGGTGGATGGCAGGAGTAAACTTCCCTGCCTAGGGATGATTCAGGTCTTTTGAAGGCCTTTTGCCCTTGGTGGTCGTTGTAGTAGGCGTTTATGTCGTTTTCATCGACATAGGTGATTTCAATCTCAAGGGTGTCGAGCATTGCTTCAAGCTGGTCAAGCTTCATTTTGCCCTTGGCAAAATTTACAAAGCCTTCTTGATAGTCTCTTTCTTTTCCTATTTCCTTTTTCTCATAAGAAACGAGATCGTGGTCATAATCTGCCAAATCTTTGTAGAGTAATTCCAAGTCGCTTTGGCTCACTGTTTCAAATACTAAAGGATAGAGGATATTTTCTTCCTTGTAGGTCATCTCTTCAGCTCTTTTTATAGTTTCAAGAGCTAGGTCTTTTCTCTTAAGTTTCATCGCTTTTTTATAATTATTAGCTATATCAATATCTACAGCCCACATCACATCTGATGGACCAGGCTTATTGTATTTGGCCTTTAGGATTGGATAAATCAAATCGCCTTTTTTCCTATAATGGTTAAAGACCTTGTAGATGTCTTCTCCTACTTCCTCGTCCTTTTCAATAGAATTTTTCGCATCTGCTAAAATCTTTTTTATCTCTTCATTTTCCTTTGCGAAATAATCTAAAAACGAGCCCTCATCATAGGCGGAAGGATTTTTCTCTTCGTTAGTCTCTCCATGAAATAGGGCAGAATGCACATCACAAAGCTTTCTCACCTCGGCCTTATCCATGCCAGCTGCCAAAAGTTCTTCCTCAGCATCCATAATCTCTGATGAGGAGACTCCCTCGAAATTTTTCTTAAAATCTTCCCTTACTTTTTCCAAATCTTCTCCGGATGAAAGCCTCTCAAGATAGGATTTTATAAGTTTTTTTCTCTCGATTACTTCTGGATTTTCTGATGAATCTATGAGCTCATAGCCCATAGCCTTAAGTTTGAGATCATAGTCAGCTATTCCCATCATTTTTGCCCCACGCTTAATGGACATAGACTTAGCAAGACTCTTTACCATTAGTGGATTTTTAAGGCCTGTAAAGCCCACACTTATCAGGTCGTCTTTTAATTTATCATTATCTTTAATCAGTTCGTAAACAGTTTTATTTATATCAATTATCATAATTATCACTCCTAAGAATATTATACAAGCTCAGATAATGATTATCAGTAACTTTTGTTACAAAATTTGAAATTATTATAATTTTTTAAAAAAAGACTAACACAAAACTCTTGAGGTTTTGTATTAGCCTTAATTATAAAATCATTTCACAAATAAGCACAACCAGATGGTTTTGCCCTGGTCTAAGACCCTGTGGACTTGGTGGGGTGGGATTTCTAAGATGTCGCCTTCTTTTAATTCTAGGATTTCTCCTTCTAATTCAAGCCTTGCCCAACCTTTTTCTATTTTGACTATTTCTAGTTGGTCTTGGTCATAATAATCTGTGCCTTGTCCTAGGGATGCTGTTCTTATTAGCTTGATTTTATCATTTTCAAAGATTATCTCTTCTATTTCCCTATCTTCAGAAAATTCTAGATTGTCGAAAATATTATAAATCATTATTTTAGTCTTCTAGGCACATCTCATAGATTTTTTTAACATCTGCTGGTGTCAGCTCTATGAAGCCCTTTAAAGAACCGTTTTTGCCGCAGGCTTTTTTGCTCATTTCGTCGAAATGTGTCTCATCGATGCCGATTTCTCTTAGGTTTGAATCAAGGCCAAGATCTTTGAATAAAAATTCTTTGACCTTTTCTATGGTGATTTTGGCAACTTCCATCTCACTTAGGTTTTTGTCTATATCAAAAACATTTACGCCGAGTTCGTAAAACTTGTGAGAAGTCTTGTCGTTTAAGACATATTCCATCCATCTTGGAGTGAGGATGGCAAGGCCTAGGCCGTGGGTTATGTCGTAGAAGGCTGATAGTTCGTGCTCGATTGGGTGGACTGTCCATCTTGCCTTACTTGACGCTGATATGAAGTCATTTATGGCCCAAGATGATGCCCACATAAGATTGGCACGGGCCTCGTAGTCTTCTGGATTTGCTAGTGCCCTTGGTCCGTAGTGGATGACTGTTTTTATCAAAGATTCCATTATCCTATCTAGCATGTACATGGTTCCATCCACATTGAAATAGGTTTCGAAAATGTGGGATAGGATGTCTGCAGCACCTGCCGCTGTTTGAAATTTTGGAACAGAGTAGGTGATTTCTGGATTTAGGAAGGATACCTTAGGTCTGGTATCAGCGTGGCCTGATGATAATTTTTCCCTTGTTTCTGGATTTGTGATTACTCCACCGCAGTCCATTTCAGATCCTGTGGCGGCCATTGTTAGGACCGATAAAAGCGGAATAGCTGGGCTCATTGGTTTTTTCTCTGAGATAAATTCCCATGGATCAAAGTCTTTACATGCTCCTGCCGCCATAAATTTGGATGCATCTATGGTTGAACCGCCACCTACTGCAAGAATTGCTCCGATATCATTTTCTTTTATAATCCTAACGCCTTCTCTTACAGATTCTATCCTAGGATTTGGCTCAATTCCCCCTAGTTCAAATACTTCTATACCAGCGTCTTTTAGCTCTTTTATTACCTTATCATAGACTCCATTTTTCTTAATAGACCCGCCTCCATAGGTTAGTAAAATCTTATCAGCGTATTTTTTGGCTTCTTCTCCTATGTAGTCTAGAGCGTCTTTTCCAAAGTGGATTTTTGTTCCTATATCATAAGTAAAATTTTGCATAAAATCTCCTCTCTTTTTATTATATTTACCCAAATTTAGCCTATAAAAAAACTCCCATCGATTTTTCGAAAGGAGTTTGTTTTTATATTTTAGTTTTGCCGCTTATTCAGCCATCCTTTCAAATTCTATGGAGAATTTTTTGAGGATTTTTTTCTCTAGTCTTGATACGGTCATCTGGCTTATATCAAGGCTTTCGGCTATGTCTACTTGGGTTCTACCTTCATAATACCTTAGCTCTAGGATTTCCTTTTCTAGATCAGTTAATCTTTCTTTTGATTTTTCAATCATATCCTTAAGCTCGATTGAGTCGAAGTTTTTATCTTCTTCTCCAATTATTTCAGCAAGGTCGATTGCATTTTCTCCCTTTTGGACTGTGTATTTCATATCCAAAGACTGAGGAGTGTAGACCTTGCTTGCTTCCATTGTTTCAAGGATGGTTTCTTCGTCTTCTCCTAGGTAATCAGCAATGTCTGCCACTGTTGGCACTCTCTGAAGCTCCTGTGGAAGGATTTTTTTGGCTACATTTATTTTTTTGTATAGGTTTTGGACACGTCTTGGAACCCTTATTACCCAGCCTTTGTCTCTAAAGTATCTCTTAAGCTCTCCCATAATTGTAGGTGTTGCAAAAGATGAAAAGGCATAGCCTTTTGTTGGATCAAAGCGGTCTACTGCATTTATAAGACCCAGACTTGCTACCTGGTAGAGGTCGTCTTTTTCGATTCCCTTGCCTACATACTTATTTGATAATATATCAACTATATACATATGGTCAGCAATTAGCTCATCTCTTAGATTTTTATCTCGGGTCTTGTAAAATTCTTCAAACTTCTTGTTGATTTCATCCTTGTGCTCTTGGCTGGTGTTTGGGCTAGGCATGAGTATTCCTCATTGTGATTCTTAAGATGTCGCCTTCTGTTTCAATCTCATCAGCTAGGGCAGAAAGAATGGCATCTCTCATGGCGAGAGCCTTTGGATCTGTCTTTTTG
Source organism: uncultured Anaerococcus sp. (assembly GCA_963511095.1). Lineage (GTDB taxonomy): Bacteria > Bacillota > Clostridia > Tissierellales > Peptoniphilaceae > Anaerococcus. Next base: position 786 of record CAUPHU010000124.1, on the reverse strand, counting down.
TCATCGCCCACAACTTCTATGGAAAGGCTGTCATCTCCTACAAGAAAGGCTAAATCTAGGCCGTCTTTGCCCATTTTGTAGTTTATGGCCTCGCTTAATAAAACCTTAAGGTCTTCGATTTGCTCTATATCAAAATTAAGATCAGAAGCAAGACCTGCCACAAAAAGTCTCAAAGACTTTTGGTAAGAGTTGTTTTGTGGGATTTTAATAGAAATTCTATCCATAACTACTCCATATTGAAGACTTCTGTCAAATCTGTAATCTTAAAGAGTTTTAGGATGTTTTCTTTAGGATTTATAATTTTGACAGAGTGGCCTTTTTCATTCATTAGCTTATAGATTTTCATAAAAAGACCAAGGCCTGTAGAATCTAGGTAGTCTAAATTTTCTATATCTATAACTAAGTTTTTATCAATGTTTTCTAATTCAAGTTCTATAAAATCTCTGAATTCATCTTCTACGTAGATGTCGAGATCGCCCTTGATTTCTACTAATTGGTAATCGTCCTTATCGTAAATCTTACTTTCAAACATCTTTTTCCTCATCTTCCAAAATGTTATCGTATGTTGTAACTGATACTATAGCATCTTCGCCTTTTTCTAGGTTCTTAAGCTTAACGCCCATGGTGTTCCTGCCTGTGCTTGACACATCTCTAGCACTTAGCCTAATCATATCGCCCTTTAGGGAAACCATCATGATATCTGTATCAAGGTCTACTGGTAGGGTATCTACAACCTTGCCAGTCTTTTCGTTGACCTTGTGGCATCTTACACCCTTGCCGCCCCGG
>CAUPHU010000123.1:0-4825 GCA_963511095.1 uncultured Anaerococcus sp. | reverse complement strand
AAGAACATCTATTATGAGACAGGAATTGATTATTATGTGGTTAATGGAAATAATGATTTTTTCTCTAGTGAACCTTATAATAAAATAATAGAACTTAATGGCAGAAAAATTTTTCTAACCCATGGTCACAAAGAAGGAATTGATTATAGCCTTTCAAATTTGATTGAAAAAGCTAAGGAAAACTCATGTGATATTGCGATTTTTGGCCATATACACAGATATATAGAAATGAAAAGAGCAGGAATTTTGATTTTAAATCCTGGGAGCCCATCACTACCAAGAGATGGACAGGCTTCTTGCATGATAATGAACCTTGGTGATGAAATCGAAATTGAGAAAGTTTTAATAAATTAAGGAGAAAAAATGACAGGTTTAATTAATTTAATAAGTGAATATTCTTCAAGACTTGCTATTTTACCGATACTTGCTCTTATGAATCTTATAATTACTCTTATAATACATTTCATTAATAATAGAAAGATATTAAAATTCATTCCTTCTTTCATAATTGGAATAGTTGCAGTAATAATAGGGGGTTACTCCTTAACAATTTTCCACACTCCTATGGGACTAAATACAGCATGGATAGCTGTATTTTTAGGCACAGCTGCCTTAGTAGGTATTTGTGTCTGCTTTATAGTAGATTTAATTTATTCTATAAAGAAAAATATGGGAATGGAAGTAAAAGAAAGGCAATTATACAAAGATAAAAAATCAAGTTATAAAAAGAATTTTAAGGCTAAGAGAAAAAGAAATAAAGGTAAAAAAGATGAATAAGGCAGCATTTTTTGATATAGATGGAACACTTTTTAGAAACTCTTTATTAATTGAGCATTTTTTAAAATTAGTGGATGATGATATTCTCGATAAGAGAATTTGGACAGACGAAATAGGTCCTTTATATAGTAAATACGAAAATAGACTTGGTGCTTATGAAGACTACTTGGACAAGTCAGCCTTGGCTTATCAACGAGCGATGGTAGGTCTTGATAAATCAATAGTTGATAAATATGCTCAAATTGTCCTAGATGAAAATAAAAATAAGGTTTATAATGTTACCAGAAATGCTGTTAAAAAACACATTGAAGAGGGTTACTTAATCTTCTTCATTTCTGGATCACCTGATTTTCTTGTTGGCGGATTTTCTAAGTTATATAATGCAACAGATTCAATTTCAACTGAGTATATTTTTGATGAAAATAATAAATTTACTGGTAAAGTATTACCTATGTGGGATGGCGAAAGTAAGCTTACCGCTGTAGAAAAACTTAAGAATAAATATGATATTGATCTTGAAAATTCTTACGCATATGGTGATACAAACGGCGATATTACGATGTTTCAACTCGTAGGAAATCCCCACGCTATAAATCCATCCTTTGAGCTTATTGATAAATTATTTAAGGATGAAAAACTAAGAGAAAAAGCTGTTATTAATATTGAGAGAAAAGATGTAAATTATAATTTTGCACTTAAAGATTTAAGTGTAGATTTTATAAAGTTTTAAAATATTTTTAATGAATTTTTTTAAATATTAATCTTAGGTAAAAGCTAAAACAACTAGAAAGATATTCATTAATTAGTTAATGATGAATATTTTTACCCATTATTTAGCTTTTTTTATTTGTGTGGCAAATATATATAAATAAAAGACTTTGTTTTTATGTTAAAATAGTAGTCGAGGTAGAATAATGAAGGCAGAATTAAGGAAGACTATTCCAGTAATTGAAAAACTTGAATATAATTATTTAGTAGATGAAGATATATACTCTTTAATACCCTTATGTCTTTGTTATACGACAGAAATTTTATCAATTTCTCTAAGCATTCTTATTATGCTAAGGATTATTGCTTTAAGAATCTTAAGAAATATTTCTGGAACCTTGTAGATATTGATGAAATAATCAATAGCTTAAGTAGAAACATAGGTGCAGATATTGATAGGTACGAGTACTTAATATCAATAAAAGCTCAATATAGGGCATTTAGGTCAAAAAAGGCAGTAGATAAGCTAGAGTTTCTAATGATAGAAACATTTGGTGTTGATTATTTACTCGATGGTTCAAATTTTTATTACAATTTAGATGATAAGAGATTGTCAAAAATTGGTAATTATATGAAAGATCCAATCTATTCAAATAGAGACTTGGTAGCTCATATAAGACGAGATCTATATAATTTTGCTGAAATTTGTCTTAAGAAGAAAATTTATGCCATAGACATGTTGACTCATAAGCAGCTTACATTCAATAAAGAAAGCATTTTTACAGAAGATATTACAACAAAGCAAACCAAGAAAATATACGGAAAAACTGTCAACTACCTATATAGGTCCATAGTTGATACTTATGCGGAGTATTATTATAGAGGTTTGATTAGAGAAGTTTTTGAAAGGTATCAATAGGGCTAAGAAAGCCCTTTTTATTTTGTCATGATAGTATTAGGTATAGATCCAGGCATAGCTATAATGGGCTATGGCGTGGTTGAATTTAAATCAAATAAGGTTAAAGTATTAGAAAACGGTGTAGTTACAACGTCATCCAAGACAAGAACTCCAGAAAGACTTAAGATTTTGTATGATAATCTTGATAAAATTATCAAGGAGTACAAGCCTGATGAATTTGCTATTGAAGAGCTATTTTTTAATCAAAATGTTAAGACAGCAATAACAGTCGGCCATGCAAGAGGTGTTCAAGTCTTGTGTGCCCAAGATAATGGGCTTGATATTTTTGAGTACACACCTTTACAGATAAAACAAGCAATAACTGGCTACGGAAGAGCAAGCAAACAGCAAATGCAGTTAACAATTACCACACTTCTTAATTTAAAAAAGGTGCCAAAACCTGATGATGCTGCCGATGCATTATCAGTTGCTCTTTGTCATGTTTTAAGCCAAAGATTTAAAGAACAGTATAGGATGAATTAATGATATCATATATAATAGGTGATGTTAAGGTAATAGGTGAAGAAGGATTTGTAATAGAAAATAACAATATAGGATATTTTATAAATTCAACTTTGACCAGCCTTGCAAACATACAAATAAATAACGAATACAAAATATATACATCAATGCAGGTAAGGGAAGATGATATTTCAATTTATGGTTTTGTTTCTAAAGAAGAACTAGAAATGTTCTTATTGTTGATTTCAGTATCTAGCGTTGGTCCAAAAATTGCCCTGGGGATGTTATCATCTATAGATGCTGATGATATTAAAATTGCGATAGTTAATAACGATATTGATACACTAACAAAAGCAAAAGGAATTGGCAAAAAAACTGCTTCAAGAATTATTCTTGAACTAGTTGACAAGGTTAAGAAAATGGCTATTCTAGAAAGAAGCAAACTTGAAGAAACAAGTCCTATTAAAAATGATAATATGGGTGTTGCTAGAGAAGCGCTTAAAAATTTAGGTTATGTTGAAAATGATATTTCAAGAGTACTTAATGAACTTAAAGGATTAGACCTAGGACTTGAAGAGTTGATTAAAGAAAGTTTAAAAAGACTTATTTAGGTGGATAAATGTTTGACGAGAACCAAAGAATAGTAGGATCTAACGAACAAATCGAAGATCTAAAACAAGAAAATTCCATAAGACCTAGATGGCTAAAGGATTATATAGGCCAAGATAAGGCAAAAGAAAAGCTTGATATTTTCATAAAATCATCAATTTCAAGAAAAGAACCCCTCGACCATGTACTTTTACAAGGACCACCAGGACTTGGAAAGACAACTCTGTCTACAATTATTGCCAATGAATTGGGAGTTAATCTAAGAGTGACAAGTGGACCTGCCATAGAAAGGCCTTCTGATCTTGCAAGTATACTTACAAATCTAGCAGAAGGTGACGTATTATTTATTGATGAAATACATAGGATAAATAGGTCTGTAGAAGAGATTTTATACTCAGCTATGGAAGATTTTGTCCTAGATATAATTGTAGGCAAAGGCCCAAACGCCCAGTCTATAAGAATTGATCTAGAAAAATTCACCCTAATAGGAGCAACAACTAGAGCAGGTATGTTATCAGCTCCACTTAGAGACAGATTTGGTGTTTTATTAGCTCTAAACTTGTACGATGAAAAAGACCTTACTACAATTGTAAAAAGATCTGCAGATATTCTGGAGATACCAATTGACGATAAGGGTGCAATAGAGATTGCAAAAAGATCTAGGGGTACTCCAAGGATTGCCAATAGACTTTTAAAAAGAGTTAGGGATTATGCAATAGTTAAGGCTGATGATAGAATTGACTATGAAACAAGCAAAAAAGGGCTTGAATTACTTGAAATTGACCCTATGGGCTTAGATACTATGGATAAGAAAATAATACTTACCATGTATGAAAACTTTTCAGGTGGACCAGTAGGGGTCGATACTATAGCGGCCTCAACTGGTATAGAAAATGTGACTATAGAAGATGTTTACGAACCATATTTGTTGCAGATAGGTTTTATATCAAGAACTCCTAGAGGAAGGGTACTTACAAAAAAAGCCTATGAACATTATGGACTTAGATTTGAGGATTAGATGAGAACAAGTGATTTTGATTACAATTTACCAGAAGAATTGATTGCCCAACATCCATCTAGCAAAAGAGATGAAGCTAGGATGATGGTTCTGGATAAAAATACTGGTGAAACTGAAGATAAATATTTTTATGATATTATTGATTACTTAAAATCGGGGGACGTTCTTGTTATGAATGATACAAGGGTAATTCCCGCAAGACTTTTTGGCCATAGACCAGATAAGGAAGAAAAAATCGAAGTATTTTTACTAAATAATACTGAAGATAGAAAATGGGAAGTCCTAGTAAGACC
>CAUPHU010000122.1:0-4865 GCA_963511095.1 uncultured Anaerococcus sp. | reverse complement strand
GTATATTAGTTCGGTTACCTTTGTATTTTTTCTGAAATCAATCTTGGTTTCTTCAAGTTTATCAAGAAGAGATTTAACAAATCCTTCACCTGCACCTTCGTATATCATAGCTCTATCAATACTATTTTCTCCAAGTGGGGTAAGCTTTTCTGGAATTTTTGATCCTACATAGTCAATTGTCCAGTCAGTTGCCTCACCCATTTTTTCTGCGTAAAGTTTAAGATCTTCAGGGATTGATTCATTGCCACCATTTTTCATATTGTCATCATAAACTGATTCAATTGTATCGTTGGTAACTCCATATACATCTTTTTGAGCTTTTGATCCTGTTATTAAAGCAAAAGCACCAGATAGGGCAGTGTGTCCACCTGCCATGGCATTTTTCTCTAGTAAAACTACATCATGGCCTTCTTGGTCAGCAGATAAGGCTGCAGATAAGCCTGCCCCACCCGCTCCTACTACAAGTAGTTCTGTTTCAAGATTTATAGCTTCTTTAGCTTCTTCTTCAACTTTTCTTTTGAAATCTTCGCTGCCGTTTGCTTGGTCTATAGCTTGACCTACTGCTGATTTTACAGCATTTGAAGTTACGGTTGCACCTGTAATATTATCTACATTGCTTGTTTGGTGCTCTATAATTCTCTTTGTAATTTCTTCAAATCCTGTGTCTGCAATTACAGGTGTTTCTGAGGATTCATCAATATTAATAGCTTCTATTTTATTGTCTTTAAAGGTTACAGATAGCTTAACTTCGCCGTTATGTCCTGTAGCAACTCCTTCAAATGTACCATCATCTATGGTCATATCCTTGCTAGGTGTTTCTTTTGTTTCTGCTGTACTTTCTTGTGTTTCACTAACAGCTGCTTCTTGTTTTTCTTCGCTAGTTTCTTTTACTTCATTTTCTTTACCACAAGCTGATAAAGGCAGGGCTATCGCTAGAGCAAGTGCTGTTAATTTGATTTTTTTCATATGTACTCCTTATTATTTATGATTTATAAGTAAATTTAAGCAAAATATAAAGCTATCCGAAGATAGCCTTATATAATTTTTCTTATCTTATTTTGCAGCGTCCATAGCGTCTTTAAGTGCTGCTTTGAATGCTTCACTTGTTACTGTTGCGCCTGATACGTTGTCGAATTCTGTTCCATTTGCTTCTTTTGCAGCTTCAACTAGTTCTGGAAGTGCATCTGCGCCAATTCCTTCAGTTTCTTCGTGTTCATCAACTACGATGTCTTTGATTTTGTCGCCTTCCATTGTTACTGTAAGTTTGATGTCTCCACCATAACCTGCAGATGTAGCTGTACCTGTTGTTTCAGTTGTTTCTGCTGTTTCTGCTGGTGCATCTGTTGCAGCTTCTTCTGCTGGTTTTTCAGCTGAGTTTCCGCAAGCTGCTAGTACTAGAGCAAGACCTGCTACTAAAAATATATTCTTTTTCATATTACTCTCCTTGTAAATTTCTGTTTTTATAGACTTACCAAAACAGTATACTATACTTTTGGCTTTATTGCAAGCGTTTTACCTCTTTGTCTAGTTAAAGACTGCGGAGATTACCTCTTTTATATTCGCCATCTGCCTTACTTTTATATCTTTAAAATCCTTTTGAGCTAGGCTATTTCTAGCTATATATACCTCTTTATAACCAAGTCTTTCAAGCTCTTTTACCCTTTGTTTTATTTGAGGAACTTTTTTGAGTTCGCCTGTAAGTCCCACTTCTGCAATGAAAACTATCTTATCAGAAATTGGTTTTTTTAGGTATGACGAAGCAATGGACATGATTATTGCGAGATTTACTGATGGTTCAGATAATTTAAGGCCACCTGTAGTTTTGATTATGACATTAAAGTCAAATAAATTTAGGCCTGCTCTTTCTTGGAGTATTGATATTAGAGTGTTTAAATCGTCTCGCCTTAGGGAATCTCCTATTCTTTGTGGATAGGGCATAAAGGATTTTGATACCAAAGATTCGATTTCGACTTCTAGAAGCCTTGACCCTTCCTTGGTGACAGAAATTGCAGATCCTTCGATTTCTTCATCTCTTTGGGTTATAAAATACTCGCTTGGATTTGTAATTTCTATAAGGCCTTCTTCATTCATAGAAAATAGGCCAATCTCTCCTGTCCTTCCAAACCTATTTTTGCTTGAAGTAAGTACTCTTAGGTCTTCTTCAGGGCTTCCGTCCAGGATTAGGACTGTGTCTACCAAGTGCTCGAGAGTACGAAGACCTGCCATCTCTCCAGTCTTTGTCATATGACCTACCATGATGAAGGCACGTTTCTTTTCTGGATTTTTGGCAATTTCTACCGCCTTATTTGCAACTTCAATTGTCTGTGTAGGTGATCCTTGCTTGTTATCAAATTCTTGGAGGGAGAAAGTCTGGATTGAGTCAAGAATTACTATATCAGCTCCAGTCGTCTTTATTTCCTTTATCGCGAGGTCCATGGAATTTGTTGAAAGAATCCACAAATTAGCTGGCTCTTCCTTCATAATCCTTATAGCCCTTGATTTAATTTGGCTTTCGCTCTCTTCTCCAGAAACATAAAGAACTTTGAGTCCAGAATCTGCATAGGACTTTGATAATTGAAGAAGGAGGGTAGATTTTCCGGCACCTGGGCGGGCTGTTAGGATTGACACAGAGTCACGAACAAGACCGCCTCCAACCGCCCTGTCAAACTCTTCATAGTCCGAATGAATTCTTTCTGACTCATTTATTTCTATTTCCTTTAGTTTTTTGGCCTTCTTATCATCGTCGATTACAACTTTTCTTCCAGCCTTTTCTTCCTTTATAGTTGTTTCTACAAGGCTCCCCCATTTTTTGCAGGATGGGCACTGACCAGCCCAAACATTTTGGACATGGCCGCAATTTGTGCATTCGTAAGCTTTCTTTACCTTAGCCATCAATTGCCTCTACAAACCTATTTACAGAAAATTCGTAGACTGCTCTTTTTGGATCTTCCTTATAGATTTTCGCAAATATATCTCTTGGTACAATTCCAAAGTCAAGCATAGACTCAAGTTCATCCAGGTATTTATTTTCTTCACGATCTAAAACTGGCCTAATTATGTCAATGACATCTAATATGTGCTGGTAGAGTTCAACATTTTGATAAAGGGCAAAAATCCCCTTCCTACTAGCATTGCTCTTTAGTTTTTGGGCCTTATCGTAGGTCATATCAGAGAAAATTTCATAGACTTTATCGAAAGTTTCCTCTACAAAAAATATTCCCTTGATAAGGGCAAGAGCCGCCATATTATAAGGATATGGAACATTGTCTGGCATCCTTATTTCTATATAGTTTTTGACTCTCACATCTGGGAAAACTATAGAAAGGCCGTGGTTCACCATCTTATCGGCATTTTCCTCTGTCATAAGTTCTTCTAAAGTTTTTCTTCCCACATAGACTTCGCCATCAGCTGTTGGCATGAAAATCATTGGAGTATCGAGGATTTTTTCTGCATATTTTCTATAAGACATGTCAGAATCAAAGGCAAAATCATATAGACCGGTCCTATCCATATCTGTATATTCCCAAATTGTCTGTCTTAAATTCCTGTCTATGTACTCTTCTCCCTCAAAAATTAGGGCATTGTCAAAAATCGAATACAAAAACGGACTTAGGGCATTTGCTAGGAAATATTTCTTTTTAAAATCATCTTCATTTTTATAGTCTACTGCAAATTGCATAGAACAAGTGCCCTTCATCATGTTGTGGGCAAATTCGCCGCCAAATTCGTCAAAATATTTGTACATAAAATCATAACGAGCCTTTGGAATAATCTTAATCTCGTCAATTTTAGATTTTGGGTGGTAACCGAGAGTCACTAAAAGCAGGACTCTTTTTTCAAAAATTGGAACTAGTTTTTCCATGTGGGACTTATAAACTTCAAAAAGTTTGCCTACAGAATCCTTGGCCCTTAGGGCAAGTTCAAATTGACCGGCAGGTTCTATCGATATATCGACACTACCATCAGAAAAAGCCATGCCTGATCCGTCAGTTTTTTCATAACCTAAAGATACCAGGTCTTTGAGGATTTCTCCTACTCCATCGTTGCCATAAAAAGACTGGGTTTCTAAAGTGTTTTTATCCACAACAAAGTGTTCTATTTCAAAGCCAAGCTTGAAGTTCTCGTCATTTTTCTCGCCTTGCTTTATAAAATCTACAATTTTATTAATTTTTTCTATTCTATCCATAATAACCCCTTTACTCTTATCATTATACGAACAATAAAAATAATAACCATGGTATAATAATATCATGAAATGCGGATATTTTAAATCTCAATTAGGAATAATAAAAATATCCTATGAGAAAAAGATAAAGAAAATCGAATTAACTAAAGAAATTTCTTGCAAATCCGATGAAGATAAGATTTTTCTCCTATTTAAAAAGCAGATTTTAGAATATTTATCTGGCCAGAGAAAATCTTTTGACCATCTTGACCTCTTGGAATTAGAAGGTACAGACTTTCAAAAATCAGTCTGGCAGGCCTTGTTAAATATTCCCTACGGCAAAACTTCATCTTACAAAGAAATAGCTAATATGATTGGAAGACCAAAGGCCACAAGGGCTGTAGGGGCAGCCGTCGGCAAAAATCCATTTTTAATTATAATCCCCTGCCACAGAGTCATAAAAAAAGACGGATCTATAGGAGGCTTTGCCTATGGGGAAGAAATAAAAAAAGTCCTCCTTGATATAGAAGGACATAATTTTCCTTTATGAAATTTTTTTCATTATTTCAACAAATTGAGAGCCAAAAGTTTTTTACACATTTTCTGACTTTGTGGTTATAATTCTTGTTATTAAATAACCAATACTCACATACATTATTAAGGTAAATATAAGTTGTGATAAGTCTATTGGACTATTTGC
>CAUPHU010000121.1:0-4952 GCA_963511095.1 uncultured Anaerococcus sp. | reverse complement strand
TTCTTTGACATACTTATCTACTTCTTCTGCTGTTGCAATTGGTCCCATATAGCCTAGGACATGGCTTGCAAGGTTTCTGTTTGGATATGACCTAATTGGAATAGTTTCTACAACTATACCAGATTGAGAATCTATTTTTTCTTCAATCTTAAGGACTGTTGATTCGTCAAGGTTGTAGACTATATTAATTGGCCTATAGCCAAAGTTTCCTTGCCTATTAAGTGTGTTGTCAATTGTCAGTATTCCAACAGCTTCTACGTCGTTATAGGCATCTAAATTATTAACCTTCTTTAGGTATTCTAAGATTTTTTCTCCATCATCTTCTTTCATTAGGATATCAACGATTTCTTTTGTAGAATTTGCCCTATCCTTGTTTGCGTAATGAGTGTAGAAGTCTTTCTTATCTATTGTGAAGGTGTACTGCCATTTGTCTGGATCATCTGGAGTAATATCTATATTTGGATAGATATTATTACGTGTATTTGCATTTTGCGCCATGTATTTTACGTACTCGGATAAAACTAGTGGCTTTATAAGGTCATGTTCGTCAGCAAGTCTTACGAGTTCATCTACAGCTGTGCCCGCTTGTGGGTTTTTGAATCTGAGGTTTACTGAATATTGGTTTTTGTCATCCTTAGTTTCTGTTATAACTTCAGTCTCAAAGTTGGCATAGACTCCTTTGTTTTCAAGCTGTTCTATGAGCATATTTGCTGGAATAACGTAGGTTCCATCATCATCTACCATAGCAGATGTAAGGACGTCCTTAATTGTAGCATTTTTTACAATTTGATAGAAGTCATCAGCTGGTTTTGAATCAAGATTGATTTTTTTGAATACCTTATGAAGTTTAGCCTTTTTCTCTACAAGGTCTTGGTCACTTTTTATAGCATATGCATCCATTGTGAGGTTGCCGAGAAGTTTGTGGTTGTCTAAAATTCTGTAGGCAAGTAGCCTTGCGTGAGAATTTTGGAGTATTGATAAAAGGACCGACCTATCTTCGCCAACTGATTCCAAAATTACATCAATAGGATCATCTTCCTTGCTATATCCAATTGAAGCAAGTTTCTTCTCATAATTTTTCTTATAGTCAACCTTAAGCTTGCCATCTTGCTGACTGATGTGAACTGGCACAACAATCCCCCTTTTTTTAAGAGCAAGGATAGCGGTATTTAGGGTTTCGTATTTGATCCCATCTTCTTCATAAAATGACAATAAAAACTCGTCAATTAGCTCATTTTCTGTCAGCTTTTCGACAACAGCTTCCATTGGCATTTCTTTTTTACTAAAATAATCTTCTTCTTTTTTGTATTTGAAGGTATTTAATTTTATATTAAAGTCTTCAGTGTAGTTTACTCCATCTTCTTCAAGTATGTCTACAAGGTTTGAGATAAGCTTAGTCCTCTTCTCTTCATCAAGGGCCATAAGCTCATCCTTGTAGAGTTTAATTGCAAAAGAAGGGATAGATGTGGCAAGAATCCTGCCTTCCCTATCGTAGATATTTCCCCTACTTGCAATCTCATCAACTTCCTTGACCTTCCTATTGTCAGATAAGTCCCTGTAATAATCTCCCTTGGAAATCATGACATTAAAAAGCCTAAGGACAATTACAAGAATAGATAAGATAACTACTACTTGAATAAAAATTAGTCTATTCTCTTTTCTATTTTTCATACAATCCTCTAAATCCTATAGGTTGGTATATACATTACCTTTTTAATTATTAGATAATAAAGTAGGTAGATTACTGAATTGAAAATAGCTTCTACCAAAATCTTTATCCCTAAATATCCTGTTATGGCTTGAAAACTTTTACCAAAAAGATAATATATAGCATTTACTAATATAAAATTAAAAAGGGTTGAAACAAGGCAAATAATTAGACCTTCTTGCTTGCTTTTTGATACCTTTATAAATTCACCAGATCCTAGAAGTCCAATTAGGTAGTAGGATAAGGCCCTCACACCGATTAGACTTGTGAAAAGAAAATCTTCAAATAATCCAACTACAAGACCTCCCAGCCTACCAGTTTTGTTTGGCAAGATTTGGGATAGGGCGATCACTGCTGGTATTATGATATTTATATTTGCACCTAAGATGTCTATTTTAGAGAAAATAGAGGTTTGCAAAATAAAACTTATAAAAAGTATAAGAAAACTTTTAAATTTATTCATGTATTTCTCCCTCTTTTTGTTTTTTCTCTTTGCTCACAGGTTTCCTATCTGAAATATAGGTCTTATCTTGCTTTAGGACTAGAACCCTATAAAGATGTGAAAAGTCTACCGGTGATTTGATGGTGATATTTTTCCTTAGCGAGTCTTCACTCATAGTCACTGTTGCAACCCTTCCAATATAGATTCCATATGGATAAATTCCCCCAAGTCCGCTTGTAAGGAGGATGTCTTTTTCATTTATCTTGCTTTCAAGGTCAATCATATAACCTTGGATTGTGTTTTTATTAAAGATATCAATTACACCGTAGTCACCTGAGTTTGCATTTACAAATGATACGTCGTTTTCGCTAGAATTTATAGTCTCTACTCTTGCTGTATTTTGATATACTTCTGTGACCTTGCCAACAAGACCTGTGTAGTACTTGCTGTCACCAACTGCTTGCAATATTATGTCGTTGACCTCAATTCCATCCTTACTTCCTTTGTCGATATGGAAATGGGTTGTCATTGAGTTTACATCAGTGTTGACAAGTTTTGCCTTTATATATTTATTATCAGAGCCCTTTGTAGCTGCTGCTTCTTCTTTTAGGAAGTCTTCCCTATTTATGGTTGCAATTAATCTTGCATTTTCCATAACTAGGGCCCTATTATCTGCTTCAAGTTTTAGGACTTGTTCACGTGTTTCCTTAGATCCTATTGTCCTTTCCATCTGCTCAATCATAGCTGATGAGATAGAATATGTCACCTTTTCAATTGGTTTAAATATTGTATTTGCAAGATTAGAGCCTGTTTTAGAAAGTCCGTCCATTTGGCTTGATGCAAGTATAAGTAAGATTAGGCCAGCAATTGTTATTATAAAGGGTTTTTTATCTTTTTTTACTCTCTTATATGCCATAGCTACCTACTTACGATACTTCAAATACTTATCAGGGTTTTCTAAAATCATACCTGCGCCAAGAATAGCATCTGTAGAAGGATTTTCTGAACGGTATGATTTAAGTCCTATCTTCTTTTCTATATATTCAGCAATTCCCTCTAGTTGACATAGGGCGCCAGAAAGGGCAAAACCATTTCTCCTTATGTCTGATGATATTTCTGGTGGGGTTTTCTCTAAGGCTTCAAGGACCATATCACAAACCTCATCTGCAAATGGAAGTATAGAAGGAACTAGTTCGCTAGACATAACTTTTACTGTCTTTGGTCTTGCATCATGCAAATCTCTTCCGTCTACATCCATTTCGTTATTACCATCTTTTATCTTTAAGGATGCCAGATTTATTTTAACTTTTTCTGCAGTGTTTTTTCCTATTTCAAGTCCTTTTTCTTCTCTAAAGAAGTCAACTATTTTTTCATCTATATAGTCTCCACCCTTATTCATTGTGGCTGAGACTATTATTCCATTTAGGGCGATTACAGCAACCTGGCTTGTGCCAGCACCCATATTTATAAGTAAAATTCCCTTTGGCTCATCTGGAGCAAGATTCATGCCATAAGCAGCTGCAAGAGATTCGTCAACTAAAATTATATCCCTGCTACCTGCATGAAGGGCCGCATCTTCCACAGCTCTTTTTTGTATATCTGTAATTCCAGATGGGACAACAATCACAACCCTTGGTTGGATTAGGCTAAAGCCAACATTTACCTTATCAAAAAAGTAATTAAGCATGGCTTCAGTGAGGTTAAAGTCTGTTATCACCCCGTTTTTAATTGGTTTTACAACCTGAATATCATCGTGGGTCTTACCAAGCATGTCCTTGGCTTCCTGGCCTACTGCCATAACCTTGGTGTAATTTTCATCTAAAACCAAGCTTGATGGCTCGTTAATTATAAGGCCCTCCCCCTTTTTGTATACTAAAATATTGCTAGTGCCAAGATCTATGGCAAAGTCTTTAGCAACCATTTGAAATTTCATCCTAAACTCCTATATATAATTATCTTTTTTTAAACTAACATATGACCCGTGACCTATAATAAGATGGTCTAGGACACTTATATCAAGGATATCTCCACAGTCTATCAGCCTATGGGTAATCATAAGGTCTGCCTTTGACGGGCTGGGATTACCTGATGGGTGGTTATGGACAAGTATAATTGACTTGGCCGACCTTTTAATGGCTGGCTTAAAAACTTCCCTGGGATTAACTATAGAAGAAGACAAGTCTCCAATCGAAATAAGTTCCTTAGAAATTACCTCATTCTTGTTATTAAGTAAAATCGTATAAAAATATTCCTTATCCTTTAAGGCAACCGTATCTTTTATATATTCATAAGCGTCATCATTTGAAGAAATGGTGTATTTCTTCTTGTTAAGAATACTTTCCTTGATTCTCTTTCCTAATTGAAGGCTTGCCACAATCTTAGAAGCCTTAGCCTGCTTGATTCCATTTATTTTAACTAATTCCTCTACTTCTATTTCAAGTAGGGCCTCTTCACTAAAAGTATCTAGAATTTCACCTGCAAGGTCTATTGCATTTTTCTTATCTGTGCCTGTAGAAATTATGATAGCTAAAAGTTCCTTATCTGTAAGCCTATCGTGGCCCAGTTTTATAAGTTTCTCCCTAGGCCTATCTGTAAGCTTCATATCCTTGATAGTCTGTTTCACTTATATATTTTCTCCGATGCTTATTTTCTTCATGTGCTTTATGATAAAGTTTGAAGAAAGTCCTACAAAAAATCCACTAAAGGTCCCTACAAGAACTAAGAGTGGAAAATATACAAACATTTTTATATTTCCCATAATAATAGCCGCAACTATTATTTGTCCGAGATTGTGGGCAAAAG
>CAUPHU010000120.1:0-4987 GCA_963511095.1 uncultured Anaerococcus sp. | reverse complement strand
AGTTTTCTAAAATCGTCAATAAAGCCAATAGCCCCAAAACCTAGCATAGAAATATTAAGTTTTGCTGTTTCTATGGTTTTTGGTAGAAAGATTAGACTCATAACAAGAGCGGCTATTATAAAAATAACCCCTCCCATTGTTGGTGTGCCTTCTTTTGATAAATGACTTTGTGGTCCTACTTTTCTTATATTTTGTCCGATTTTTTTCTTCTCTAGCATAGGTATTATGATTTTACCTAGGCCACAGCTTGTAAATATACTGATTAAAGTTATTAAATAAATATTTTCCATAATAAATCCTAAGAGCAGTTAATTGTTATTTGTATTGTAAACCATGCCCATCTCTTCAAGAGCATATCTTTGTATCCTATTGAGGTCGATTGCTTCATCAAGATTGTTTTGAAGCCTATCTCTTTGAAGTTCATAGCTTACGATTTCTGCCTGTAGTCTATTATACTCAAATCTCTCATTTGACAAATTAATTCTTTTCATAATTAAGAAAGTTGCCATAGTAGCAAGGACCATGAAGGTAAAAAGGGATATAACAAATTTCATATTCCTATCTTTTTTTCTAATCTTTGCTATTTGATCAGACCTTGTGATTCTTGGCTTTTCCTTAACCTTAAGTCTTTTTCTGTTTTTATTATTATTTTTTACTAGTCTTTTTTCAAAACGCTCAGCCATATCATATCCTTTGACATACTCTAAGTTTAGCAGGTTTACTCCTGGAATTCTCCTTAAGTTCGTCATCTTTTGCGGTAATTGGCTTTTTGGTAATAATTTTTACCTTGGCCCTGTGGTTGCAAACACAAACTGGAATCTCAGGTGGGCATATACAATCTGTTGCTAGATCTTTAAATTTATTTTTAACTATCCTATCTTCTAAAGAATGGAAAGTGATTATCGCTAGTCTGCCATCTTTGTCAATAAAATCTATTATTGTGTCAATCGTGTTTGTTAGGACATCAAGCTCCCTATTTACTTCGATTCTTAGGGCTTGAAATACTCTTTTTTCAGGATGAACTTCTGAAAACTTCGCGGATTTCATAACAATATTTCGGAGTTTGAAAGTGGTATTAATTCTTTCATTGTTGCGGGCTTTCACGATATTTCTTGCAATAGCATTTGAAAATCTTTCTTCGCCATAGTCAAAAAATATCCTTGCTAGCTCATCCTGAGAGTATTCATTGATAATTTTTTCTGCTGTTAACTCATTTTGCCTATTCATTCTCATATCAAGAGGTCCATCGTGCATATAAGAAAATCCACGTTCTGGGTTGTCAATTTGATATGAGCTTACGCCAATGTCCATTAGAGCACCATCAATTTTATTAAAACCAGCTTCAGTCAAAACCTTGCCTATATTTTCAAAATTCGTATTGAAAAATATCTTATTATCATAATTTTTTAGGTTTTCACTTGCGGCTTTAATGGCAGCTGTGTCTTGGTCTATGCCTATCAGAAGTCCCTTGTCAGATAATCTTTCTAAAATCATTTTAGAATGGCCTCCCTTACCCAAGGTAAGGTCTGCGTAGATTCCGTCAGGTTTAATATTTAGATTTTCTATAGTTTCTCTATAGAGAACTGGTGTGTGTTCAAATTTCATATTATTCATCCATTATGTCGGATAAATTCACCTCGACTTCATTAATATATTCATCCCAGATTTTCTTATCCCATATTTCTATGGTGGTATTGTTGCCAATTAAAATGGCTTCGTCTGAGATATTCGCATAGTCCTTCAAAGATTTGTTGATCAAAATCCTACCTTGCTTATCAAGGTTGACTTTGACAGTGGATGAGAAAAAGAGCCTTTTTATGGCACGATTTTTCTTATTTTCGTAGACAAGTTGGTCAAGGGCGGCCGATCTTTTTTGGAATTCTTCTTCAGTGTAAACAACTAAAGACTTTTCTGGTCCTTTTGTGAGGTAGAAATATCCATCAAGATCTTCCCTAAAGTCACTAGGCATCATTATTCTGTTTTTGTTATCCAATTTATGGATGTATTCACCTAGAAACATCTTTTACCACCTTTTACCACATTCTTCCACTTCATCTTTATTTTATCCTATTTACCATAAAAAAGCAAACAAAAAGACCGGTTTTTAAAAACCAGTCTAAATTCACTACTTATTTAAATTTGATTATTCTCTCTTCTTTTTTCTTTTCATTTTCTTTTTTAAAATGTGGTGGGAGATTATTTTTATTTGCATAAATAAATAAGCAAAGACCTGCTATAATAAATACTATAGACATAATTTGTGCTGTTCTTAGGCCAAAGACATAGAGAGAATCGGTTCTTAAGCCCTCTACAAAAAATCTAAGGATTCCGTAGCCTATGAAATATATTGCACTTTGCCTGCCCTTATCTGGATTTTTCTTCCTATAAAAAATCAAAAATAGGAAAATTAAGAAATCTCCTAAAGATTCGTAGAAAAATGTTGGGTGGACCTTGACTCCATCTATAATTATTCCCCAAGGTAGGTCTGTCTCATAGCCATGGGCTTCAGCATTTGCAAAATTGCCCCAACGACCAACAGCCTGAGCAAGGGCAAGAGAAGGAACCATTATATCCATTAGGTCAATCATCGGTATTTTTTTCCTTTTGGAAAATAAATATAAACCAATAAGACCAAAGAGGATTCCGCCTTGGATGGCAAGGCCACCCCCTCTTATGTCGATAATTTCCATAGGATGGGCGCCATAATATTCCCATTCAAAAATCACATACCAAATTCTCGCACCAATCACACCTATCGGAAGAATTGCAAACAGAATGTCATCTACAATATCAGGTGAAAATCCTCTTCTCTTAAATTCAGCTCTGGCAAATAAAGATGCTATAAAAATCCCGGCTACAATTATTATGCCGTACCAATAGACATCAAGGCCAAAAATAGAAAAGGCTACCCTATCTATATTAAATTCCATCTTATTCCTCGCTTGGCATATCCCAGTTATTGTAGACTTCTTGGACATCATCATTGTCTTCAAGGGCATCTATCAATTTAGATAACTTTTCGTGATGATCACTATCTACTTCAATTTCATTTGCTATATAGGAAATATTTGCTCTTTCGATTGTATAGCCCATATCTCTTAGATTATCTAAAGAGCTGTTAAAGTCGTTTACTTCTGTAAGGGCTTCAAAATAGCCTTCGCCTAAATCTTTTATATCGCTTGCTCCTGCTTCAAGAGAGTCCATCATAAATTCGTCAAGGTCCTTGCCTTCGCCATTTACAATTATTTCTCCCTTTTTCTCAAATAAAAACATAACTGATCCATCTGTACCAAGATTGCCACCAAACTTATCAAAGATATGTCTTACATCTGGCGCGGTCCTGTTTTTATTATCAGTTAGACAATCGACTATAAAGGCAACTCCACCTGGGCCGTAGCCTTCGTAGATTACTCTTTCGAAATTATCTCCACCAGCTTCCCCGCTTGCTTTTTTTATGGCTCTTTCTATATTATCATTTGGCATATTATCTGCCTTTGCCATTTCAATCGCAGTCTTAAGGCTTGCGTTATAATCTGGATCTAGTCCACCCTCTCTTGCAGCTACTGTAATATTTCTAGCGTGCTTGGTAAATATCTTGCCTCTTTTTGCATCTTCCTTACCTTTTTTATTTTTGATAGTACTCCACTTATTATGTCCTGACATTATTTTCTCCTTGTCTCATAGAGCATGAGCTCTTCTATTTTATTAATTTTTATATTTGCACTTGTCATATTTATAAGATCTTCCTCAAATTTAGGATACCTATCTTTTCTAACATAGATTTCAAATCTTACTTCATCTGTGTAGGTCTTGTCAATTACCTTGTACTTTTCTTCATTAAGATAATTTTCAATTTGTCCTAAGATAGTATATGACAAAATTAATTCTACTCTAAAATAATCCCTCTTGTAAAGGGCATTTGGTCCAACTGTGTCTGCAACTCCTTTTGTGTAGGCACGAACAAGCCCTCCCTTACCCAAGAGTTTTCCTCCAAAATATCTAGTTACAACAACAGCCACATTTGTGACCTCTTCTTTTTCTAGAACTGAAAGCATAGGAAGGCCTGCAGAACCCTGGGGCTCACCGTCGTCGTTGTATCTTTTAATCACAGGAGTTTCGTTTATGATATAGGCTGTGCAATTATGGGTTGCATCCTTATATTTTTCTCTGATTTCTTCTATAAATTCTATGGCCTCTTCTTCACTTTCTACATGTTTGGCCGTAGTTATAAAAATAGACTTATCTACTTCAAACTCAGAAACTTCTATGCCCTTTATAGTTTTATAATCGTTAAATGATGTAGGATTCATACTTATTATAATCTCCCTTATTTACTTCAAGCTCAATAAGAGTTCCCTCATTATCGTAGTCGGTTTTTAGAATATCGTAATTTGTCATAAAATAATCAAGTACTGCTCCCTTTGCAAAAGGTATGTGCATTTTAACCTGCCTATAATCTTCTTTTATGACCTTTACAATCTCATCTTTTAGATTTCTTAGGTCCTCATCATCTCTTGCAGAAATAAATATTCTCTCATATTCCCTCTTATAAAGGCTTGCAGCTGTCGAATCCTCAACCTTATCCATCTTATTAAAAACATAAATAATTTCCTTATCACCAATATCAATTTCTTCAAGAGACTTATCTATAGTCGCAATTTGCCCGTCGATATTATTTGAGGCATCAATTACAACTAAAAGCATATCGGAGAACTTGATTTCTTCGAGTGTTGTTAGGAAAGAATCGTTTAATTCCTTTGATAAATTATCGATAAAACCGACTGTATCTGTAAGAGTGACCTTGGTATTTGAAAAATCAAGTCGTCTTGTAGATGTATCTAGGGTTGCAAATAAAAGGTCGTCAGAATATACATATTTTTCTGAACCAAATAGCTTCATCATCCCATTTAGAATCGTAGATTTGCCAGCATTTGTGTAGCCAACTAAGGAAATATTATATATATTATCCCTTGACTTACGATTTATG
>CAUPHU010000119.1:0-5014 GCA_963511095.1 uncultured Anaerococcus sp. | reverse complement strand
TAGTTTCAGGCATAAAAGACCCAAATCAAGGGTCTTTTATGTCTCCCAGGCCCTCTTTCCGTTACACCCCCGGGCGACTCCTATGGCGGAGGGCGGATATTGTTGCCTGCCTTTCGGCAAGCTTTTTTTGTTGGGAGGATAGCTCCGTATGAGTTGACGTATTTTCAACAGATTTCTAATATTCAAGATCCTAAAAACTGATAACTCGCTTCGCTGGTCCTCCTTGAGCCGGACGGGCTTGCTATCAGTTTTCTTAAAGCAACCATAGATTAGAAATCATTAGCTGATAAAGAGTAGATTTGTTTTTTAAGTTTTAGCTTTGCTTGGTTTCTTTGAGTTGACAAATATTAATTATTGTTTTTTATTTTCGAATTAAAATGTCAAAAAAGAAGTAAAGTATAAGTAACATAAATCAAAAAAGAGGAAAATATGAAAAAATTATTTTTAAGTTTAATTCTTTTTGCTACAGTTTTATCGGCTTGTGGGAAAAAGGATTTTTCAAATGAATCTGATAAAAAAGATGAATCTCAAATTGTAAGTCCGAGCCTATCTAATATGGCAAGTTCTGAGAGTCTTTCCTTTGTGGAAAAGGCTCTAAAGAATGCTCTTGGGTCCGAAAATGATCCGGCAATGGCTAGTGTGGATGAATTTATAGCCATGGTTAAGGATTATAACAAGACTGTGGGAGAAGATAATTTGATTTCTGATTTTTCAGAAGATTTGCACCCTATTTATGATGTGGGTGAACTTATTGAAAATAGGGAAAAGGCTGATAGGGCTTTTCCTGATACTAATTGCAGGATTAATTCATATCTTTTGGCGGCTGATAATATGAAGGTCCAAAAGTCGGGAGAAGCCGATGATGAGCTGCTTTTTATGGATATAGAAAAAATCAAAGAGGGTCAAATCTTTGATGATGAGAGAATGGAGACCTTTAAGAAGTTTTTCGGAAGGGTCCCTACAGAAGAATCTAAAGACCCAGCTGTCCACGGCAAGGCCATGGAGGAATATTTTAGGGATTGGGCATTTCCAGAAAAAGCTCATTTGATTTCTGTTGTAATTAACGACAAACTTGACGGAAATTACTTATTCATCGGCCATATTGGAGTCCTTGTGCCAATTGACGGAGGCTTCCTTTTTGTAGAAAAAATCTCCTTTGAGGAGCCTTACCAAGCTATAAAATTTGCAGACAAAGACCAAGTCTACAAGTATCTCAAAGACAAATACAAAGACTATCAAGACCCAGATACAGCCCCTCCATTTATTATGGATAATGGAAAATTTGCCTGCTAGGAGGATTTATGGATATAGAAATTAAAAATGGATTAATTCCTGACATGGATGATGTTCTAAAACTCTATTATGATTGCGGCTGGACGGCCTATACCGACGAGCCAGAAACTTTGAAAAAGGCTATAAAAAATTCCCTAGACCTTTGGACCCTTTGGGATGGGGAAATTTTGGTTGGCCTTGCAAGGACTGTGGGGGATGGAGCGACGATTACCTATCTCCAGGACCTTTTGATTCTGGAATCATACCAAGGAAAGGGCCTAGGATCAAGGCTTTTAGACAAAGTTCTTTCTGACAACTCTCATATTCGTCAGTTCCTTCTTTTGACTGAAGATACCCTGAAAAATAGAAGTTTTTATGAAAAATTAGGTCTAAGACCGGTAGCAGATTATGAATGCATTTCGTTTATGAAGTGATTTTAGCCCCGAATTTTAGGGGCTATTTTTGTGTTTTTTTAAAAAAATTTTGAACTATATTTTATTAAAGTCCTTATTTTTTGGGTAGAAATTAGAAGAATATAGGGAGATTATGTAAATGATTTCCTGATTATATCTTTACAATTTTTAATAGACAGATTATGAAAGTGTGTTATACTATTAATATAGGAGGTAATATGGATATTAATAAAAACTCTACTGCTGGAACATTAGAGTCAAACGATTGCCTAATCAGGCTTGAAGCGAGCGATTCTCTTGTAATCGACTTAAATTCGCCTGTGGAGTATGAGTTTGGTGATCAGATTAGAAAAGTAGTAGAAAATGTACTTAGTGATGCTGGTCTGAGCAAGGTGAGGGTCATTATCGATGATAAGGGTGCCCTTGATTGTACCATTGCGTCAAGGCTTAAAACAGCGATTGGAAGGGCTCAATGAAAACTTTAAGAACAATGCTATTTATGCCGGGCAACAATCCAGGCATGCTAGTGTCAGCTGATAACTTAGAGGCAGATGCCATTATCTATGACTTGGAAGATGCTGTATCAACTAGCCAAAAGGATGCTGCCAGGGACTTAGTTTCTAGTGCTCTTAGGACTTTGACATATAAAAATTCTTTGGTATGTGTAAGGATTAATCCGACAGATTCGCCTTATTGGAAGGACGATTTGAGAGAAATTTTGCCAGCAAGACCTGATGGCTTGGTTATTCCAAAGTCAAATAAGGATACTTGCGTGGAAGTTTTTGATTTTATCGATGATTTCTGCAAGGAAAATGATTTAGAAAATGATTTGAAATATTATATGCTTGTGGAAAGTGCCAGGGGAATTTTGGAGCTTGAAGATATTGTAAAGGCATCTGATAAAATTGAGGGCTTACTTTTGGGCGGTGAAGATTATTCTGTGGATATGCAGGTTGAAAGAACTGCAAATTCGGTAGAACTTGCCTATGCAAGGTTCAGGATTGCGACTGTGGCCAAGGCTTATGGTCTAAATGCTATAGACACACCTTATACAGATATCGATAACAAAGAGGGTCTTAGAAAAGACACCAGCTTTATAAAATCGATTGGTTTTAATGGTAGGCTTATAGTTGGTCCACGCCAGGTATTTGCAGTAAATGAGATATTTTCACCAACAGAAGCTGAAATTGAGGATGCAAAAGTAATCGTAAGCCAGGCTAAAGAGGCTGAAGAGAAGGGCTTGGGAGTATTTTCATTTAGGGGAAAAATGGTTGATAAACCAGTTATTACCCGTAGCGAAAACCTCTTGAAAGCAGCTGAAGAATGGGGGCTTATATGAAAAATATTGACCTAAAAGCTCTAGGACTAAAGAAGTTTGAATCGGCAAGGGCCAATGTAGACAAGAAGGAATATCATTTCGAAAAAAATGTCGAGCCAGAAGTGATTGATTTTGATGAAGTCTTTGACAAACTTGACCTCAAAGATGGGATGACCGTTTCCTTCCACCACCACCTAAGAAATGGTGACTATGTCTTAAATATGGTCATGGAAAAACTTCATGAAAGAGGACTTAAGAATTTAAGGGTTGCTGCAAGTTCGATTTTTGCCTGCCACGAGCCACTTGTTGCAATGATTGAAGATGGGACTGTGACAGATATAGAGACTTCTTATATGTCAGGACCTGTGGCAAAGGCGGTCTCAGAGGGCAAGCTTAAAAACCCAGTCTTTATCACAACCCACGGCGGAAGACCTAGGGCTATTTATGAAGGTGAATTAGAGATTGATGTCGCCTTTGTGGCAAGCCCAAGTGTTGATAAAAAAGGTGCAATGGATGGGTCAGTAGGTAAGTCTGCTTGCGGCTCTTTGGGATATGCTGTTGCTGATTGTATGTGCGCAAAAAAAGTAGTGGCAATCACAGACAACTTCATAGAAGAGTGTGAAAACCCTGATATAGGTGGCGGTTTTGCAGACTATATTGTAGAAATAGACCAAATTGGTGACCCAAATGGTATAGTTTCGGGCACAACCCAGGTTACAAAAGACCCACTAGGCCTTAAGATTGCAAGACTTACAGCCAACCTTATCGATGAGCTAGGCCTAATCAAGGACGGATTTTCGATGCAAACAGGTGCTGGAGGAATTTCCCTAGCAGTGGCAAGTGAAGTCAAGGACTTGATGGAGGCTAAAAAAGTCAAAGGCTCCTTCGGATCTGGTGGTATTACAGGATTTTTTGTAGAGATGCTTGAAAAAGGCCTATTTGAAAGTCTTGAAGATGTTCAGTGCTTTGATATTGAGGCAATCAAGTCATCTAAGAGAAATAAAAACCACCACAAGATTTCTGGATCCAAATATGCCAATCCAAACGATGATTGCGTAGCAGAAAAACTTGACTGCGTAATTCTTGGTGCAAGTGAGATTGACAAAGAATTTAATATCAATGTTACAACAGGTTCTGATGGAGTGATTCTCGGAGGTTCTGGCGGTCATGCTGATACAGCAACAGGGGCAAAACTTACTATAATTACCACAAAATTATTTAATGCAAGAGTCTCTGCAGTTGTAGACGAAGTTAGGACAATTACAACTCCAGGCGAGGTTGTGGACGTCCTTGTGACTGAATACGGCATTGCAATTAATCCACAAAGAAAAGACCTTATAGAGGCTCTAAAAGATAGCAAACTTGAAATCAAAACTATAGATGAATTATATGACATAGCCACATCCCTTACAGGCAGACCTAAAAAACGTGAAAAATCTGATGAAATTATTGGTTTTTCAGTCTATAGGGACGGGACAATTTTAGATACTATCTCAAAAGTAGAATAAGAGGAGAAAATTATGGAAGAAAAAAGAATACTCGGCGTTTCTTGGCCAATATTTTTTGTGCTAGCTGCCATTATGTGCTTGGCAGTATATTTAGAAGTGCTACCAATGGGACTTATTGGTGCAATCTTCTTAATGCTTATTTTAGGTGAATTTTTAAATTTTGCAGGTAATAAGCTTCCGATAATAAATACCTACTTCGGTGGGGGAGCTGTTGTTGCCATTTTTGGTGGTGCAGCCCTAGTTTATTTCAATATTTTGCCAGAAGGAACAAAAGATTTAATAGATGGTTTTATGAAATCTGGCGAAGGCAAGATGGGCTTTTTGGATTTTTATATCTCAGCTTTAATCACAGGCTCAATCCTTGGTATGAATAGAAAGCTTCTAATCAAGGCAGCTGTAAGATATTTACCAGCCATCCTTGGTGGTCTTGTAGCAGCCTTAGCCCTAGTATCAATCGGGGGCCTACTTGTTGGCTACACACCAGGTGAAGCTATGGCCTATAT
>CAUPHU010000118.1:0-5128 GCA_963511095.1 uncultured Anaerococcus sp. | reverse complement strand
AAGTTTTGATATAGAATATGAAAAGTATGCTGAAAATATAAAGAAACTTTCCAAAAAATATGGGATAAAAAAGGAAAATATGCTTGAGCTCGCTTGTGGCTCAGGCATGCTTACCCAGTATTTTTTTGATGACTTTGATAGGATAGATGCCCTTGATATTTCGACAGACATGCTAAATTGTTTTGCAGAAAAATACGACAATGATAAGGTCAACCTAATCTACTATGATATGTGTGAGTACGAGAAAAAAGATTTCTATGACCTAATTGTAATTCTCTTGGATAGTGTAAACTATGTTACAAATTCAGAAGACCTTGAAAAACTTTTTAGAAATTCCTTTGAAAATTTAAAAGACGATTCGCTTTTGGTTTTTGACATAAATTCAGAAATGAAAATGCGAGAAATTTTTGGATCAGAATGCTATGTCTATGAATATGAGGATATTTTCTATACTTGGGATAATTACCTAGAAGATGATCTTATAGATATGAATTTAAATTTCTTTGTGGAAAATCCTGACGGGACCTATAAGAGAATTGAAGAATTTCAGCAAGAAAGAATTTATACTATAGATTATGTCAAAAATCTTTTGGAGAAAATAGGTTTTACTGACATTCAAATATTTGATGAAGATACTTTTGGAGAGGTAGATGAAGAGACTTTAAGAGTATTATTTTCAGCTAGAAAGGCGGCAAAATGAGCTTAGGAGTTGTTAAATTTTTTGATAACAAAAAAGGCTTTGGCTTTATAAAATGGGGCGGAGAAGACCTCTTCGTCCATTATTCTGATATCATAAGTGAAGATGAATTTAAAAAGCTAGAAACTGGGGATAATGTTGAATTTGAAAGAATAGAAGCCCCAAGAGGCCCACAAGCGAAAAAAGTTAAGAAACTATAAAAAATTCCCTCAGATTTTGAGGGGGTTTTTATTTACTATTCTATTTTACCAAATCATAGTCATATAAATCTACACCAGGAGCGAGGGTAAGGTCTTTGAAGCCCAAGCTTAACAAGGCCTCTATCGCTCTCATAGACCTACCGCTTGTCCTGCAGTGGATTACGAGATTTTCATTTTTATCAAGGTCAAAATCATTTGCCAAAATATTATCTAAAGGCACATTAACAGCGTTTTTAATGTGGCCAGCCTTATATTCTTCTTCTGTTCTTACATCGACAATCTTAAAAGAACCGTCAAGCATTTCTAAATCTTTACCAGATATTTCTCTTATATTCATAGACCCTCCTTTTTTTATTATTATACTTTAAATTTATTTTTAGAATATTTTGTTTAAAATCTATCATTATTTGGTAAATAAATATAGAGGTGAATTATGAAAATTTTATTAACAGGGTTTGACGCCTTTAATGGTGAAAAAATAAACCCATCAAGTCTTATTTTAGAAAAAATTCCTGATGAAATTTCCGGCAATAAAATAGAAAAACTACTTTTGCCGACAGCCTTCTATAAAGTAGCAGATCTTATCGAAAGGAAGATTGTAGCATCTAAACCAGACATAATTATTTCTCTGGGTCAAGCGGGAGGCAGGAGTGAAATTACAGTCGAAAGAGTTGCGATAAATATTGCAGACGCTTCAATAGCTGACAATAAGGGCATGAGGCCAATTGACGAGAAAATCAGGTGGGACGGGGAAAATGCATATTTTTCGACCCTGCCGATCAAAGCTATTGTAGAAAATTTAAGGCAGGAGAACATTCCTGCAGCAGTTTCTAATACTGCAGGCACTTTTGTTTGTAATTTTGTTATGTATAACGATTTGTACCTAGGAGAAAAATATAAAAACATATCTGCAGGATTTATCCATGTCCCATATTTGCCAGCCCAAGTTTTAGACAAGAGAGGAGTCTCTTCAATGAATCTTGAAGATATGGTAAAGGCTATAGAAATAGTTATAAAGACATCTATAGAATATTTGGGTAAGGAAGATTTAGAAAAAGCAGAAGGGAGAATATACTAATGGATAGAAAATTTATTGTAATTATACTAATTTTAATAATTCCGCAAATTTATTATTTAATCAAGGAAATACGCTACAAGTCTTTAGATATGACAAGTAAATTTTTCAAGAGAACAAGTGTAAAAAAAGTAGAAAACTATGAGGAAGCTTACCTAACGAATACTGATGGTTTTGACCTTTTTGTAAGGATTTTAACTTGCGAAAATCCAAAAGGAATCATCCAGCTAGTCCACGGAGTTGCTGAACATGGTGGAAACTATATGGACTTCGCAAAATTTTTAAATAAAAATGGCTATATAGTAGTGATGGATGATCACAGGGGCCATGGCAAATCAATTTCTACTTCCTATCCAAACGGCTATATGAAAAGAGCTGAGGAGATTGTGGATGATGAGATAATGGTCGCAAAATTCATCAAGGAAAGATATCCTGACCTAGAATACACCCTACTTGGTCATTCTATGGGATCTATGCTTGCAAGACTTTTTATAAGAGAAAATGATGATTTGATTGATAAATTAATACTTACAGGGACAGTGCCAGTAAATATTATATCAGGACTTGCCTTGTTTTTCTTTAATATAGGATGTTTCTTCTTTGGAGATAAGGGAGAATCTAGGCTGATAGATGCTCTTGTGGGTGCGAAGGGCTTAGATTTTATAAGCTATGATGAGGAAAATATAAGGATAAAAGCAAATGATCCGCTTAGGATATTTAAGTTTAAAACTGGTTATTCAAGAGTTTTAATCGAAATTAATAAAAAGCTAGGCCAAAAATCAAAATATAAATGCAAAAATAAGGATTTAAAGATTTATAATATGGTAGGGGAAGATGATATTATCACCAAGGGCCATAAGGGAATTGCAAATAGTTTGGACCTATTAAAAGCAATTGGTTATACAAATATCGATAATAAGGTCTATAAAAATATGAAACACGAAATCCTCAATGAAACAGCTAAGGATGTGGTATACAAAGATATACTTGATATTTTGGAAAATAAATAGTCTAGGAAAAAGGAACGTTATTTAACAGATTATTAAAATCGAATAATAAAATTCTTTGATAAAAAAACAACATATGATATAATAAAGAAAATATTACAAGGAGATATTATGAAAAATATTAAGAAAGTACTTGCTATGGCTTTACTTTTATCATTGCCAGTAAATGCGGTAGGACTAATGGGAAATCAAAGCGATTCTATTTCTTATGCGGCAAGTGAAATTAATTTTGGAATTAAGACTGACAAGTTTGATACTAATTCTCTTACCTTTAACCTAAAGCAAGATGAGGCAAATAAGCTTGCTTCACTTAAGGCAAGAAATAAAATTAGGTCAGAAATGTGGGATAGGAATGTGCCATATACCTACGACGAAACAAGTAATAAAAATAATACTAAGCTTCGTGATTACCTAAAATCTGTTGGTATTAATTCTAAAACTGAATACTTAAATCAAACTAAGTGGTCGCAAGATCTTGAAAAAATAGCAATTCAAAGGATTTACGAAGTATCTATTACTGGACTTTCACACCTTAGACCTGATGGTAGCGACTGCTACACTGCGGCTCTTCCAGACGGTACAAGAACCTATGCAGAGATTTTGGCTAATAATACCGATCCTCTTACACCAGAAAAAGCCTTTAACCAATGGGCCTATAGTCCAAGAAAGGATTATGGCAATAAGAGTGAATACGACCTATTATTAGAGTCTAATGGGGTTTATAACAATGGAAATGCCCACCTTCATCTTATCCTAGATCCAGAATATGATCACATGGCTCTTTCAATAATAAGCACACCTGAAATTAATTATGTAGGTGTAGAATTTGGCTATGCTAGCAAATCTGGAAGCAAGGCAGTTGGTCTTGTTGGTGATTATACAATGAACTTCGGCAAGAAAGATCTAAACAAAGATACCAACAAAGAAACTGATAAGAAAAATCGTGAAGATGCTATAGAAAGACTAAAAAAGGCAATTGACGATAACAAGGCACAAGTAGGTGGAGCAAAGTTTTTGTTAGAAAATGCTCCAGCAACCGTTGCTAAGGTAAAAGATAAGCTTATAATGCAAATTAAAAAAGCAGAAGCAGTAATAGAAAAATCAGAAAAAATTTTAGAAAGATTATAAAATATCGCCCCGGTCAATTTAGGCTGGGGCTTTTCTCGTAAAATTTTAAAAAAATAGTAAATTATAAGTAGTACAGAAGAGTGAGGAGGGAATATGGATAAGATTTTAGAATTATTACCTATAAATAATATAAAAAATGTAAGCCCGGTTCCAGGAGGAGATGTAAATGAATCTTACAAGCTAGATGCTGACGGGGGTTCATATTTTCTTAAGGTGCACAAAAATAAGGATGCTATCTACTTTGAAGCAGAAAAAGCTGGCCTTAAGCTCTTTGAAGAAAATGGAATTTTTGCGCCAAGAGCGCTTGCAAGCGGGGGTTGTGATGGATCTGCCTACCTACTTTTGACCTATCATGAGGAAAATAGTGCAGGTAGCCAGGAAGATTTGGCAAAAGTTATTGCCAAAATCCACCAAATAAAAAGTCCTGATGGAAAATTTGGTTTTGAATATCCTTATATCGGAGCAGCTTCAACCTTTGAAAATGGCTTTAAGGATAGCTGGAAGGAGATTTTCCTCTATCAAAGAATGGATAAGCTTGCTAAGATGCTTAAGGAATTTGAACTTTGGGATGATAAAGACTTAGCAAGATATGAAGAAGTAAGACAAATAATAGAAAAAGAGCTTGATAAACATAAATCTGAGCCAGTTCTCCTACATGGAGATTTGTGGGCAGGTAATTTTATGTTTGACGAAGATGAGAGACCTCTTGTATTTGACCCAGCTCCTTTATACGGAGATAGGGAGTTTGATATTGGGGTATCAACAGTTTTTGGCGGCTTTTCTAAGGCTTTTTATAATGAATATAAGAAGCTAATGCCAATGGATGAAGGCTACCAAGAAAGATTAAATTTCTATAGGCTATTTTTACTTATGAAATATCTTTTAAGGTTTGGCCAAGTTTATGATTCATCAGTCAATGATATGATGAAGATAATTACAAATTAAGGATTAAAAGTGCTTCGGCACTTTTTTAGTACCATAAATAGTGTAAGAAAGAAAGTAATTTCTATCTTGCACTATT
>CAUPHU010000117.1:0-5362 GCA_963511095.1 uncultured Anaerococcus sp. | reverse complement strand
ATTAGCGATAAGAATATTAGGATATACCAAGATAAATTTCTCGATTTAAGAGCTATAAAAGAATTAGAATATGGTGATGGAATAGTAGATTTTGTCGAAATAAATAGAATTGCTATTAATTTCCCTTTATTTGCTAAAGGTGTTCTAGATTCTTATTTTGATGGTGATTATCCTTCTAGGAAATTTTACCGTCTGTTAAGTCTTTACCAAGCAACTACAATTTTAGAAAGCTTAATTAAGATGAGAGAAAAATTAAGCTCAAAATTAAGTAAAGAAGAATTGGATAGTCTACTAGAAATGTACGACAATTTTAATAGAATCACTCCTAGTTGGGTAGATTGAAATAAAAGGTGGCAATAGAATTATGATTTAACTACTTTTAGGAAATAACAAAATATATAAAGATATAGTTATATTCTTAAAAAAAGAATCATAAACTAAAGGCTACCTTTTTTTACTTATAGATTTATTGAATTAATCTCCGATTTATGATAACATTTTATTATAATATAAGGAGGCTGTATGAAAAAATACCTGTGGATTTTGTTTGGATCCTTTCTAATAGCAGGAGGCCTATATTTCTTCCTACTTAGTCAAAATATTGCAGCAGGTGGCCTATCTGGTTTTGCACTCGTTGTATCGAAAGCCCTACCATTTTTAAATCTTGGTCTGGTTAACCTAATCTTAAATGTGCTAGTTTTAATAGCAGGAATGGTTTTTATAAGTTTTGAATTTGCAAAAAAATCACTTATTTCATCGCTAGCTGTATCAGCCTATATTTTGGTATTTGAAAATATAGTTCCAAGTGTAAACCTAGGTAATGATAAGATTTTAAATATAATCTTTGGATCTATAATAGTATCGTTTGGACTTGCTATTGTATTTAACCATGAAGCATCTTCGGGTGGTACTGATTTAATAGCTGCAATTTTCAATAAATATTTTAATGTACCCTTACATCAATGTTTGTTTATGGCAGACTTTATAGTTGTTCTACTATCAGCATTTATATTTGGCACAGAACTTGCTATGTATGCTACCTTAGCAATAATGATCCAATCCATGGGTTTCGATTATTTCATGCAAGGATTTGGTAGAAAGATTTCAATTATGGTTATTTCTGATAAATATGAAGCAATTAACAATATGCTAATTAATAAGCACGAAAAGGGAGTGACACTTCTAGAGGCTGAAGGTGGCTTTTCCCACTTGGATAAAAAAGTTATCATGACTATTACTAGTATAAGAACTTTTCCTAGTATTAAAGATGATATATTAGAAATAGATGATAGGGCCTTTATATTCACTTATACAATCTCAGAAGTATTGGGTGAGGGCTTTACATTTAATCAATTAAATTAGGAGATTATTATTAAAGAATTTACAATAAAAAGATTTACAAAAAATAAGGCCTACCTAAAAACAAACTTAGGAGATGCCGTTATAGACAAGGAACAAGTTAAGGACTTAAAGCAAAATGATAAGGTAGAAGCTTACTTATATAAGGACTTAAATGAAGTGCTTAGAGCAAGCAGATTTCTTCCTTACGAACTAGGTAAGATTTACTCTCTTAAAGCAAGTGATATTACAAAAAAAGGTGTCTATTTTGAAATAAAAGGCGGACATATATTTTTACCATTTGAAGAGAGAACCTATAAGATCATAAAAGATATGGTATATCCTGTTACATTTAAAGAAAATGATGGGTATTTATATCTTACAAGCAAAATAAGAGAGCTTTTATCAACTGATCATAATTTTAAAGAGAATGATATTGTTAAAGGAAGAATATATTCTATCAACAAATCTATTGGAGCTTTTGTGGCAATTGATAATAAATATGACTCATTGATAAGAATTAATGAATTAAAGGGCGTTTATATCGAGGGAGAAGAGATCACTTCCAGAGTTAAAGAAATAAAAGATGATGGCAAAATTGAGCTTTCTCTTAGAAAGAGGGCCTACCTAGAGATTGATAATGATAGTGATAAAATACTTGATTATCTATATGAAAATGGTGGGATTGTAGAATTGTCCGATAAATCATCTCCAGATAAAATTTATTCTTATTTTGCAATGAGTAAATCTGCATTTAAAAGAGCTATAGGTAGGTTATATAAAAATAAAGATATTGTTATTTACAATAACAGGATAGAACTAAACGAAAGGTAAATATGGAAAACAACAATAAACTACTAGCCGAAGTTAATGGAAAGAAAATTTATAGTAATGATGTCTACGCTTTCATGTCAAATATAGAAGGCGGGGCTAGGTTTCAAAATGAAGAAGGTATTAAAGTTTTAGCTGATGAAATGGTAAATCAAGAAATCCTTCTAATAGATGCTTATAATACAGGAATTGACAAAGATGAAGAGTTCCAAAGAGAACTTAAACTTGTTGAAGAAAATATGCTTAAAAATTATGCTATGCATAAAATATTTGAAGACGTAGAAGCATCTGATGATGAGCTTAAAAACTATTATGAAAATAACAAGGAAGTGATAAGCCCAAAAGCAAGCTACACAGCAAGTCATATACTTCTTGATGATGAAAAAAAAGCAATAGAAGTCTTAGAGGAGATACAAAAGGGTCTTGATTTTAAGGAAGCTGCAAGAAAGTATTCTAAGGATCCTTCTGCTGCAAATGGTGGTTCACTTGGAACATTCCCTAAAGGTGTAATGGTAAAAGAATTCCAAGACGGCCTAGATCAATTAGAAATAGGCGAAATTTCAAAGCCAGTTAAATCACAATTTGGTTATCACATAATAAAATTAGATAATTTGGTTAATGAAGAAACCAAAGAATTTGAAGAAGTTAAAGATCAAGTTTGCCAAATGTATATAATGGTAAAAAGACAAGAAAAATATTTAGAAAAACTCAACCAAGTATCAAAAGATATAGAGGTTAAAAAGTATTATTAGGTAGGCCATATGGCAAATGATAGTGGAAACTCAAATTTTAAAAATTATATAGATTTCCTCAAAGAAGATTTATCAAAAAAGAATACTAAAATTTTAGAATCAATCTTAAAAATTTCTAGGGAAAACTTGTGTGAAGTAATTCAAATTGACAGTTCTTACTATATCCAAAAGGGTGATAATCCTTCAATAGTATTTCACTTAAATTTAGACAATGTATATGAATTAACATATGATTTTGAAAAAATGGATGATGAGGATTTTATAAAAAGTGAACTCAATATTAATTTACTTTCTGCATACTTAGTTATTGAATATTTCTTGAGATTTTCTGATAAATCATTTGATATATTAATAACAAGCAGTAATATCCAATCAAAATTAGAAGATTTTGGAGAAATAAAATCCTTACTTAGGACCAATAATATCGTAAACTTAAATCTTAGACAAGCGAATTGCTTAGCTGATGAGTTTTCAAGTCTTTTATTGTCATTAGTATCAGTACCTATTAACAGATTTAAAGCTGATTATACTTATAAAACTTATAGACTATCCATATCTAATCTGATGGGAGGCCATGCAGGGGATAATATTAACAAAGTTAGGATGAATTCTATAAAAATGATAATAGGAATTTTTAGGAGGATGAAATCCAAAGTTGATTTAGACATGTTATCACTATTTGCTGGTGATAAGTATGATAAGGTACCAGCATTTGCAGATATTGAATTTATAATAAATTCAAATTATGAAAACGAATTATTGAATACTTTTGAGATTTATAAAAATGAGGCTATAGAGAAAAACCTTCGTTATGAGCCTGATATGAAACTATCATGCGAAGAAATTAGTGATACTGACACAGATCCAATATCAAGTGAGTCTTTTAGTCATTTGGCATCTTTTGTGGAGTTATCTCCAACAGGGACGTTTGCTGTAAATAGCCTAGATAACCAAGTTATATCTTCATCAAATTTAGCCACTGTTAGAACGCTAAGAGATCATATAAATTTGATTTTAGTATTTAGATCTCTAACAGAAGAAGGTATGAGCCAAATGCTAGACAAAAGTAGGATGGCAGCATCTATAGCAAGTTCTAATCTTAATGAAAAACTATTTATTCCAAGTTTTAAAAATAATGATAAAACACTTACCGAAGCATTTGTTTCATCATACAAAGAACTTTATGACAGGGATTTAGACGTAATCAAAACTCAATACTCACTAGATTCAAGCATAGTATTTAAAAATCAGAATGTGAAGATGGTTTCATTAGGGGTAAAATATAAACAAGATGATAAATACTATTACACACAAGTAAAAGATATTTCAAATCTTGTTGAATTACTAGATTGTGTAATGGCAAAACTTGATAATGATAAGGAGAATCTATGACAGAAACTTTAAATCTTCATGGACATGAAGTGACTTTTAATAAAAATAAGGGTAAAGCAGTAATTGAAATTCAGCTAGGTGAAGGTACAGAAGAGTGTATTCTAATCGACATATTTAGTGTTGACGAAAAGGAATATATAGCTCTATTGTCCGGTGAATCTGCAGAAATCTATTTATTTAGATATACAGATGTTTATGGAGATGATGAAATAGATTTAACAATAATCGATGATGAAGATGAGGTCGATGAAGTATTCCATCTATTTAGTCATTATTGGACAGATGAAAGAATTGACGATTTAATTGTTGAATATGATGAAGAAGTAAATTCTTATGATGACTAATGACTGAAAGGGTTTACTACAAGGTCAGTGATTATTACAAAGAAACTTATGGTGAAAAAGTTTATAAATTACCAATAAAACTTTCTCTAACATGCCCTAACCGTGATGGAGCTTGTGGTTATGGTGGATGCATATATTGTAGTGATGCAGGCGGGTCATTTGAAAATTTGCCAACAGCTTTTACAGTAACAGAGCAACTTGAGAAAAACAAAGACTATATTTCAAAAAAGTATAAGGCAAATAAATTTATAGCCTATTTTCAAAACTTCTCTAATACTTATATGAGCCTTGAAACTTTCATAGACATGATAGAAGCTTGTGATAGAGATTATATTGTAGGAGTTTCAATTGCGACTAGAAGCGACTGTATTACTGAAGATAAACTTAAGTTTCTGAAAGAATGGAAAGATAAAACAAAAAAAGATATAACAATTGAGTTGGGGCTCCAAACAGCAAATTACCATACCCTTAGTATTTTAAATAGGGGTGAGAGCCTGGCAGATTTTATTTCTGCGACAAGGATTATCAATAAATATGAGTTTAGAATTTCAACTCACGTAATTTTAGCTTTACCTTGGGACGATATTAATGATACAATAGAAACAGCAAGGATATTAAATGCTCTTAATGTTAAAGAAGTAAAAATCCATTCACTCTTTATAGTAAAGGGGACTAAACTTGCTAAAATGTATGAAAACATAGAGA
>CAUPHU010000116.1:0-5377 GCA_963511095.1 uncultured Anaerococcus sp. | reverse complement strand
GGTCATAATCTTCAAATATTTTTTCTAATTCTTCTTTTATTAGTGTCCTAATCTTAAGACCTTGTTTGTATACTCTTTGATTATCATCTGCAGAAAGATACATTGTGCCTAGGGCAATTCTTCTCTGAACTTCTTCACCTAGGCCCTCTGACCTAGAATTTACAAATAGCTCCTCAACTGTAGTGTATTTATCACTTTGGTATCCAAATCTAATCCCATCAAACCTAGACATATTTGATGAAACTTCGCTTGACATAACTACGTTATATACTTGGTTGGCATATTTTGAATATTCTAAACTAACTGGAGTTAATTCAGCTCCTAGTTCTTTTAGTTTTTCTAATGCAAGTTTATAATCTTCTGCTATTTCTTTTTCAATTCCCTTATTTAAAGAATCTGTGGTTTCAATATAGGCAATCTTTTTTCCTTTAAAATCGTAAGGATTAACTTCAAATTGATAATCATCTAATCTTACAGTCATATCATTGGAATCAGGACCTTCGATTGTTTGTGCGATTTCCCTAATATCAGATATATTATTTCCAAATATCGATACCTGATCAAGGGTATTTGCCATAGAAACTACACCGTTTCTACTAACCATAGAATAGCTTGGTTTGTATCCTACAATATTACAATAACTTGCTGGACATCTTACAGACCCACCTGTATCAGTACCAAGAGCAACTAATACATCACCTTTGGCAACACTTGATGCAGAACCTGATGAGGATCCACCTGTTACTCTTGTTTCATCTATAGGATTTTTAACTGGCCCAAAATATGAAGTTTTGCCCCTTGCTCCCATCGCAAATTCATCCATGTTAGTTTTAGCAATTATTATTGCGTCTTCTGCTAATAATTTATCTATAACACTTGCATTAAACATAGGTCTAAAATCTTTTAGCATTTTTGAAGCGCATGTCATATTCATATTTTTATAGGAAATATTATCTTTAACAGCTACTGGTATTCCAAAAAGTGAACCTAGTTTTTCATTATTTTTTAGTTTTTCATCTAAATACTTAGCCCTATTTAGGGAATCATCCTCATCAAATGCCAGGTAAGCATTTGTTTTATCATTCTTGATTTTATCAAGAGTGTTTTTTATGTTTTCTTCTACACTTATTTCTTTATTTTTATATTTTTCTATAATAGCTTTTATATTCATCATTGCTCCTATAGCTTCCAATCAAGTCTAAAGTATCCATACTCAGTGTCTTTTGCATTTTCGAGTGCCTTAGATCTTTCTAGTGATTCTTGTGGTACATCTTCTCTAAATACAGCTTTATGATTATTTATATATGCAGTCATTTCTACATCAGAAGTATCTACGGTAAATATATCTTCAATAAAATCTAAGACCCTATTAAATTTATTTGAAATCATCTCTTTATCTTGATTTTCTAAACTTAAATGACTAAGGTTATAGATCCTTTCAACTTCTTTTATATCCATCCTATTCTCCTTTTAAATCTTTTAAAAATTCATATAATTTTTCATCTTCATATATGTTAATACCAAGTTCAACAGCCTTATCCCTTTTAGATCCAGCTTTTTCACCAGCTAATACCACATCTGTATTTTTAGATACTGAGCCTCTTACATTGGCCCCATTATCTTCTAGCATTTTCTTAATTTCATCCCTGTTGTATCCATCGATTGTGCCGGTAATAACATAATTAATCCCCTCTAATATTTGGGATGCTTCAGTATTTTCTGATGGGTTTATTAACTTTATACCTTTTGATAAAAGAATATCTATAGAACTAACAATATTTTTATCATGGAAAAATTCTACAATATTTTCACCAGTAATTTCACCAATATCATCTATTTCTACAAGTTCTTCTACACTTGCTTCTCTTAATTTTTCAAATGACTTAAACTTATTTGCCAAATCTCTTGCCGTTCTCTCTCCAACATTTGGTATCCCTATCGCGTATATAAAGGCACTCAAATCTCTTTCTTTGCTATTTTCTATAGCATCTAAGATGTTTTGCGTCTTCTTTGGTCCAAACCTATCTAACTTTATCAAATCCTCGTATTTTAGGTCATAGATATCATAGATTTCTTTTATTTCAAGTTCTTCTATGAGTTGGCCAATAGTTTTTTCAGATAGGCCTTCTATATCCATGGCGTTTCTAGAGGTATAATGCTCCATTCTTGCTAAAAGCTGTGGTGTACATGAAATTGAGTTTGGGCAAATTATATGGACATTACCCTGAATTAATTCACTATGGCAATATGGACAATGAGTAGGTTTTTCTATTTCTATTGTGCCTTCTTGATTCTCATCTACTACACCCAATATTTCTGGAATTACATCGTTTGATCTTCTAATAAATATATCAGAACCTATCCTAACTTTTTTTCTCAAGATATCATCATAATTATTTAGCGTTGCTCTTGAAACAGTAACACCTGAAAAATCAACTGGCTCTAAGATTGCAGAAGGCGTTACTTTGCCGGTCCTACCTACATTCCAAACCACATCTAAAAGCTTAGTAGTAAATTCTTCCGCTTCAAACTTATAAGCTATGGACCATCTTGGAAACTTATTTGTATAACCGAGTGCCTCTTGGGTATTTTTGTCATTTATCTTTATAACAACACCATCTGTCAGCACATCTAAGGTTTTTCTTTCCACTTCAATTCTTTCAAGCTCTTTTATTATCTGTTCTAAAGAATTTACCTTCTTGTGATATGGATGTACGTTTAGTTTAAGCTCTTTTAAGAAATCAAGCATTTCTTCTTCATTCTTAAAATCCTTATTATTTGTTGGTATCGCATAAAAATACGCTGTCAATCGTCTTTTTGCTGTCTCGCTTGTATCAAGATTTCTAATCGCTCCTGCAGCTGCATTACGAGCATTTTTTAACTGTATTGTATTTTCACTATTATACCTTTTAAGTTCTGATAAAGGCATCAATGCCTCGCCCTGTATTTCAAGTAAAGATTTATCCCTAATTGTAAGTGGAACAGATCTAATAGTTTCAACTTGTGCCTTAACTTCTTCACCTACTATTCCATTGCCCCTGGTTGCGGCTGTTTTTAGGATTCCATCTTCATAAGTTAGGTTTATTGTAAGGCCATCAAATTTATATTCCATAATAAATTCTAAATCAGGAAGCTTCGTGCTATTATCAAGCTCATAAGCGTTTTTTAATCTCTGACACCTATCAATCCAGGCTTCTAAATCCTGATAGGACTGAGCCTTATCCTGGCTCAGTAATCTTGTAATATGAAAGTGCTTTTCAAACTTATCTAGGATTTGGCCTCCAACCCTATTTGTTGGTGAATCTTCTGGTATAAAGTCTAATTCTTTCTGTAAGCTAACTAATTCATCATAGATTTTATCATATTCACCATCCGAGACCAAAGGACTATCTAAGGTGTAGTAATGGTAGTCCAATTCATTTATTTTTTCTATTAAATTTTTAAGTTTATCTAATTTATCCATATCTAAACCTTTTTAATTGGTGCATAGTCTTGGTTTAATTTTTTAAGTCCCTTCTTATCAAAGGCGATTACAAGCTCATTTCCATCAGGATTTTCTTTTACTTGTACAACCAAGCCCCTACCCCATTTGCTATGCTCAACACTATCTCCAACCTTATAAGTCGAATCATCTTTCTTATATGATTTTTTCTTAAGATCAAGTACAGATTGGCGAGCTTTTTCCCTCATATAATCTTCATTCATTGCCTTTTCATAGGATTTCGAATTATAATCTATATATTCTTTATTTGATTCTGTATGAATTAATTTTTTTATTTCATCTATAAAACGTGAAGGCTTATAATAGGTTATCTTCCCATAATTTCTTCTTACTTGAGAGCTTGTCATAAATAGTTTTTCTTCAGCCCTAGTAATTCCAACGTAAAATAATCTTCTTTCTTCTTCAAGATTTCCTTCATCTAAACTCATTTTGCTTGGAAATAAGCCTTCATCAAGACCAACTATAAATACAACCGGAAACTCAAGACCCTTAGCCTGATGCATGGTCATAAGTGACACTGACTCATTACTGTCCTCAGTCTTGTCAATCTCAGATAAAAGGGAAAGATTTTCAAGATAATCTCTAAGAGTGTCTTCTGGGTTTGCTTCTTGGTAGTCTGCTGCAGACGAAATAAATTCATTTATATTATCAATTCTCGCCCTGTCTTCTACTAAGTGAGACTTTTCTAAAGTTCTTAGATATCCTGTCTTATCTAGTATATCATTTATTAAGTCTACAATTTGATAGTTTTCAACATTTAGAAAAATTTCCTTAAGTGGTTCGTAAAATTTATTGGTCAGATTATTAAGTCTATCTGTAAGAAGCACTGAAAAATTCGGATCTGTTACTAAATCAAGCATTGAAATCCCATGGCTTGTTGCAATGCTTTCTAATTGTTCAATAGATTTATCTCCAATTCCTCTTTTTGGTTCATTTATTATTCTCTTAAGGCTTACATCATCCTTGCTATTTACTAATATATTTAGGTAGGCTATAAGGTCTTTAATTTCTTTCCTATCGTAGAATTTAAGTCCTCCTATAACCTTATAGTCAATCAAGTTTTTAAGCAACGCCTCTTCGAAAGGTCTTGATTGAGCATTTGTTCTATAGAGAATTACTATGTCACTTTCCTTATATCCAGAAGCTATCAAATCTTTTATTGTATCTATTACAAATTTACTCTCTTCGCTTTCCACAGATGTTTCCTTATAGACTACATCTGATCCGTCACTATTTTCTGTCCATAGATTTTTTTCTTTTCTTTCAATGTTATTTGATATAAGTTCATTGGCTGCATTTAAAATTTTGGATGTTGACCTATAATTTTGTTCAAGCTTAATGACTTTAGTATTTGCAAAATCTTTCTCGAAGTTTAGGATATTTCTTATATCCGCTCCCCTAAAAGAATAAATAGATTGATCAGCATCACCAACAGCTACAACATTACTATTATTTCCTGCAATAAATTTAATTAATTCATACTGAGAGTTATTTGTATCTTGAAATTCGTCAACAAAAATATAATCGAACTTATCCTGGTAATATTTTAAAGTTTCATTATCTCTTGCAAAAAGCTCTAATACTTTTTCAATCAGATCATCAAAATCTAGAGCATTGTATTCAAATTTCTTCTTCTCATACTTTTTAAATACTTCTGCAATTTCATCAGCATTTTGCATATAAAAGTTGAGTTTTAGAAACTCATCTGGACTTATTGATTTGTTTTTTGCATTCGATATTACAGACTGGGCAAATCTTGGGTTTATTTCATCTTTGTAGCCCAAATCTTTTATTATATCTCTGATGAGGGTTCTCTGGTCTTGAGTATCATAGATAGTAAAATTATTAGAATATCCGATTTTATCTATATTCATC
>CAUPHU010000115.1:0-5398 GCA_963511095.1 uncultured Anaerococcus sp. | reverse complement strand
TTATACTAGCTGACTA
Source organism: uncultured Anaerococcus sp. (assembly GCA_963511095.1). Taxonomy (GTDB): domain Bacteria; phylum Bacillota; class Clostridia; order Tissierellales; family Peptoniphilaceae; genus Anaerococcus. Next base: position 5,382 of record CAUPHU010000115.1, on the reverse strand, counting down.
TTAATTTTCAATATTTCATATTTTAAATTTAATTTGAATATCAAATTCATTCCGGTATTTTGAAATCAAGGAGGTATTTATGAAAAATACTAACAAATGTCCAAAGTGTGGGTCAAGTGATATTATCAAGGTGCCTGGTCATGCTGGAGCTTATGGGTCTGGCAACAATATTATGGTTGGCATGACTATAAAGTCTGCAGTTCCTGTTGATAGGTATCTTTGCGCTAGTTGTGGATATTCTGAAGAATGGGTTGATATTGATAATATTGAGAAAATAAAGAAAAAGTTCAGAGATTAATAAATATTTTTAAGGGAACATTGGTAGATGTTTCCTTTTTTTCTTTAAAAATTTTCCAATATAAGTTATACTATAAGGTAGGAATGGATTTTAAACTATTTTTTATAGTTAAGGAGATATAATGAAAAAAACTGTTATGTTGATTGATGGGTCGAGTTTGATCTATAGGGCCTTTTTTGCCCTGCCGAACTTGTCCAACAATGACGGAGTTATGACTAATGGCGTTTATGGTTTTTTGACCATGTATAGGAACGCCTTTGATAAATACAAACCAGACTATGTTCTTGTGGCCTTTGATAGGTCGTCTAAGACTTTTAGAAATGAAGAGTATGCGGACTACAAGGCTACTAGGGATAAGACCCCAAACGAGCTTTCTTATCAATTTGGGATTTTGAAAGACGTCCTTGATTCTATGGGGGTCAAATATACTGACCTTGATGGTTTTGAGGCTGATGATATAGTTGGAACCTATGCCAGGATGGCAAAAGAAGCAGGGGACGAAGCAGTCCTTATCACAGGAGATAGGGATTATCTCCAGCTTGTAGATGAAGATATTATTGTTTATCTAACCAAAAAAGGCGTATCAGATACTGTAGAATACACAGTGGAAAAAATTGAGGAAGAGTACGGAATCACTCCTAAGCAGCTTATCGATGTGAAAGGTCTTATGGGTGATAAGTCGGATAATATTCCTGGAGTTGACGGAATTGGCGAAAAGCGTGCCCTTGATTTTATTAGAAAGTATGGGTCGATAGAAAATCTTTACGATAATTTAGACGAGATTTCTGGTAAGAAAACTAAGGAAAATCTCGAAAATAGCGAAGCTATTGCCTATATGTCCAAAAAAATCGGTACAATAGTAACCCACGCACCTGTTGAGTTTGAATATGACGAACTTGCCCTTGGAGAAGTAGATACAGAAGGCCTTAGGGAGAAGTTTTCAAAGCTTAATTTCAATAAGTTTTTGGAAGAACTTGACGGCGGCCCTTCAGAAAGCGAAGCCAAAGAATTTTCTTATAAAGAAACAGATGATTTAAGTGAATTAATTAAATCAGCTAAGAAAACTAAGGAAATTTTCTTCAAATCTCTTTACGATGGGGATAATTATATACATTCAGAAATTTTCCGTCTTGGAATAAAGACGAAAGATACTGATACTTTTATAGTTGAGCCTGATAAAATAAAGGAATTAAAAGAGATTTTTGAAAATGAAGAGATAAATAAGGTTTCTTTTGATATCAAAGAGGAAATTGTCCTTTTGGATAAGCTTGGGATTGACCTAGTTGATTCTTATGATGACATCATGCTTATGCACTATCTAATTGACCCGTCTAGGTCTTCCTATGATTTGAAACTTTTAAGCCAGACTTATTTGACCTATGAGCTTGATAACGAAGAAAGTCTGATTGGCAAGGGTGCAAAGAAAAAGAAGTACGAAGAGATTGACAAAAAAGAATTCGCGAAATTTCTAGCTAGCCAGGTTAATTCTATAGAAGATGCCAAGGAAAAAGTCTTTAAAAACCTTGCAGAATATGAAATGGTAGACCTTTATGAAAATATTGAGAAAAAACTTGCCAAGGTCCTAGGCTCTATGGAAATTGTTGGTTTTGCAACCGATAGAAATATCCTAGAAGAAATCAAGGCTGACCTTGATAGTCAGATTGAAGAACTCACAAAAGATATTTATGACCTAGCTGGCAGCGAATTTAATATCAATTCAACTAAGCAACTAGGGGAAGTTTTATTTAAGGATTTAGAACTTCCTGTAATTAAGAAAACTAAAACAGGTTTTTCTACAGATGCGAGTGTCCTTGATAAGTTAAGAGATAAGCACCCAATTATAGAAAAAATTGAAAGATATAGAGAAACTTACAAGCTTCGTTCTACCTATATAGAAGGGCTTGAAAACGCAATTGATGATGATGGTAGGATTAGGTCAACCTTTAGGCAAAATATTGCCTCAACAGGCAGACTTTCAAGCCAGGAGCCGAACCTCCAAAATCTACCAATCAAAACTGACGAAGGCAGGGCCATCAGAAAGGCCTTTAAGGCAGGAGAAGGTAAGGTTTTAATCGATGCAGATTATTCACAAATCGAGCTAAGAATCCTAGCAAGCCTTGCAGATGACAAAAATATGCAAGACGCCTTCAACAATGGAATTGACATCCACACCCAAACTGCATCTGAAGTATTCCACACCCCACTTGATGAGGTCACAAAACTTCAAAGATCAGAGGCAAAGGCTGTTAATTTTGGTATAATTTATGGTATAAGTGACTATGGCCTATCGCAAAACCTAAATATTCCTAGAAAAAGGGCCAAGGATTATATTGACAAGTACAAAGAATCCTACCCACAAATCAAGGAATACATGGACGATGTTGTAAAGCTTGCCAAAGACCAAGGCTATATAGAAACTTTATTTAAAAGACGTAGGTATGTTCCTGAAATATCTTCTAGGAATTTTAATGTCAGAAGTTTTGGCGAAAGGATCGCCCTAAACACCCCAATTCAAGGAACTGCTGCTGATATTATTAAAATTGCCATGATAGATACAGCAAATAAGCTTAAGGAAGAAGGTCTTGACGCCAGGATTATCCTTCAGATCCATGACGAAATAATCATAGAATCATCTGAATCTGATAAGGAAAGGGCTAGGGATATACTTAAGCAATGTATGGAAAATGCGGCAGATCTCAAGGTGGATTTACTAGTAGATATTGGTTTTGGAGAAAGCATGTATGAATCTAAATAAAATTGTAATAACAGGTACAATCGGATCAGGCAAGTCTGCAGTAAGTGATATTATAAAGGACCTGGGCTTTGATGTGATAAGTGCAGATGATATTAATAGAAAGCTTCTTGAACCAGGTGAGAGAAACTTCGAGGCAATTAAAAAAGACCCATTTTTCAGGAAGGCCTTTGATGGCGAAAACCTTGATAAAAAGGCACTGGCTAAGATGATTTTTGCCGCACCTGACCTTATGAAGAGGCTAAATAGGATTATCCATCCGATAATAATAGAAGAGATTGAAAATGAAATTGAAAAGCTTGATAACGAAAATGTTTTTATAGAAATCCCGCTATATTATCAGATGGAGGTTAAATTCCCGGCGGACCTAGTACTCTTTGTATCTGCTGATAGGAATATCCAAGCAGAAAGGCTAGCCCAAAGAGATGAAATAGGAAACTTCTATGCAGAGTCAAAGATTAGAAATCAAGAAAAGCTCATGGGTAAGAGAGACGATAGGGAAATAGAGATAAAAAATAATTCTACTTTAGAAGACCTCAGGGAAAAAGTTATAAATATCCTAAGAATGGAGAAAATTTATGAAGATAATTAAGGGAATTGGAAAAATAATAGGTTTTATCCTACTTGCAATCCTTGTGCTTTTTGTTCTTTGCTATGTGACTATAGCCTATCAAACATCAAGAACTAGGATAAGCTACCAGGATGAAATATATGAATATTCAGAAAAATATGGGGTTGACCCGCTTCTTACAGCCTCTATCGTAAAAGTTGAATCTGACTTTATGAAAGATGCAGAAAGTCACCAAGGAGCCCAAGGTCTGATGCAATTACTAGATGAAACAGCATCCCACGCCGCAGACTTAACTGGCAAAGAGTTCTATCCAGATAAGCTATCTGATGTTGAATATAATCTTGATTTAGGTATAGCATATTATGACTACCTTTACAGGTATTATAATAATAGGGATCTTGCCCTTGCAGCTTACAATGGTGGTATAGGAAATGTCGACAAATGGATAAAAGATGGCATCTTAGATCCCGTCAATCCAAATGTTCTAAACATACCATTCGAAGAAACTAGGCAATATGTCACAAAAATTGATGCAAATTATGACGTATACAAGAAGTTTTACAAAAACGAACTTCCAAGTGAAAAGAGAATGTCTAACCTAAAACAGTTAGCTTTTGATAATTTTATGGTATTTTTAGAAGATATTTTGGCAAATTTAAAATAAACATTGAGAAATTTCCCGATATAATTTATAATAGATATATCGGGAAGAAAATTTTTTAAGAAGGAGAAATTTATGGCAGCAAATACCGTGACATTTACCCATGGTGTTAAGATGGAAGAATATAAAGAGCTTTCAGAAAATAGCAGCTTACATACTGCAGCTATTCCAAAGCTTGTAACTATTCCCCTAACCCAACATATAGGGGCACCAAGCAAATGTAATGTTAAGAAAAATGACGAAGTTGCTGTTGGAGATCTTATCGGATCTGCAGTTGGTAACTTTTCAGCAAATATTCACTCTTCTGTAGCAGGAGTTGTGAAAGAGGTAATCGATATCCAAAGTGCCTCAGGCAAAAACTGTAAGGCAGTTGTAATCGATACAGAAGGTTTCGATCAAAGTGTAACTTATACTGAGAAAGAAAACGTAAACTTAAGCCCAGAAGAAATTGTAGCTAAGGTTAAAGAAGCAGGAATAGTAGGTATGGGTGGGGCAGCTTTCCCAGCTCACATCAAATATTCACCAAACAAACCAGTTGATACTGTTATAGTAAACGGGGCAGAATGTGAACCTTATATCACTTGTGATGATTACATAATGAAAAATTATCCTTTACATATTATAAAAGGACTTATCCAAGTACTTAAGGCAGTAGATGCGAAAGATGGGGTAATTGCAATAGAAAACAATAAGCCAGAAGCTTTTAAATCTATGACAGAAGCCCTAGCAGAGTTTTCTAAGACAAATAAATTTGATGGTACAATCAAAGTGGTTAGTCTTGAAACTAAGTACCCACAAGGTGATGAAAAAAGACTTATAGATGCAATTCTAAAAAGAGAAGTGCCATCAGGTGGTCTTCCAATGGATGTAGGAGCAGTTGTGTCAAACATCTCTACTGTAAATGCAATCTACGAAGCACTTTTTATGGATAAACCACTTTACGAAAGAATCCTAACAGTGACAGGTAAGACTGTTAAAAACCCACAAAATATGGTCGTTAGAATTGGTACAAGCTTTTCTGACCTAATCGAAGAAGCCGGTGGGGCAGAAGAAATTGTCAAGGTTATAAATGGTGGACCAATGTGTGGTATAGCCCAACC
>CAUPHU010000114.1:0-5435 GCA_963511095.1 uncultured Anaerococcus sp. | reverse complement strand
CTCTAGGCCTTGTTGACCCTAACAAGTTAAAAGCCTACGCCAAGGGGATTTTTTTAGGCTTTGCCATGCTTAGTTTAGTTTTATTAATACAAAAAGCATTAGGATTTGTAGAAATATCTAAAAACCCAAATGGTTTTGACCTAAAATTATTTTTAATCTTCCTTCCAGCCTGGATGATTCAAGGTTTTGAAGAAGAATTCCTCCTAAGGGGGATTCTTATGAATCAAATGGCAAGCAGAGGGAAAATAAGAATAGCAATCCTTGCAAATTCCTTGATATTTTCCATCTTCCATTTGGGAAATGCTGGTTTTGACCTAATGGCATCTGTCAATATTTTCCTAATGGGCCTGGTGTTTTCCCTAATATTTTATCTAGAAGACTCCCTCTACCTAGTAGGCGGGGCCCATTCTTTTTGGAATATGACTATGGCAAATATCTACGGAATCCCAGTTTCAGGCAACAACCCCACAAAATTCACGCTTTTTAACACAAGCCTAAAGGGTCCGGAAATAATATCAGGCGGAAGCTTTGGCATAGAAGCAAGTATAATTACAAGCCTAGTCTTAGGGCTTATCCTAATATATTTAATAAGAAAAATAAAAAAACAAGATCTCGTAATTTAGCGGGGTCTTTTTTGTACTTAAGTTTTATTTTATTTACTGAACTAAAGCGGTATATTATAAGAAAGGAAAGGAGGGCCTATGTCTAGCTATAAATTTGGAAATGACCTTACAAAAATCAGAGAAAACAAAAGAATTAGTCAGGAAGACTTGGCATTTTTATCTGGAATCAGCCGCAGGTCTATTTCTAGAATAGAAAACGGTCAAATTAATGAACCAAGCATGGACATCCTTCTAAAATTATCAGCTGCCATAGATTAAAAATTTCTTTAAGGGATTTTTCGATAACCTAATTACGAAGGTCCGTTATGAAAGCGTGATTTATAATATTTTTGTCTACGGAGCCCTAAATATGGCCATTACCCTTACTACAATCATTTCCATTATACTAATTATAAAGGGCAAAATGACACCAGGATTTCATGCGGCTGTGTCAATCTACATCAGTTCCCTTTGGGATCCTATGCTTGATACCTTCAACACAAGGAGAGAATACGTATCTGGCAAGCCTGCCATGGATTCTTTCTATGAATTTATAAATATGACTCCAGTAAGCTTTAATAAAGAAAAGATAAGGTCGTTAGAATTAAAAGATTACATAAGTCTTGGAAGTACTGGAGAAAGACTCCACCAAGCCTTTAGTCAAGATTTTAAAAAGGGCAAAATCAACCTCATTGTAGGGGATAATGGAATAGGAAAAACTACTCTCGTAGAGGCCATAATGAACCTAACGAGAAGATATTAGGGAGAAATTCTTATAAATGGAAAACCTGTAGATAAGTCGTCAGGAATATTATTTGATGACTTGGTTTATATCCCGGCAAACCCTCTTATAAGCGAATATGGGGCCCTAAAAGATAAGATTAAAGGCTCATCAGGCCAAAAGAAACTCGCCCAATTAGACCATGCCTTAAAAACCGACAAGTCCCTATATATTTTTGACGAACCAACAAATTTCCTAGATAAGGAAGTAAAGGGCAAAGTCTTGGATCAAATTTGTGACCTCAATAGAAAGGGAAAACTAGTAATAGTTATAAGCTATGATGATATATTTATGAAAAATTCTAATTTTAAAATTATTAAGATTAATAAATAAAGACAAAGTAAAAGACCTCGAATTGAGGTCTTTTTGTGTGTTAGAAGCCACCCCAGCCAGGGCTGGGGTGTAGGGTACGTAATGTTTTTCAACGAACGCTCCTACTCGTCGCATTCTTCTCTCTCTCGCTACGCTGCGAGGTGATCAGCCTCTGCATCAGTCCTTCCATCAATCCGATTACATCGGATTGGGATAGGGCTTCACGCACGGGCCCTCTACGAGCCGGGCAGGCTTGCCCAAAATTACATAAGGTTCTTCATCAATTTCTACTTCGGTGCTTTGCACCTTGAGAAATTGTGAAGACCATAAAAATTTAACTTGTTAAATTTTTATTACCATTAATATCCAGGTTTTCCTAAAAGTTTAAACATTGCAGTTTTGTATGCTTCTACTCCTGGTTGGTTAAATGGATTTACTCCTAGCATGTAGCCTGAGACGCCTACTCCTATTTCGAAGAAATAGAAAAGTTCTGCTAGTGTTTTTTCGTCTACCTTTTCCATTTTGATCCTGATATTTGGAACGCCGCCTTCTACATGGGCCATGGTTGTACCTTCCATTGCTTGCTTGTTGACATAGGACATAGTTTTGCCTGCTAGGAAGTTTAGGCCGTCAAGGTTTTTCTCGTCTTCCTTGATTGTTAGGTCTTTTCCTACATTTTCTACTTCTATTACAGTTTCGAAAAGATTTCTCTTACCGTCTTGGATCATTTGTCCCATAGAGTGAAGGTCTGTTGTATTTGACACGCTTGCTGGGAAGATTCCCTTTCCGTCTTTTCCTTCAGACTCACCGTATAATTGTTTCCGCCATTCTGCTATGAAAGAAAGTTTTGGCTCGTAGCTTACAAGGACCTCTATATCCTTGCCATCTGCATGGAGCATATTTCTAACTGCAGCATACTTTATAGCATCATTTTCGAAAGAATTTACTGTGTATTTTTCTCTACCAGCAGAAAAACCTGCCATAAATTCATCGATATCGATACCAGCTACTGCAAGTGGCAATAATCCTACTGCAGAAATTACAGAAAATCTGCCGCCAATGTCATCTGGGACTACAAAACTTTCGTAGCCTTCGGCATTAGCTAGTTCTTTAAGGGCTCCTCTTTCTTTATCAGTTGTCGCAAAAATCCTATTTTTAGCTTCTTCCTTGCCGTATTTTTCTTCTAAAGTTTCTTTTAGAATCCTAAAAGCTATGGCAGGCTCTGTTGTAGTACCTGATTTTGAGATTACATTTAAAGAATAATCCTTATCTTTTAAATAATCTAAAAGTTCTACAATATATTCTGCTGAAAGTTGATTGCCTGCGTAGATTACTTCTGTATCTCTTTTTGAGTTAAAATAAGAATCGCAAGCTACTTCCACAGCCTTGATACCAAGGTAGGATCCACCTATACCAATTGATACAAGGACATCAGAATTTTCACGAATCTTCGCTGCCGCTTTTTTTATTCTTTCAAATTCCTCTTTGTCATAGTCAACCGGTCTGTCAATCCAGCCCAAAAAGTCATTGCCTTCGCCAGACCTGTCCATAAGGGTCTTGAAAGCTTCCATGGCTTTGTCTTCATAAGAACTTATATTATCTAAATTAACATTGCTAAAATCTAATTTCATAATAGCCTCCTTTGTTGTTAATAATTATACCTTAAATTTTCTTAGTTTATAATAGTATAAGCTAATATGAAGAAAACTCTACATTTGTAGTTAAAATTTTAAAATTTATAAAAAAACACAAATTCAAATTATCACTAATTTTGAATATTATACATAATGATAATTAATATCAATTATTAAATCTATATATAAATTCTTAAAAATGTTATAAAATCAAGGGGATTAAGCTTGAAACATTGCTTAAATTTCAAAGCTTATCAAGATTGTGGCAAAACCATTTAGTTGATAATGATAATCAACTTTAGCAAACGTTAAACTTTAGAATGATTCTTGACAAAACGTATAATTAATTATATAATATGAATATCAGACGATAAAAATATACATAAAGGAGATTATTATGGCAGAACTTAAGGGAACAAAAACAGCTCAAAACTTACTAACATCTTTTGTTGGTGAATCACAAGCAAACATGAGATATACATATGCAGCTAAAACTGCTGAAAAAGAAGGCTATAGACAAATCGCAGCAATCTTTAGAGAAACAGCTATGAACGAAAGAGAACACGCTGCAAGATTTTACAAATTCTTAAAAGAAGAATACAAACTAGAAAATATAGAATTGACTGAAGGTTACACAGCTTGGCCAGTAATTTGGCATGACACTCTAACAAACCTTCAAGGTGCAATCGAAGGCGAGAACGACGAATGTGAAAATATGTATCCATCATTCGCAGACGTAGCTGAAGAAGAAGGCTTTGACGAAATCGCAAGAGCATTCAGAAACATCGCAAAAGCTGAAGGTGCTCACAGAGATAGATATCAAAAACTACACGACAATGTAGAAAATGGAACAGTATTCGAAAAAGAAGAATCAGTAATCTGGAAATGCGGAAACTGCGGATTCCTATACGAAGGCAAAAAAGCTCCAAAACTTTGCCCAGCATGCCACCACGAACAAGAATGGTTCGAAGTAGCTGCATTTAATTATTAATGGTAGCAAAAAAATCGTACTAAAGTATCAGTCCTTCCATCAATTTTATTTTATAAAATTGGGATAGGGCTTCATAAGCGATTTTTTTGCGGTTCTCACAGTTTTTCAAGCAAGCTAAGCTTGCGAAGTAAAAACTGATGAGAAACCTTATGTAATTTTTTATGTAAGTCGCGACGGATAGGAGCGACTGGAATAAAAACATTACGTACTTTATAACCCCGGCTTGACCGGGGTTTTTTGAAATTTTTATGGTTTTCACAATATAACCGAGTGCGAAGCACGAAGTATAGATTGATGAAAAAATTTATGTAAGATAAGCCTGCCCGGCTCGTGGAGGGCCCTCCATGGAATGGTCGAGCGAAGCGAGAGATTAATGCGACGAGTAGGAGCATTATAGATAAAAAGATTACCTACCATTAAAACCTAGCTATAAGCTGGGTTTTTATTTTTTAAAAATGTAAATCGAAGACAAAGCGACGAAAATAATGGATTGTCAACACCTATTTGTACAATCTAAAATCGAACGCACTAATTTAAGATTAACTAATAACTAATAGCTGATCCTGAATGTCTATATTCAACTGGTGATAAGTAACCTAAGGATCCATGGATCCTTAGGTTATTGTACCAGTAAACATACTCTGATAGTGATAGTTTTAACTGATTTAATCTTTTAAATTCATTCTGATATACAAACTCTGTTTTCATTACCTTATTAAATGCTTCAGCTACAGCATTGTCATAAGGGCTTCCCTTTTCACTTAAGGATCTTTCTATTCCAAACACATCTAATATCTTATCTATGCTTTTATTATCGAATTCTCGTCCTCTATCTGTGTGAAATATTTTTATTTTATTTAATGGATATCTTATTGAGTAAATTGCTTCTTTTACTAAATCAGCACTTTTATTTTTTCCTGCTGCATAGCCTATTATTTCTCGATTGTGTAAGTCTATTATTGAACAGATGTAGTTCCAACTATTTCCTACTCTAACATATGTTAAATCACTTACACACGCTTCTAAAGATTCTCTATTATCAAAGTGTCTGTCTACCTTGTTTGATATTGCTTTGTTGTTGCATTTACTTTTTTCTACCTTGTATTGTTTTACTG
>CAUPHU010000113.1:0-5461 GCA_963511095.1 uncultured Anaerococcus sp. | reverse complement strand
CTGTATATTATTGCAAGTAAGGTTGAGATTGTAATACATGCAAGTGCTACGTAGTGGATTGGAACTATACTGTTAATTGTTTCGTTTAAGAATTTTGAAATAACTGAAACTGCTACTGTAGATCCACCGTCAGCAGTCTTAAAAGGTGTCATTAATAAAAGTACACCAATAGCTGATGGAATCACGAATTTCATGATTCTTCCAAAAGACATCTGTTCTTTTTTTACTGTCATTTTTTACCTCTTATTTAACTAGCGCTCAATTTTGAGCATTTGTCATTGAACATTTTAAGAATTATTTGCCTTTCATTTTATAATTTCATTTGATTTTCTTATATATGCAATAATTCATAGTATATGCAAAGTATAAATCTTTGATATTCACTACTATTTTGGCAAATAGAGCAATTACAAAGCTACTTACCTTTTCCTATTCTTTCCCTTTGCTTAAAAAGATAGGTATTTTACCTCCTTTAAAATATTTCGTAAATAAAATAACGATTTCTTATAAGATAATATTAACATATCTATGATATTTATGCAAGACTAATTTCACCTTTTAAAACAAGATATTATAAAAAATATCAAGTTAAAGATAAGAAAAATTTCCACAAAAAAACTGCCACAAAATGTAGCAGTTTTGTATTTCTATTTATCTTTCCTGTATGGTGACTCGTCTACTGGCCAAGCTTCAGCTTTTTCAGGTCTTCGGTCTTTTTGGTCTCTTTCTGGTTTTTCTAGTAGGGCTTTTCTAGAAAGATTGATTCTTCCTTGCCTATCTATTTCTGTAACCTGAACTTTTACAGTATCTCCTATCTTAAGCTCATCTTCAACCTTACCTACTCTGTGGTGGGCGATTTGACTTATATGAAGGAGTCCTTCCTTGCCTATTGCAATTTCTACAAAGGCTCCGAAGTTCATTATTCTAACAACTGTGCCTTCGAAAACATCACCTGGTTTTGGATCGGTTACAATTGCCCTTATCATTTCTATAGCTTTCTTACCGCTTGCGCCGTCATTAGAAGCGACAGTGATGTGGCCGTCATCTTCTGTTTCGATTTTAACCCCAGTTGCGTCAATAATCTTATTGATATTTTTACCACCAGAACCAATTACATCTCTTACCTTTTCTGGGTCAATATCAATTGTATATAGTCTTGGTGCATATTCTGATAATTCTTCTCTTGGCTTATCAATAGCAGCCTCGATTACATCTAGAATCCTAAACCTAGCGTCTTTTGCATCTGCTAAGGATTCTCTAAGGACATCTTCTGTGATACCTGATATTTTCATATCCATTTGAAGGGCTGTGATACCATCACGGGTACCTGCTACCTTAAAGTCCATATCACCAAGGTGGTCTTCAAGGCCTTGGATGTCTGTAAGAATTGAAATTGAGTCATCTTCCTTGATTAGACCCATGGCAATACCAGCAACTGGATTCTTAATTGGAACACCTGCATCCATTAGAGAAAGGGTTGAACCACAGATTGATGCTTGTGAGCTTGAACCATTTGAAGATAATACTTCAGATACAACTCTAATTGTGTATGGGAAGTCTTTTTCATCTGGAAGCACTGGCACAAGGGCTCTTTCTGCAAGGTGGCCATGGCCGATTTCACGTCTGCCTGGTCCTCTTAGTGGTCTTACATCTCCTACACAAAATGGTGGGAAATTGTATTGGTGCATATATCTTTTTTCAATATCTTCGATGTTAAGTCCGTCAATTAATTGGCTATCAGCTGGAGAACCTAAAGTTACAACTGATAATACTTGGGTTTGGCCTCTTGAGAAAAGTCCTGATCCGTGTACTCTTGGAAGAATTCCCGCTTCTGCTGAAAGAGGTCTGATTTCTCTAAGGTCTCTACCGTCAGGTCTAATCTTATCGATAGAAATCATCCTTCTAACTTCTTTTTTCATGATGTCATCTATTCTTCTATGGATTCCATCTTCTGTTTCTGGGAAATCAGCAAGGAATTTTTCTTTTGCTTCTTCTTCTATCCTAAAGATATTGTCTTCTCTTTCGGTTTTGTCAGTTGTTCTGATTGATGCCTTGATTTCTTCTTCGAAATTTTCTGAAATAAGTCTATCAAGTTCACTTTCAACATGTTCTTCGACTTCTTTTTTTGGAAGGCCAATATCATCGATAATTGTTTGGATAAAGTCAGATATATCACCTATTTCATCAAGGGCAAGTAGCATTGCTTCAAGCATTTCGCTTTCATCTAGCTCATTTGCACCAGCCTCTACCATGTTGATAGCACCTTTTTTACCAGCTACAGTTAGGTCTAGGGCTGATTTTTTTCTGTCTTCTTCGCTTGGATTTACAACAAGCTTGCCATCAACTTTGCCAACCATACAAGCACCAACAGGGCCGTCAAATGGTATATCAGATATGCCTAGGGCAATTGATGCACCAATTGTTGTAAGTGGATCTGGAAGGTGGTCGTGGTCCATTGATAGGACTGTTGCAATGATTTGTACATCATTGTAATAATTTTCTGGGAAAAGTGGTCTAAGTGGCCTATCCATTTGTCTTGCGATTAGGGTAGCTTCGTCACTTGCCTTACCTTCTCTTCTTAAAAATCCTCCTGGGATTTTACCAACTGCATAAAGTTTTTCTTGGAAATCGCAAATAAGTGGGAAGAAATCTATCCCTTCTCTTGGCTTTTCACTTGCAACTGCAGTTACTAGAAGTGTGGTATCTCCGCTTTGGATAAGGCAGGCACCGTTGGCTTGTTCTGCATACTTTCCGATAGTTACCTCAAAGTCATATCCATTTTTTGAAGTGTATTTGTAATTTTTGATCATTATCTCTCCTATATATAAAATAAGGCGGGTAAAATCCCCGCCAAAATAATTAACCTCTTAGTCCAAGTCTTTCGATAATTGATCTATATCTATCAATATCATTGTCTCTTAGGTAGTTAAGCATACCTCTTCTACGTCTGATCATTTTGTATAATCCACGTCTAGAAGAATGGTCTTTCTTATTTGATTTTAAGTGTTCAGTTAAGTCAGCTATTCTCTTTGAAAGGATAGCGATTTGTACTTCTGGTGAACCTGAATCTTTCTCGTCTAATTGGTATTCTTTAATTATTGCTTGTTTTTCTACTGCGTTCATAATTTCCTCCGTATTTTTAAAATTCAGCCTTTGCCATGTATTAGTCGAGGTCTCATATACCTAGCAAAGCTACATTTTATATTATACACCCTAATTTGATTTTGCCAAATCATTTTAGGTATTTTTCAATATAATTAAGCCCATTTATCTTATCTTGATCCATTTGTGCAATTAATTCTTCTGCAGAATCAAATTTATAGTCAGGCCTTAAAAATTCTATAAATTCTATGCTGATATTTTCCCCATATATAGACTGGTTAAAGTCATAAATATAGGTTTCAATTTTCCTATCTTCGCTTGTCTCAAAGGTTGGGTTTGAGCCAATATTTGTAAGGGCATAATGGTCCTTATCTCTTACATGGACCTTTGTTAGATAGACCCCATCTATTGGTATTACATAAGGAAAAGAAAGGTCAAGATTTGCAGTTGGGAAATTAAGAGTCCTTCCCCTGTGTCTGCCGTGGACAACCTTACCTCTTATTTTATAAAACCTACCCAAATATTTATTTGCCTTAGATATCTTACCATCCCTCACAAGTTCTCTTAGATGGCCTGAAGAAATTTTATCGTGATCATCTTCCATTTCAAAATCTACCACTTCTGTAGTATAGGCAAATATATCTTCGTAATCCTTAAGGGTCTCAACAGTCCCGCTTGCCTTGTAGCCAAAACGGTAGTCGTCTCCAACAATTATAATTTTTGCATTTAATTTCTCTGCCACAATTGTTTTTATAAATTCCCTTGGAGCAAGCTTCATAAAGTTCTCATCAAAATTAACTAGGCAGAAGGTTTTGATTCCAAGACCTGATAAGATTTCTACCTTGTCTTCTAGACTTGATAGGTATTTCTTATCATCTTTGACAGTATTAGTGCCGTTTTCCTTAAAAAGAAGAATTGAAGGAGTATAACCATATTTTTTTGATAAGTCTACATTTCTTTTCATCAGCTTTTGGTGGCCTAGATGGACCCCGTCAAAATATCCAAGGGCAACTACCTTTTTTTCAAGATCTGGTAGGTCACTATTTAAATCATATATTCTTATCTGCTCTTTCATAAAACACTTTCTCCATTTTTAAGAAATTTTTGCCATTTTCACTATAATTTTTGCCAAGGCCAATAAAATCATCTCCCGCATAGACTCTTATAATCTTATCGAAACTTTTTTCTACTTCTACAATTTGTCCATTGACTAAATTATCCAGATATTTTCTATCTAGGATAAGCTTATCGAAGTCTTTTAAGGCAGAGTCAATAGGAGCCATAGCTTTTATTAGGTCTTTTTGATCAAGATCTAGAATATCCTCACTTTTTATCGAATCTTTTATATCAAAATCTCCTACCCTTGTCCTGATAAGCTCGTTGACATAGGCGAAAGTACCTAGTTTATCACCTATATCATCAACTAAGGTCCTGATATAAGTCCCCTTAGAGCATGTAACCCTAATAGTCGCTTTGGGAAAATCAAAGTCTATAAGCTTAATATCATATATATTTACTTTTCGTCTTTTTCTATCAATTTCAATTCCTTGGCGAGCTAGGTCATAGAGTTTTTGACCATCTACCTTGAGGGCTGAATACATGGGAGGGATTTGCTCTATCTCTCCCCTAAAAGTATTCATAGCTCCTAAAAAATCATCTACGCTTACTTTTTTATCAGACCTTGCGATAATTTCTCCTGCGGCATCCAGGGTATCAGTTTTTGCGCCAAGGATAATTTCTGTTTCGTATACCTTATCCTTAGTCATCATATAGTCTGAAACCCTAGTAGCTTTGCCTACTACAATAGGAAGGACCCCGCTTGCTTCAAGGTCGAGAGTGCCTGTATGGCCGACCTTTTTCATACCAAGGGCACGCCTTACAAGGCTTACGACCCTGGCTGATGATATTCCTTTTTCCTTATTTATATTAAGGATTCCCTTAAGCATCTATTTCCTTTAATACGGTAAGGGCTTTCTCGCTCGCAGCCTCTAGACTCTCAGCAAAAATTGAAAATCCACTTGCCTTGATGTGGCCACCGCCGCCGTTTGCTCTGGCAACTGCTGCCACATCTGCTGTCTTACTTCTCATAGAAACCTTGTATTCTCCGTCGTCGTATTCTTTTACAATCATTGATACATTAACTTCTTTAAGGTCTCTTAGCTTATTTACAATTGATTCAGCATCTCCCATTTGGACACCGTGTTTTTCCACCAAGTCCTTGCTTGCTACAGCGAAGGCTTTTTTGTCAAAAAACTTGGCATTTTGGATAACTTCGTTGTGAAACTGCATTACGGATACTGGTTGGGACTGGTAGAGGTTTTTGTAGATATATTCATAGTCAACCCCGCTTGTTATAAGC
>CAUPHU010000112.1:0-5467 GCA_963511095.1 uncultured Anaerococcus sp. | reverse complement strand
GGAGGTTTAAGGAGGGGCATAAGGGGGCATGCGGAAAGCCCCCTACGCCCCTCCTATAAACGAAGCAGTCATGCTAATGACAAAGAAAAAATATGAGATATAATTATTTATAAATAAAAAATGGTTACATAATTGAAGCAAAATCTTGTACCAAGATTTTGTAAAGAACGTAATGTTTTTAGAATCAATGCTCGTATTCCTCGCATCGCTTCTAAAAAATTACATAAGGTTTTTCATCAATCTATCTTCGCACCATTGGTGCTCGATATATTGTGAAAACCAGTCAAACATTGCTTGCAATGTTTGACTTACCATTAAAATAAAAACCACTAGCTATTGCTAATGGTCTCTAATGGGTGGGATTGCTCCCTGAGTTAAACAGCGAAAGTTTCTACTTTCTCATCTAGTATAGCAGCAAATAGCCAATATGTAAAGTTTTTTGGAGATTTCTTATAAATTGTTAAAAAATTCGCAATAATTTTCAATTTATCGGGTATATATATTAGAGATTAGATTGGAGTTAATATGAAAACTTTAGTAGGAATAGATTCTATAAAAACATTTGAAAATTCAGTTGAGATTGGAAACATTTTCAAGACTAATCTTTCGTCTGATATTGAAGTTATGCCTTTTCTGGATGGTGGAAAGGGGACTGTTTCGGCTGCTAAGGCTGTAATTGGTGGCAAGTATCAGTATGTCAACGTACACAATCCTCTAAATGAAGTCATCACTGCAAGATACATATTAAAAGACGATGTGGCTGTTATGGAGATGGCGGAGTCTTCTGGTATAGGGCTTTTTTATAAGGAAGATCTTAGGGTTATGGAGGCTTCTACTCTTGGATTTGGCAAGATGATTTTAGATGGCCTTGATAAGGGAGCTAGGACTTTTTATTTCGGTATCGGAGATTCGGCGACTAGCGACCTTGGTATGGGCATGCTCTATGCTCTAGGAGTTAGGTTTTTTGATGAGAATGACAATGACCTTAACCCAGTGGCTGAGAATATGGAGAAGGTAGCAAGAATTGACCTTGAAGGCCTTGATAAAAGGATGTGGAGTGTAGATATAAAAATCGCTACATCCACAAAGCAAACTATTTTTGGCGATAATTCTTTCCTAAAAGATAGGGTCTACAGAAAGGGTGCTACCGATTATGATACGGCTATGCTTTTTAAGGGATGTAAGAATTTTAAAAAGGTTGTTGAGGATACGCTTGGTAGTGGAGAGGTAGACCTTCCTGCTATGGGTTCAGGTGGCGGAGTTGCTTGGGCACTTTATATTTTCTTTAAGGCAAGTATTTCAAATTCTATGGATTTTATTTTGGAAACTATGGATTTTGAGAGCCTTATTAAAGATAAAGATCTTCTTATCTTAGGTGAAAATGTGGACCAGTTTAATGGAGCTGCGTCATTGAATGTGGCATCTGTCGCAAAAAGATACAAGAAAGATATTAAAATTATTTTCCTCCAAGATGAGGAAGGGGCACATATAAAAAATAAGGGAGAATTCGACGAGATTTTTACCTACAAGCTTAAGGATTTCTTTTTTAGGGAAGATATTTATGAGGAAATAGGAGAACTTGCTAGAAAAGTAGACCAAAGTCTTGAAAAGAGGATTAGCAAATGAGCCAGATTGTTGAAAGACTCAAAAAATCCAAGGCCACAAGTCTAATTATCTTACTAAACTTAATAGTATTTATTATGGTCGTCGCAAATGGAGGTTTTAATTCTTCTAATTTGATTCGATTTGGAGCGTCAAATTCCGATTTGATTCTACAGGGCCAATATTATAGGATGTTTACCCAGTTGTTTGTCCACATTAGTTATTTCCACTTTGTTTTTAATATTATAGTAATATTCTTGATAGCTCCTAGCGTCGAAAACAAATTTGGTCCCTATGTTGTTATAAGCGTTTTCTTGCTAGCTGGCCTAGTCGATGAGCTTATAAGCTTACTTGTCTTAGACAAATGGGAGGCGGGTGGCGGGGCATCAACAGGATATTTTGCTTTGTATGGGCTAGCCATAGGGATTTTGTTCTTTTATAAAGATGAGGATTTACAAAGATGGGCGAAAGATTTTATCTTGCCCATGGTCTTTGTAATGCTTGCAAGTGAGATTTATTTTAGGATAAGATCGGGTAGTCCAGACTTTATTTTTGCCTACAGCCAAAGCCATATCACAGGTTTACTTGTAGGACTTATTTTATCAGGAGTATTTTCGCCAAAAGGCTACAAGCTTGATAAAAGGATAAGAGCTTTTTTTGTGATTTTCTTCGTTAGTCTATTGGTTTTATTATTTTTTTATCTTTTAAAAAAGTAAATGCTAATTACAAGTTAGATTTTCTTGAATAATTGAAAAATACTTGATTATTTGTTGGTTTTAATTTTGGCAAAAAGAAATTAGGGTATAGTATTTTTATGAATATAAATTTTGAAAGACTTAGCCAAGCTAAGGTCACGTCAGGCCTTATGATTATTAATATTATAGTATTTGTCTTGATGACTATAGCGGGTGGCAGCGAAAATATTGAAAATTTGATAAAATTTGGAGCAAATTCCAAGATACTTGTGGTAGAAGGTGAGTGGTGGAGGCTTTTTACGGCTTCTTTTATCCACATAGGTTTTTTCCATATATTATTTAATATGTATTTTTTCTATAGTTTAGGGCCGATTTTCGAAAGGATGTTTGGATCGGTAAACTTTTTGATAATTTATTTAATATCTGGAATTTTTGGCAACCTTTTATCCTTTGCCTTCGGCAATCCTTATACGGTTTCAGCAGGTGCTTCAACCAGCCTTTATGGAATGCTAGGCCTTGCAATCGGTCTTATGGCGACTTATAGGGATGACGAAATAATAAGGAGTTTTGGGGCAAGTTTCATATCAGTTGTGGTGATAAATGTGATTTACTCGCTTATCGCACCTGGAGTTGGAGTTTATGGACACTTGGGTGGTTTTATAGCAGGATTTTTACTTGCAGGGATTTTTCCAATCTTTGGCAGAGATATATCAACAACAAGGAGAATTATTTTAGCCATAATCCTACTAGGCTCAGGAGTTGCTCTTTATAAGATTGGCGCAAGGTCCATGATAGGAGTATAGATGAAGATTTTTTTAGCAATTTTCCTTTGCTTAATCCTTTCTTCCTGCGGTTTTGAATCGAAAAGCGAATTTAAGGAAGATATGGGCGAAGCTCAAAGCGAAGAAAAAATAGAATTTCCAGAGATTAAGTATATATCAAATGTAAAAAAAGAAGACCGCATAGATTTTGAAGAGCTTTACGGCAAGGGCCGCATGTCAAGCAAGGTTTACCTTGAGGATGCTCTAGGATTTCTTAAGAAGTTTAATTTTTCTGGCAAAGATGTAGGTCTTGAAGTACTCAAGGCTTCCTACAATCCTGATTATTACTCTGCAGTCCTTACCTATAAGGAAAATGACAACCTAATCGAAAAAGAATACGGGCCAATTGTCACAAGTGACAATATCTATAGCCAGGTAAATTTCGATTTGATTGATGCGGAATCGGGAACATCGCTTATAGTAAGCCAAGTAGTAATAGATGGAAATACCACAAAAAGTGCCTACTATATATACAATAAATATATGTCCCTCATTGATTCATTTTATTTTGAAAACTCCACAGACAATGTCAATGTGGATGTGTACAGGATGAATAGTCTTGTAGAAGCAGGAGATCAAATAAAGGCAGGGGACCTTGAAATGGCTATATCAAAGAGACTCGATAAGGAAGAAGAATACCTAGAAGAGATTTTTTCGGTATATAAAATTGATAGTGAAAATGTCAAAGCGGAAATAAATGGCAGAAAAGTTTTAGTAGGCCTTATGCCAAAAGCTGGCAAAGACAGGATAATGGAAATGAAACTTGTTGGCAGAGATGATAATGATGCCATACTAAGTATAAAATAAATTTAGGAGGAAATAATGAAAAGAAACGAAGTAGAAGAAAGACTCAAATGGGATACCTCATCAATTTATGCTGATGATGAGGGATTTTATAAGGATATAGAAGAGATTAAAAATCTAGTTGAAAAACTTAAAGAATTTAAGGGAAAAATCACATCAGACCTTAAAACTTTCAAAGAATATCTCAAATTAGAAGAAGAATTTGCAAGAAAAATGGAAAAAGCTTATGTATATTCATCCCTAAAATCTGATGAAGATACAACTGTAAGCAAGTACCAAGAAATGAGCCAGGTCGCTCAAAATACCTATGTATTTGCATCAAGCGAACTATCATTTACAAGCCCAGAAATCTTATCAACAGACAAAGCTGTCATTGATAAATACCTAGAAGATCCTGAAATATCATACCTTAAACATTATTTTGAAGATGAATTTAGGGCAAAAGACCACGTTCTAGACGAAAAGAGCGAGTCAATCCTTGCAGCCTTTGGCAAACTTAAAAATAATCCACAAAACTCATACATGATCTTCAACAACGCTGACCTAACTTTCCCAAGTGTGGAAAAAGACGGCGAAGAAATCAAGATTACAAATGCAAACTTCGTAACCCTTCAAGAAGATTCAGACAGAGACTTTAGACGCGAAGTTTATGAAAAATATTATAAGACCTACAGACAATACTCAAACACACTTGCATCAACCCTTGACGGTGAATTTACAGCCCACAATGTAGAAGCAAAACTAAGAGGCTACAAATCTGCAAGAGAAATGAGCCTATTTGCAAATAATATCCCAGAAGAAATCTACGACAATCTTCTAGAAGTAGTACACGAAAATGCAGATATCCACAGAGATTACACAACACTTAGGAAAGAATACCTTGGTGTAGATGATCTTGGCTTCCACGATATTTATGTGCCACTAGTAGAAGACTACGATAGACAAATCGACTTTGACGAAGCAAAAGAAATTGTCCTTGAAGCAATAAAACCACTAGGCGAAGAATATGTGAAAGTTGCAAAAGAAGGTTTTGAAACAAGATGGTTTGACGTAATGCCAAACGAAGGCAAAAGATCTGGTGCCTACTCATCAGGATCCTATGACACCCAACCATTCATTTTATTAAACCACACCAACTCTATAAACGACCTATTCACAATAGTTCACGAACTAGGCCACTCAATGCACTCTTACTACACAAGACGTGAACAACCATACCACTATGGTTCATACTCAATATTCCTAGCAGAAATAGCATCAACAACAAACGAGCTATTACTCCTAGACTACATGCTTGAACACAGCCAGTCAGAAGCAGAAACAAAATACCTACTAAACTACTTTGTAAACCAATTTAAATCAACAGTATTTAGACAAACAATGTTTGCAGACTTTGAACACAAGGTAAACAAATTAGTAGAAAAGGCTGAGCCAATCCCAGCAGAAAGACTACACGCAATCTACAAAGAACTAAATGAGGACCTCTTTGGTAAAGACATAGAAGTAGATGACTATATAGCAGCAGAATGGGCAAGAATCCCACAC
>CAUPHU010000111.1:0-5620 GCA_963511095.1 uncultured Anaerococcus sp. | reverse complement strand
TTTCTTTTGTATTTATCCAATATCTTTGATTTCCTTTTCTAAAAAATATTGTACAATCAAGTCTGCCATCAACCTCAATATTTTTTTCTGAATCGTGAGCTTGTATATATTTATAAGACTCGCCTGTATCAATATTTGTAGTTTCGCTAACAATCACACTTGGATCTTCATCCTCGTGATTTAGATATTTTTCTACAAATTCTTTCTCAATCCCATCTACTTCTTCTAAATATTGTTCAACCTTAGCCTTCCTATCTCTCATTTCATTTTGATATTCATTTTGTCCAATAGATCCAGATGCCTTTAAAAATAGACCACCAAAAACTATAAGACCAATTAATAAGATTTCTTTTGCGTGTTTCATATTTTGCTCCTTATCTTTTGTTATTTTAATAATAACAGAAAAGGAGAGAATTTTTAATTACAAGATTTGTAAGTATTGGTTAGCACCGTCTATATCCAAAATATTTTTTATTATATAGGTAATTTTTAAATCTCCTGGTACAAGGGTCATAAACTTATTTAGTGAAATGAAACTTTCTATAAGCCTTGGATTTTCCTTTAGGAATTTTTCTATATCACAGTCTTCCAAAGGATTATCTTGTAGGTTTTTGAAGGCCCTTTTTATATTTGGGGCTACTATTGTCGAGGACTTTTCCTCTACATAATAATCTAAGGATTTTGTTTTGATATTAAGCATAAGGGCTAAGGTCTTATTAATTTTTGTCGACCTAAAGGTCCTAAGTCCTATTTTTCCATCAAAATCAACAAAGTGATGACTTTCATCTTTTAAATCCTCGCCAAGGTATGTGATTAGGTCTTTTATATTTTGATCCACAGTAAGATTTGATGGATCGAGTAAAATCTCTTCCATTTTACTTCTTACCTCACCGCTTATCTCAAAACCACCAGTGCCAGAAAAACTCTTAGCATTGGCCTTTTCTGATAGGCTTACCCTAATTTTTCGGCTCTTGTGGTTTATGGCTTCAATCTTCCAAACTTGGCCAGAAAGATAGATCCTATCAGCGACTCTTAAATTTTCCCCAAGTTCAATCTCACCTAAAAGATTTTTGTCAGTCCCTACCTTGTAGGTCTGTTTGTTTACAAATTGATTATAGAAAGATCCCATAGTCATTAGCTTTTCCGCTTCCATTCCTACTATAAATTCTCCGTCGATTTCTTCTATAAAATCTTTCTCCACTAAAAAATTAGTCAAGATTTTAAATTCCTCATCAGTAATATCAGCAAAACTTTTTAAAAGCTTGTTTAATTTATAATAATCTTCTTTGACTAGGCCGTTTTTCTCAAGCAGGGTTGATAAAACTTGGTGGGCAAAGATATCGTAGGCCCTAACCCTGCCGTCTATTTTATCAAGTTTCCCCTCTTTGAATAATTCTAAGGATGCAAGGGCCTGGACTAAATCCCACTTGTCTGTGGCAATTTGTCTGATAAGAGATTTGCGAATCCTTCTTCCAGACCTTCCAAGTCTTTGGGATAGGGAAAGAACTGATGCGGCAGAGCCTACCTGTATAACCTGGTCGACAGATCCTATATCAATTCCAAGCTCTAAAGTCGATGTTGCAACAATTATAAAATCCTGTTTCGCTTCTTTGGCAAAGTTCTCAATCTCGATTCTTTTTAGCTTTGAAATCGAAGAATGGTGGGAAAATATCCTTATGTCATAGCCCTTTTCTTGGGCTTCCTTTTTTAAAAGATAAGAAATCCTCTCGACCTTCTCCCTAGAATTTGGAAATACCAAAGTCGATTTACCAAGAGAATATGCTAGTATTTTCTGAATAATATCAAGGTCCATTTCTTCTTTTTCCATGTAGTCTAGGCTAATTTCTAAGTCATTTTTCGACCTATCAAGGAGAATATTTGTATCTCTACCATTTATAAAAAAATTCTTGGCTAAATCATAGTTTTTATCTCCAATTGTCGCTGAAAGCCCCAACATTCTTGGAGAATTTGCTGTATAATTTTGAATCCTGACGAGGAGCGATTTTAGCTGAAGTCCCCTATTTGTATCCAAAAAGTCGTGAATTTCATCTACTATTACAAAATCTAAATCCTTAAATAAAATTTCCGCCCTATCTTTGTCAGAAATAATCATAGCCTCTAAAGATTCAGGTGTAATTAACAAAATTCCCGACGGATTTTTAAGAAGCTTTTCTTTTTTTGCGACAGATGATTCAGAATGCCAGCTTGTGACATTTATATCAAGGTCCCTACAAAGCTCTGTTATCCTCTTAAACTGATCATTTATTAGGGCTATCAAGGGAGAAATGTATAGGATCCTAAGTTTTTTATCAATATCATCTGCTTTTGAAATTGCGGGTAAAAAAGCTGCTTCGGTCTTCCCTGATGCTGTTGGTGCAGCAAGGATTAGATTATTTTCACGCTTATAGATGTGCTTTATTGCAGCATCTTGGATTTTTGTTAAAGATGTCCGGCCCTTTTCAAAAATATACTTTTTAAAATCTCTATTTAATAATGAATAAGAATCTGTCATATCACTTCGATTTCATCGTCTAGGTCGTCCGGGTCTTTGCTTACTGCAAGGATGTGACCGAACTTATCTCCCAAAATTCTACTCACTTCAACATTCGGATTTTGTCTTTTTATATCAAGAATTTCTATAAAATCTTTTATGACAGCCCTTGGAGTTAGAAATTCATCCGCACCTGGCCTATTTAGCTGGCCTTCCATGTATGATACAATATCGTCTTGCGAGATATCTATGGTTGTTTTGTAGTAGGTGTTGTAAATATTTACCAAGTTTTCAAGAAGGGTGTAGATTTCTTCATCTGTCAATACCTTAAGACCAAGCACAGTTTTATTTGTATTTACAAATTCAGAATCCATTGAGGCTTCACTTCCAAGCCTTCCCTTAAGGGCACCATATGAAGCAAGACCTCTTGATTCGTCGAAAACTGTCTTTCTTGTAGCTCCAAAGTTTATAAAAAGGCCTCTAGCAAGATTTGACTTGCACTCGTTATAGATATTTAGGATTTTTTCGTAATTTCTTTCTCTAGTCGTGGCGTGTGGGAGTTTGTAGAGATTGACTGCCTCATCAAAATTAATTACAAAACCGGCATAGCCAATTTCCTTAAAAAGCTCTGCAAGGTTTTTTATCGCCTCAAAATAATTATCGTCATTTATAATTTCGTTGATTCCAAGCTCTTTTTTGGATTCAGTCTTTGTTGTGATATCTCCCCTAATCCACCTGATTGCCTTTAGTTTTAGGATTCTATCATCATTTATAAAGCCCTCATAGTATTTAGAAATAGCCTGACCTAATTCATAAGAAAGACCTACCGCCTTAAATTTTGCAAGTGTTTCAAGTATTATGCCAATAACCTCATCTTGATACTCACCAGCCATTAAATCTTTTATGTCATATGAATTTTCTTGTGATAAGGTCATAAAAATATTTGAAATCCATTCTTCTATAATAATTTCTATTACATTGCCGCTTCTGGCATTTTTTGTTTTAAGGTTCTCTATAATTGTAGAGTAGAGGTTGACAGCCTTCCTATCAGTCGCATAAAATCTTCTTGATGGGTTTAGATCTATTGTAGATGCAACAAAATTTTTGGAAAGGGCGAGATTTTCTATTGTTTTTAGCATAAAAGACTTGCCTGAGCCAAAATCTCCAACCCAAAACCTTAGGTCTGAACCTCCATTTTCGATATTTTCTAAAATATTAATTAGCTCTTCTACCTCAGCATTCCTGCCGACTAAGAGATGGCCGATACCAATATCAGGCACAACTCCCGCCTCAAGACTTGTTATAATTGTCATCGCTTCTTTAGGATTAATCCTATTCATCTAATAACTCCTTTACCATGTCTATATAAAAATCATCAACCACAATTCTATCATCTTCTATAATTAGGGTCTGATCGTTGATATAAGGGAATAATTCATCATTTATTTCATTAATAAATACATTTAGGAAAAGACCAGTACCACTTGCAATCTCACCTGCTTCATCCTTATTTATAAAGCCATTTTCAATAATTTTCTTTAAGAAACTTCTGGCTATATCGCTTAACTTACTTTCCTTAACTTCATAATCATTTTGGATTTCTATTTTATTTTCCTTAATCTTTTCGATTTCATCTTGACTTTCTCCCATAAATTCATTTAGGGTATTAACCGTGTTTGTAAGTTCATTTCGAGATTTTTTTATCATTTGCTTATCAAGGCTAATCTTTTTTGCCTGGATATTTTTTAATTCTAAGATTTCTTCAAGAAGATTTAGGTCAAAATCTCTTGTTTTTACAAGATCTAAAAATGCGTCAAAATTTTCAGGCCTTATAATTGAAAAAAGTGCCTTCTCATGTCTAGGTTTTGCCTTCTGAAATTTGTAAATATAAAATAGGGCCAAAATCCTCGTTGGCGTGAAGGAATCAGAAAGCAAGCTATTTAGGATGTCCTTGAAATTTTCCCTATCCTTAAAGCTAAGGAGGATTTCTTCCTGACGATTTATATCAAGGCTTCCAATAAAACTTGCTATATCATTTGACTTGTTTGGATTTTCCTTAATATAAGAAAAATAAATTTCCTCTAATTTAGAATCTTCAATATTTTCAAGATATGTTTTTTGATAAGTCATAAAAAATTCTAATATATGGTCACATTCATTTTCTTTTAGGATTTCTATAGCATTTTCTGTTTTTATATCTGCTAGAAAAGAAAACTTATCCCTCACATTTGCCTCTGTGATTATCAAAAGAGAATCTATAAGCTTTTTTGAAAGGGTATAGGGCTTGGTGTAGGTCTTAAGGATGTCTGTGTCAATTTCATCATCTGAGAAAGCTATTTTGATACTTTCTAAAAACAATCTGATTGTCAAATCCTTTAAAAGGTCGTTTTCCCAAAGGACATTATTTCTTGGACTTAACTGAATAAGTGCCTTTTCTTCGTCTTTTTTGAAATTATATTTTTCACGAAGTTTTCCATCTATATCCCAAAATACTTTAACCTTGCCATTTGGGGCGAGATTATAAAAATCTATGGTTTCATCATTTAATTTTGGAATATCTTCTAAGAATTTTTCAGCTTCTTTTTTAAAATTTATAGATAAATCCATATTTATAAGCCTATATATGCTTCTTATTATCCTATCTTCATCGCTTTCGTAATTTGGATCTATAAAATTTTCTACATAGTCACGGGCTAGAGCATATACCTGGTGGTAATGGCTTGTTGTTAAAGATCTCCTATAGTTTTTCGAAATAATTTTTGCAAAGTTAATATAAAGCTTGAGACTAAGAGATTTAACTTGGCTTGGTACGTCAAGCATATTGGATGGAAGCCTTAGTTTCGATACATAAAAGCCATCACTTTTCTCACCGAGATCTATGTTGATATTAGCCTTAATATTGTCTTTTTTAATTGTTCTTTTAATTGTTTTTTTATCTACATTTTTGATATCCGATAGTAGATTTTCAATCAAAGCTTTAATATCATCCATAAGCCCTCCTAATTTTTGCTTATATATCATTATACTTCAGGAACACCTTTTTCTAAAGATAAAAAGTGTGAGTTTTAGCCAACAAAACCTGCTAACAAAAGTCAAGGAGAAAGCAAATTAATTTTACTTTTCTCCTTG
>CAUPHU010000110.1:0-5644 GCA_963511095.1 uncultured Anaerococcus sp. | reverse complement strand
GGATTATTTTCTCCTAGATTTTTTATTATAGAAAATAATTTATCTTCAGAATAATCCTCAAGCAAGTATATAGATACCCAAATATCCCTGTTTTCAAACAAAGCATAGGAGATGAGATTTGAAAGATCTAAGATTGCGGTCCCAGTTAGACCGTAGTCTTGAAAAATTATGTCATCTTTAGATGCTTTTACAAACTTTCCGTCCACAAAAAGACTGGCCTTAGCTGTCACTCTAACACCCTTAGCTTTTTTTGACAGAGGATTTTCCGTCTTATAATTTGTAATTGCGTAGGAAAGCCTGGTTATTTTCTGCTTATCTTTGATTATTTCAAAAATTTTCCCATCAGATCCAGATCCCTTAAGGCTAATCCCACCTGTGGCGATAATCAACCTGTCATATGGGATTTTTGATGATTCTGTAATTATAAGTCTCTTCTCAAAGTCGATATCAAGGACTTCTGTCTCATACAAAAATTTGCCCCTAGCATTTAAAATTAGGATGTCTCTGATTGTCTTGCTGCTTAGGGTCTGTGGATAGCACCTGCCTGATGGTAGGTGGGTTGTAAGGATGCCTAAGTCATTTAGAAAACGGATTAAATCCTGGTTGTCATATTTTTCTAGAGCGTAATTATAAAAATCCCTGCCCAAAGAGTGATAATTATCTAGGCTCAGATTGAGGTTGGTGAAATTGCACCTGCCGTTTCCAGTGGCAAGGAGTTTTCTTCCTGCAAATTCATTTTTTTCGATGACTAAGAGGTCTCCCTCAAAGAGATTTGCAAAAAATAAACCTGCAACACCCGCCCCTATTAAAACTGTTCTCATAGACTTTCCAAAGCTTCTTTTATGGCTTCCTTTTCAGAGTAAGGTGTTTTTTCATTGCCTTTTAGTTTTATAAAATTCTCCTCACCCTTGCCCATAAATAGTACATAGTCGTCTTCTTTTGCCATAGATATTGCTGCCTTTATGGCATCCTTCCTATCCTTAACTAGGCTGTAATCACCGTAATTTTCACTCATTCCTGCTACTATATCTTTTGAAATATTCTCAAAAGTATCAAACTTAGGATCATCGGTTGTAATTATAGCATAGACCCCGTAGTCTGAAACAATTTTTCCTATAAGCTTTCTAAAATCCTCGTTCCTATCGCCTTGGATACCGAAAACAGCAATTTTTTTAGATTCTTTTGGCAGGCTCTTAAAGATTTCCTCAAAAGCCTTTGGAGTGTGGGCAAAATCTACGATTAGATTTAGATTTTTATCATTTGGGATTTTCTCAAATCTTGACCCAACTCCAGCAAAGTCACCTATTACCTTGCTTATCTCATCTAAACTTGCTCCCATTATCTTAAGGGCTGTTATGGCTGCAAGGTGGTTATAAAGTTCAAAGTCTGTAATAGTCTTTATAAAAAAGTCTACTCCATCGATTTTAAAGCTTGTGCCATCTTCATTTTTGACAATTTCTGTAGCCCTAACGTGAGCTTTCTCAGAAATGCCAAAAGTAATAGTATGAGAAAATCTCTTTATAACTTCCTCTGTCCATGGATCATCAATGTTTGCAATGGTCATTTCAGAGTTTTCTAGAAGTTTCATCTTGGCATCAAAATAATTTTCCATTGTCTTGTGGTAGTCCAGGTGTTCTGTGGATAGGTTGTTAAAAATTCCTAGCTCAAAGCGAACACTTTCAAGTCTTTTTTGGTCAAGGCCGTGGCTTGATGCTTCAAGTGTTACATATTCTACATTTTTTTCTAAGCATTTAGATAAAAACTCATTTATCTCAGTTATGTCTGGAGTTGTATTTGAAGTGCTTATGACTTCATCACCGATCATGGCCCCATCTGTTCCAAGATTTGCACACTTGCCAAAAAGCCTTTCAATCAAGAATGCTATAAGCTTAGATGTGGTGGTTTTACCATTTGTACCTGTAACTCCGATTAGTTTTAATTTCCTTGATGGAAAATCTGTTATGATATTTGAAATATCTGCCAGAGTTTTTCTAGGATCAGCCACCTTGAGATAAGTTATTCCATCACGAGGAACTATTTCTTCTGTGTGGATTACGGCCTTGGCCCCATTTTTTATTGCTTCATCAATATATTTGTGGCCGTCAAAGATTGATCCTTTAACAGCTACAAATATATAATTTTCCTTGATTTTTTGGGAATTATTAGAAACTCCTCCTATTTCAAAATCATTTCCATGGACAATGTCCTCGTAAGAAATCTCTCTTATTAATTCACTAAATTTCATCAATGTATGATATATCCCTTCTTTGCTATTATTTCTCTAATTTTTTTGGCATGCTCAAGACCGTTTGTTTCAAGGGTCAATTCCACATTTATATTCTTAAACCTGCTTGCTTCCTTGAAGCCGTCATGCTCGATTGAAATTACATTGGCTTTGGTGTTTGCAATTTCTGTTAAAAGTCCTTGGAGCTTGCCTGGAATGTTTGCTATTTCAACTTCTATTCTCATGATTCGTCCTGTTTCATATAGACCCCTGTTGATTAATTGGGAAATGAAGGACATATCTATATTACCCCCAGATACTAGGCAAACCACATTTTTGTTGAAGAAATTAAGTTTATCTAGGGCTGCTAGTGGGAGAATTCCTGATGGCTCTGCTATTAGCTTGTGTTTTTCGATTAATTTTATAAAGGACATAAGGATTTCTTCATCAGTTACTGTTATCCAGTCATCAACATTGTCCTTTGAGATTTCGTAGTTGAATTCACCTACAGTCGCTACAGCTGTACCATCTGCTATTGTATCAACTCCATCAAGGGTTACAATATGGCCAGCCTTTACAGCTTCTTTCATACTCCTCGCAGAATATGGTTCTACACCTATTACCTTAATTAGGGGTGAAATTTGCTTTAGACATTTGGCAACACCTGAAATTAGTCCTCCACCGCCAACGGGTACTAGGACGTAGTCAACGTATTTTAACTCATCTACAATCTCAAGTCCGATTGTGCCTTGGCCTTCAATTACATCTAGGTCATCAAATGGTGGGATGAAGGTATAGCCCTTTTCTTCGGCAAGTTTTAGGGCGTGTTCTTTACATTCATCAAAACTTGCCCCATAAAGGACAACTTCTGCACCGTATTTCAAAGTCCCATCGACTTTTATCATCGGAGTATGCTCAGGCATACAAATTACTGCCTTCATACCAAGTTTTTGGGCAGAAAAAGCAACACCTTGGGCGTGGTTGCCTGCTGAAGCTGTGATAATTCCCTTATCTGCCGCTTCCTTATCTAGTTTTGATAATTTATTATAGGCTCCCCTAAGCTTGAAAGATCCTGTTTTTTGAAGGTTTTCTGGTTTTATGTAAACGTTGTTATTAGATGAATCAGAAAATACCTCAGAATAAATCAAATGGGTTGGATTAATTACTTGGTCAACTCTTTCTTTTGCTTTTTTAAAATCAAACATACTTTCCCCCTTAATTTTAATTAAGTACAATTTTTATAGCAGGTTCATTGACCCACTTATCTATTTTAATTATAACATGAATTTGTAATTTTTTTAAGAAAAGTGTAAAATCAATCTATGATTTTGCACAAATTAAGGGGAAAAACAAATGAAGTACTTTGATAAGAAAAAAATTTATACATCAAGCCTAATCATAGGCCTTTTAACACTTCTTGTTTGTTTTATCTTTAGATATTCTTATATAGATTTTCTAGGCTTTGATAGGCCGCTTAAGCTTGCTTGTTTTATAAATGCAATACTTGGGACAATAGCTGCAATAATCGCCATTGTAGATGGTGTAAATAAGCACTTTAGGGGAAATATTCTCCTCCTTGCAGTACTTAACCTAATAATGGCCTTTTCCTATCCAATTTTACTAACAGCGGAAATTATAGTGGCCCCAATAGAAAATCCCTACATCACATCTGCTCCAGATAAGGGCTATTCTACCAAGTTTAAGAGAGATTCTTCCTTTATAATAGAAGGAGAAATCTATAAGTTCCCTGTTAAACTAAAAGAATTTAAGGAAAATGGCTTTTCTTATAGTCTAAAAGATAAATACGATATGCTTGTTGCTACCATATCAAGGATTGGCAAGTCTTTTGACCCAGAACCAACATGGTTTACAGATGGTATTAATAAGGAAGTCTATAGGGAATTTTACCTTCTAGAAGCATCTTTTGACAAAGATTGCGATAAGGAAAAAATCGAAGATCTACCAATAAAAAAGCTTTGCGCTGCTGTTATTAACAACAACAGAGACTTTGAAACCATGGGTATAAAGCTAGAAGATTCTATTTATGATATAAAGAATACTTTTAAAGATAAGCTAATAGAAGACGAAAATAATAGCGAAAGCACAATCAAATCCTATTATTTAAAGACAAATGACGATTACACCATAAAATTAAATGCCCTAAATGGAGTCATCCAATCGATTGAAATATATTAATCCTTCCCAACCCCTGCGGTTGGGTTTTTTATGTTAAAATCTTTTTATAGTATAATATAGCTAAGAAGAAATTTGGAGATATCATGGAAAATATAGAAAAAATCTTATTAAACCTCTTAAAAGACGAGAAAGAATATATAAAAGATAATAAACTCAATAAAGAAATAATTTTTGCAAAAATCTATGCCTATGATGAAGATTTTTATAGGAAACTTTTATCTTCACCCCATCTTAAGGATAAGTTTTTCAAAAATATTGATGGGTCTTTCATCTTTAGGACTAATGATTTTATCAGTTTTATTGGTGAAAATGACTTTATTGTCTCAAACAAAAACCTAGCTAAGGGCATTTCTTACAATTTTTACGAAAACCAAAAGGATAAGACTAAATTTAATCCAACCTATAAGGACAATTTCCTTTTGGAGATGGCTTGTGATATAGACTATAAGTTTAGGACTAGGTTTCACGTTTATTATTTAGATACAGATAATATTTTCGATAAAACCTATCTGGGCGATATAAAAATCTACAAGGAAGAGGAAAGTTTCAAGGATACAAGCGAGATTGCTGACCTAAAATATAAAGCTTTAGATTTAATTAGAGAAGATTTTGGATCTGATCTAGACCTCATCCAGGTAAATCCAGAGGAAATATCAAAACTTAAATCCTATATCTCAGTTTTCTCAAGTCCTGCCTACTACCTAAATCTGGTAAAAAATCTTGGCAAAGACAAGGCAAGAATTGTTCTAGAAAACCTAAATGACCTAATTCTTAAAGACTCTAGGTATTTTATGGATAAAAATATGGGTTACCACACCATTATCAAGGACTCAATCCTAAGAGAATTCGATGGCTTCAACCTTTCTTTCCTAAAGGTCGCCAATGTCCTAAATGACTTTGCTATGACAGATAAGATTTTTGATATTTTTAAGGAAATAAATAAAAAATCCGAAAAATATCCAAACCTAAATATCATATACGAATTTATTTCAAGAGCCCTTGAATATTTGAAAGATGCTGAAATTAGTGATCAAACAAAGAGTAAGGAATTTTACAAAGAGTATTTATCGGCTCTAGAATACGAGTTTAGGGACAGCCTAAATATTTTTTCAAAATTAAATAAGTTCTATAAAATCCTCCCTCAAGAAAATGACGACCTAAGGGCCTACGAAGACGCTATTTCCTACGATATAGACAGGCTAGTTGACCTTATCACTATAAAGC
>CAUPHU010000109.1:0-5754 GCA_963511095.1 uncultured Anaerococcus sp. | reverse complement strand
CTGATAAAGTATTTGGTTGATTTATATTTACCAACACGATTTGACAAAGAGCCGATTAATCCTGCTCTTTTAATACTTATATTAATTCTTATATTATTTACCTGCTAATCTCTTATAAGTGTTATACCTAGCTTTTGCTGCTTTCTCTGCTTCCTCGTATAATTGATCAGCAGTTTCTGGGAAGGACCTCTTAAGTGAAGAGTACCTTACCTCGCCTTGGATAAATTCTTGGAATGAAGCACTTGGCTCTTTTGAGTCTAGCTGGAATGGATTTTTGCCCTCATCTTCAAGTCTTGGGTCATATCTCCATAGGTGCCAATATCCTGCTTCTACAGCTTGCTTTTCTCTAAATTGAGATTTGCCCATGCCCATTCTAATTCCGTGGTTGATACATGGTGCATAAGCAATAATGATTGATGGACCATCATAGCTTTCAGCTTCTCTCATTGCCTTTAGGCATTGGTTTTGGTTAGCTCCCATAGCTACTTGGGCTACGTAAATATAACCATATGTTGATAGCATTAAGCCAAGGTCTTTCTTTCTTACCTTTTTACCAGATGCAGCAAATTGCGCTACAGCCGCAAGTGGTGTTGCCTTTGAGCTTTGTCCACCTGTATTAGAATATACTTCGGTATCAAATACTAGGATATTTATATCTTCACCACTTGCAAGTACGTGGTCAACTCCACCGTAACCTATATCATAAGACCAACCGTCACCACCAAAAATCCAAACTGATTTTTTGATTAGATAATCTTTAAGGTCGAATATTTTTTCTAATAACTCACTACCCTTTTCATCTGAGACTTTTTCGTCTTTTAAGTTTAGAATTTGAGCAGTTGCTTCCTTAGAACCTTTTACATCATCTTTATTTTCTAGCCAGTTTTTAAAGGCTTGGTTAAGTGGTGTATCAAGTTTAAGTTCTAGGAATTCTTCCATATAAACTTCTAATAGATATTTATTTGAATCACTAGCAAGTTTCATACCATAACCATATTCAGCATTGTCTTCAAATAGTGAGTTTGCCCATGATGGTCCCTTGCCTTCGCAATTTTTAGCATAGGATACTGAAGGTGCACTTGCTCCCCAAATTGATGAACAACCTGAAGCATTTGCAATTAACATCCTATCGCCGAATAATTGGGTGATTACTGTAGCATATGGAGTTTCTCCACAACCTGCACAAGCGCCTGAGAATTCAAGTAGTGGTCTCTTAAATTGGCTGCCTTTTACAGAAGAATCGTCCATTACATCTTCTTTATAGCCAACCACTTCGTGTGCATAGGTCCAATTTTCTTTTTGAGCCACAAGTTCTTCTTCAAATGGCTTCATAATTAGGGCTTTTTGTGGAGCTGGACAAATATCAGCACAGTTTCCACAACCTGTACAATCTAGTGGTGAAATTTGAATTCTAAATTCATATCCGTCCATGCCCTTGCCGATAGCTTTCTTTGTTTCAAAGCCTGCTGGAGCATTTTTCTTTTCTTCTTCTGTAACCAAGAATGGTCTAATTACTGCGTGTGGACATACAAATGAACAATGATTACATTGGATACAAGCATCGATTTGCCATTGTGGTACGTTTAGGGCTACACCCCTCTTTTCATATTGGGTTGTTGCTGTTTCCCATTCACCATTGTCTATATCTTTGAAAGCTGAAACAGGAATTAAATCTTCTTTTTGTTCTTCCATTGGCTTTACAATATTTTTAATAAAATCTGGAAGGTCAATAACTTCTTTTTCGATATCCTCTGCATTAGCCCAAGCATCAGGAATCTCAACCTTTTCGTAAGCACTAGCTCCCATGTCTACAGCCTTGTAGTTCATAGCTACTATATCTTCGCCCTTGTGACCATAGGCCTTAACTATAGAATCTTTTAGGTATTTCATTGCATCATCTTTATCTATTACCTCTGTTAGGTTAAAGAATGCAGATTGCATAATCATGTTTGTCCTAGAACCTAGGCCAATCTCTTCTGCAATATGACTTGCATCTATAATGTAGAAGTTAATCTTATGTTTTGCTAAATATCTTTTAATTGAGCCTGGTAGGCGGTTTTCTAGATCTTCTTTTGACCAAACTGTGTTAAGTAAGAAAGTTCCCTCATCTTTTAAACCCTCTAAGAGATCATATTGGAAAACATAGGCTTGTTTAGAACATGATATAAAGTCAGCTTCGTCAAGTAAGTATGTTGAAAGAATTGGTTCCTTACCAAATCTTAAGTGGGATACTGTAAGACCTCCCGATTTTTTAGAATCGTAGTCGAAGTAAGCTTGGACATACATGTCAGTATTGTCACCGATAATCTTGATTGCTTCTTTATTAGCTCCAACAGTACCATCAGAACCAAATCCCCAGAATTTACATCTAGATTCGCCCTCATGTCTTATCCTTAGGTCAGTTCTTTCTAATGATTTGTTGGTTACATCATCATGGATTGCTAGGGTGAAATCTTTTTTCATCTCACCTTTTAAGTTATCAAAGGCTGCTTCAATATCTGCTGGGATTGTATCTTTTGATCCAAGTCCAAACCTACCACCGATAATTTCTGGCTTGTTTTCAACATCATAAAATGCAGTTACTACGTCTTTGTAAAGCGGTTCGCCTTCAGCGCCTTTTTCTTTTGTCCTATCAAGAACTGCAATTCTCTTAACTGTTTTTGGAATAGCTTTGAGTAAATGGTCTTTAGAGAATGGTCTATATAAGTGAACTTCAACAAGTCCTACTTTTTCACCCTTTTTCATTAGCTCATCAATAGTTTCTCTGATTGTTTGGCAACCTGAACCCATTGCTATAAGAATCCTATCAGCTTCACTATCGCCATAATAGTTAAATAGACTGTAATCAGTACCGATAAGGTCGTTAATTTTATTCATATATTCTTCTACAATTGTAGGAAGCTCTTCATAGATTGGATTTGAAGCTTCTGTTGCTTGGAAGAAGACATTCTTTTGAGCTGTACCCATAGTTTTAGGTCTTTCTGGATTTAAAGATGTATTTTTAAAGAATTTCACTTGGTCATAATCTACAAGTGGAGCAAGGTCTTTATAATCCCATGCCTCAATCTTTTGAATTTCGTGACTTGTTCTAAATCCATCAAAGAAATGTAAGAATGGTACTCTAGCCTTAATAGCTGCTGAGTGTGCAACTGCACCAAGATCCATTACTTCTTGAACTGAATTTGATGCAAGCATAGCAACCCCTGTTTGTCTTACACTCATAGCATCAGAATGATCCCCATAAATTGAAAGGGCGTGGGTTGCAATTGTTCTTGCTGCAACGTGGAATACTCCAGGCAAACGCTCTCCAGCAATTTTATATAAGTTTGGAATCATTAATAAAAGACCCTGGCTTGATGAATATGTAGTAGTAAGTGCACCTGCTCCTAAAGCACCGTGCATAGCGCCAGCTGCTCCACCTTCTGATTGCATTTCCTTAACAATAACTTCTTTTCCAAATATATTTTTTCTACCATTTGCTGCCCAAACGTCTACACACTCAGGCATTGGTGAAGATGGTGTTATAGGAAATATTGTTGCTACTTCCGTAAAAGCATAGGAAACATGAGCCGCAGCTGTATTTCCGTCCATGGTTTTTTTAGCTCTTTTAATTGTCATTTTTTACCTTCCTTTTTATATTTCTAAAATAATTAACATTTTTAGATTGCTATCATAAAAGTAAAAACCCTTACAAGATTATTATATAGGAAAAAGTTCTCATTGACAAATTTTTGTGATATGTTTTACAAATCATAAAAAAATAGGAGCTACGCTCCTATAATTCTTCAACTTCTTCGGCTTCCTCTGGATGGAAAATCTTATCTGTCATTACCTTTGCAGCGTTATAACCAAAGGCCTTCTCTCTTTGATTCATTGCAGCTACTTCTATTATTAATGCAATATTTCTACCAGCTCTTACAGGCACAACCATATGAGGCAGCTTAATACCAAGTAATTCTATATAGTGTTGGTCAATTCCAAGTCGATCGTATTCAAAATCATCTTTCCACTGTTCAAGCTCGATTACCATATCTACTTGGGCTTCTTTCTTAATAGAACCTGTACCGTATAATCTTCTAACGTTTATGATACCAAGACCTCTTAATTCCATAAAGTGCCTTATATTGTTAGGTGATGTGCCTACAATTCTTTTATCAATAGCAGTTATGTCAACCATATCATCTGCAACTAGCCTATGGCCCCTGTTTACAAGCTCAAGGGCTGCTTCAGACTTACCAACAGAAGATTTACCCATAATAAGTACTCCCACACCAAAAACTTCCAGAAGTTCACCATGCAAGTTTGTTGTTGGAGCAAGTTGGTATTCTAGTTGGTCTGATATATCGGAAATAAGCTTGGTAGTTTTAGCTGGAGACCTAAGAAGTGTTACATCATAATATCTTGCAAGGTCTTTAATATCCTCATGAATTTCTCTATTGTAAGAAAAAATTACGGCAGGTATGTCATAGGATAAGATTCCTCTAAATCTTTCATATTGCATCTTAGAATCAAGGCTTGTCAAATACTTGTACTCTACAGATCCAACAACCTGAAGTCTTTTAAAAGGGAAATCCTCCATATAGCCAGTTAGCTGAAGACCAGGCCTATTAACATCTGCGTTTTCTAAAACGACATCTTTATAGTCAGTCGATTCAATAATTAATTCAAGACCAAGATTTTCAACAACCTTATGAAGTTTGATTGTTTTTTTATAACTGCCTTCTCTAACCTCTTTTACTATATGTTCACTTTTGTCGTTTATATTTTTGATTTCAGTCATTAGCTATCCTTTCAACCTAAAATACTTATATATTTCAAGAGCCGATTCTTTGCCCACTAGAGGTACTTCCATAAGTTCTTCTACACTTGCCTTTTTTATGTTTGAAATCGTCTTAAAATGCTCATAGAGATTGGCTTTTGTCTTTTTCCCTACACCCTTAATCTCATCAAGTTCAGATTTTTTCATGGTCTTTCTCATAAGTGACCTGTGATAATTTATAGCAAACCTATGAGCTTCCTCTTGAATTTCGTAAATAAATTTATAGACTGGGTCTTTTCTAGAAATTGGAATTTCTTCGTTATTATAAATTATTCCCCTGGTAGTGTGTTTATTATCCTTAACAAGACCTGCTACTTCTATATCAATTTCCATTTCTTTTAATACTTCTTCTGCAATAGATACCTGACCCTTGCCCCCATCCATCAAAATAAGGTCAGGAAGTTTCCCAAAGCCTGTGTGGGTAGAGCCTTTGGCAATTTCTTTTTTGGCATTTAATAGCCTGCGAGTCAAAACTTCCCTCATAGATCCATAGTCATCTGGGCCTTCTACAGTTTTTATCTTAAACTTCCTATATTCCTTTGGATTTGAAATCCCGTTTTCAAAGACAACCATAGAACCAACAGATTGGACTCCAGATGTATTTGATATATCAAAGGCCTCAATCCTATTAATCTTATCTAAATTTAAAACTTCCTTAAGCTGAGCAAGACCAGAAGACTTATTTCGTTCTTTTTTATCAATTCTTTTTTCATGCTTAATTCGCATATCGTGGGCATTTCGTGCTGCCATAGTTACAAGTTCAAATTTTTTGCCAAGTTTTGGCTGGTGTATACTTACCTTCGATCCCTTTTTTTGGCTTAAGAAGTCTCCAATTGAATCAAGCTCATCTGGAATGTTTTGGACTAGAATTTCCTTAGGTATAAAAATTAAGTCCAAATAAAACTGCTTCATAAAAGATGAAATAATCTCAGAAT
>CAUPHU010000108.1:0-5785 GCA_963511095.1 uncultured Anaerococcus sp. | reverse complement strand
ATTCATATGTTTGAGGTAAGAAATTAGAAGTGCAACTTTTTGGGGGTACCATATTGGGCAGACTGTTCCCTAGGGTTTCCCCCTTTGACGAAGATTCAATAGTAATTATAATTATCATTTATAAGATTAAGATAAATATCTATATAAAAAATACTACATATCTTGGATGTGAGAAACATGTCCTTGGGGTTCTCCCAGATACGGAGATTCAATTGTAAGTAGAATAAAATACTAATTTATGAAATTACAAAGAAGCCATGTGAATGACTAAAAAAACATATAATATAAAGATAAAATCAAAACTAAAGTTTAAAGAAAATCTTTCCTGGAATACTAGACTCACCTAGTGAAAAAATCCTAGGGTTTTCCCTTTAAACGAAGATTCAACCGCAATTAGAATAGATATCTATAATACACGAACAAATTATTAATAAAGATTAAAAGAAAAGATTTTAAGAAAATACTTTTCTTAAGCTCAATGTTGTGCTATAATATCATAATCAGAAAGGATTTTTATGGAGTATTTTTTTAGGACCGTGCCTGATGCTGGTTTTACTTTTAATATGCATCTGGTGCGTTTAGGTTTAATTTTATTTTTGATTTTAATTTATAGTTTGAGGAGAAAAGCCTGGCTTTTGAAATCTCTTCTTGTGGCTAGTGTATTTTTGCAGGCGATTTTGTATTTGTGGTACACACAAGACCATGACCTTCTCTTGCATGAGGGGCTTCCTTTGTATCATTGCAGGATTGCCGGGATTTTCTTGCCTATTTCTTATTTTTTCAAGAAGAGGAAGATGATGACTTATTTTGCGGACCTTGCCCTTATTGGGACCTTGGTTGCTTTTGCTGTACCAGATCCTTCTAAGTTTTCCTGGCCCCATGTTACAAATCTGACCTATATTGCCAACCACTATGTCCTTATGGCTTGTGGGATGCTTGTGACTTTGGCTTTTCATGATAGGATTTCTTTTAGGACTGTGGCGGGGATTAGTTTTGCTATGAATGTGGCAATTTACATTATAGACCTCATTCTTGATGCAAATTATGGCTATCTCATTAGGGTGCCGATTGAATTTTTTGACTTTGTGCCTAGTTTTTTTGTTTTTCTCATTATGACCCTGCTTATCACACTTGTGATTTTTGGGATTGAGAAGGTTAAGAAGAAGTTTCGGGACATTTAGCTTATTTTTTCTATATATTATTAGCTAGCTAAAAAATATAGAAAGGATTAGGCGACTTTCTTATAGGAAGATTGATTTTGTGCCTGTCCCCGAGCTTTAGAATTTAATATTTATCGGATTTATGAGTTGTTTTTCAAATCTCTTAGAATCTGATCTCAGCGAGGGGATATGCCCCTCTTTCTTTTTTTCTATTTTGCTTGCTTACCTTGATCTGTGGCCGAGAAAGAAAGGCCGGCAAGTTTAGCCTAAATTGAAAAGATGGATATTGTCGATTTAATTTCACAAGTAGGTTTCCCAATTGTTATGAATCTAATCTTGATTGTTCAAATTAATGGCAAGCTTGATGAGATTTTGAGGGAAATCAAGAAGTAGGAGGACTATGACTGTAGAGAAGATGATTGATTTTGCCCTCTCCAAAAAGGGGAGGGTGGCTTATTCGATGGCTTATCCAAAAAGACTTGGGCCCAATTTTTATGACTGCTCGTCTTTTGTGTATTATGCCTTGATTGCCGGAGGTTTCTTGCCAAAGGGGACTCTTATAGGCAATACCGAGTCGCTTTATAGGCTTAATAGCAAGGTTTTTATAGAGATTTATTCTTATAAAGATGTCAAAAGAGGGGATATTTTTATAAGGGGAGTCGAGGGCAAGTCTGCTGGTGCGGCAGGGCACACAGGGATTTTCCTTGCAAGAGATAAGATTATCCACTGCTCCTATGGGGCGGGTGGTGTGTCTATTAATGACAAGGCGACTGGTCTAAATCGCTATCTTGACCAGAAAAGGTCTGATAGGGAAAGGTATTTTAGGCCTCTTGATAGGAAGAGCAAATTTCAGCAAGCGGTTGATTCTATCGGTATGGCGCTTATAAAGGTTGCGACTAATGTGAGGACAGCTCCCACAAGGCTTGCCCAAATTGTGGCCGTCTATTACCCGGGTGGCAAGGTCTATTATGATAGGCTAGTCGAAAACGAAGGCTATGTCTGGGCTTCATATATAGGTAGGAGATCGGGCGAGCGAAGGTATGTAGCGATTAAAAAGATTTAAAAGATGGTGGAGAATAGGTAAAGCTATTCTCCACCATTTTTTTGCGGTTCTCACAATTTTACAAGGGCACAGCCCGCAGGAATATTGATGAGAAACCTTATGCAAAACAAGCCCGTCGGCTCGAGGAGACCAAGCCTCTTTGGCGCGTGGAGGACCAATTTGCCATAGCGGCCGAGAGCGACGGAGTGGCTCGCAGCGAAACGAGAGAGAAAACGACGAAAAGGAGCATTCGTTGAAAAACATTGCCTACACACTAAACTTACAAAAATCTTAAGATTATATAAATTTCATTTTTAAGGGTATAATATTAGTAGTAAATGTTAAGAAATAAATGAATATTGAAGAAAGGACCTATTATGAAAAAGACTTTGAAAATGGTATCTCTCGCTATGAGTTTGGCTTTTGTGGCTCCTAGTGTGGCTATGGCGGCTGAGTCTAGTATAGATATAAAGATAAGAGAGCTTGATGAGAAGATTGCAAGGCTTGAAGAAGAATATAAAACTTATGACAAGCTTTATGATGATGTGAAAAAGGCTTCCAAGGCCTATATAGACAAAGATGGCAACTATGTGACAAGCAAAAAGGCGGCTGAAAAAGAGCTTTTTGAAGTGTCAAACAAGCTTGATTCTTATGTGACAAATGTGGTCCCTTCTTTGGAACAAGCCATGCTTGGCGTCTATTTTAGAAATGGTGCAAAGCTTGATGGCTATACAATCCGTGCCAAAAATGCCAATGACCTTTACGAATATCTCAAGGGATATTTTGTGGTAAAGGAAGGTGCAAACAAGGCTGTTTATGACAGGCTTTTGATTGACTATGTCAATGCTATTTCTGATAATGTGACTGTGCCTGAATATTCTAGTGCAAGATCTACCATCCTAGATGAAAGATGGGACAAGAAGAAAGAGCTTGATGAAGCAAAAGCTTTGAGGGAAAAGTATAAGAAAGAAGCGGCTATAGCAAAGCTAGAAGATGCTGTTAAAGAATCTGAGCTTACAATAAAGACCTGCAGAAACCTATTCAAAACTGCCCCAAAAACAATTGCTCCAGTAAGAGGCAAACTTGAAAAAATGATCAAAAAGCAGGAAGAAATTATAAGAAAATCAAGAAAAATAATAGAAAGGTACCAAAAAAGCCTATAGCTATTGAAAAACAAGCCTTTGTTGACAAAAACTGTCATAAAGATTATAATTAGGCAAGAAGCAAATGCTTGTGAGGAGAAAAAGATGAACAAAAAACTGATTGCAGGCCTTTTGACCCTAGGCCTTGTATTTAGCCCGGTTGCAGGTGCTGTTAGCCAAAGTTATGCGACTGAGGCGACAAGTAGCGAAAGCGATTATGATAAGGCTATCTATAAATTATCCATAATCAAAGGCTATATTGGCAATTTTGAAGAAATAAAGAAAAAATCTGACTACAAACTAGCTGATACTCAGACTCGTGATGCCCTTGATAAGGCCATGAAGGATGCGGAAGAATATAGCGAAAATAGGGAAGTAAGCTTAGATGATTTGGATAAGCACATTTCTGCTATAGAAAGTGCTATCAAAAAACTTCCAGAAAATGCTAAGGCTAACATAGATAAGCTTAAGGCAAGCGTCATCAAGGCGGATAAGGTACTCTCAAACAATAGCGAGTCAGATGACAAAGACGAATACAAATACCTTAATGAAGAAAACAAGGGCGTTAAAAACATCCTTAAGGATTTGGAAAAGGCTGATGTGACTGGCGATAATTTGGTAAAACTTAGCGAAAAGCTAGGAGAGCTATCAGAAGCTGCCATAAACTCATTTGATGACAAAACCGAATACACAGAGCCAAGCAAGGAAGATTTCGAAAAGCTTGACAAGGAATTGGGATTAGTAAAAGAAAGTATCCCAGAAA
This sequence comes from uncultured Anaerococcus sp., assembly GCA_963511095.1. Taxonomy (GTDB): domain Bacteria; phylum Bacillota; class Clostridia; order Tissierellales; family Peptoniphilaceae; genus Anaerococcus. The sequence continues at coordinate 1,678 of CAUPHU010000108.1, read as the reverse complement.
AGAAAAACGTAGATGACCTTGCGGCTGACATCAATAAATTAATTGAAAGTCTCAGAAATTTCGATGAAACTAACAATTACTTACTTGCAAACAAGGATAAAAAAGAAGCCTACAAAAAGGCTCTTGATGAATATAATAAGCTTTTTGATGAAACTAAAAATATTAACGAAGAGAATTACGATAAGTACTACCAAGCTGGTCAAAAACTAGCTCAGGCATGGTATGACATCGAGGAAAAAGACCCAGGCTTTAAGGTAATCAAGATTGAAACTAAAAATCTTGAAGAGCAAAAAATTAAAGATACACTCAATAATCTCAGAGAGTTTTCTAAAACTAAAGATGAGGTAATCAAGGGACTTAAAGACGAAGACCTTAAGAAAAAGTATATAGAAAATGTAGCCCTAGCTGAATTTTATGCAAGGTCCTATATGTTTGGCAATGTAAAGCCACTAGAAACCTACAAGGAACTAGAAGATTACCTAAATAAGCTTAAAGATGAAATAAATAAGAAAAAGTCTGAAAAACCTGGTTCAATCAAGGTAGATGAGTCAAAAGATAAGACTTTTGCAAACAAAGAAGCAGCCAAAGATGCCCTTAAAAAGCTTATAGAAAGCACAAATGGGATTGCGATTGACAATTTCTATGGATCTGACCAAAAAGATGCCAGAGATTCTTATAACAAGACTAGGGAAAAGGCTGTAAAGACCAATGCTGATAAAAACGCAAGCCTAGAAGACCTAACAAAAGCCTACAATGATTTCAATAAGTCTGTTAGTGAACTTAACAATTTCCTAAGGGAAAGGCTAAAAAAACTTGTTGATGAGAAGGACTTTAGAGAGTCTGAAAAGTTTAAAAAGGCTGACGAAAAATTAATCAAGGCTTATGACGACCTTATTAAAAGCGCTAAGGAAGAGCTTGCAAAAGAAAAAACTGACGCAAACCTTCTAAACAACCTATACAAAAACATAGTAAATACCAAAGAAACCATAGATGGCAAGATGACTGACCAAACGAGAAGACTTCTTGCAGAAATTTATGACTACGATAGGTTTATCGGAGATCCTGCTTACAAAACTGCAGCTTCAAGTAGAAAAGATGGAGCTTTGTATGCTGCTTCTAACAAATATCCAGCCCTTATCAAAAAGGCAAAGGCCTTAGAAAAAGATAAGAAGCTTGATAGCGAAGAAGCCAAGGACATTCTCGACTTAATCGACCATACCAAGGCCTTCATAGATGGTAAGATTAGCGAAAAGAAATATCTAAGCAACGAGTATTATCACCTATTAAAAGAAGTCAAAAACCACAAGGATTATACAAATATAAACCAAGCTGCTAGAAAAAGAATAGAAGACGCCCTAGAACTGTACAACGATAAAACGGCTGACGAAGACGCAAAATTTAGTGCCTTAGACGCAGCTATAAAAGATGAAGCTGTTGACCATTTCATAAAAGAAATGATCAAGGGTGAAAATCCTAACAAAACAAGAGACGATTTATTAATCAAGCTTAAGGCTCTTGCCGAAAATGATGATGTATTTAGAAAGAGTGAAAAATACACAAAGGCTCCAAAAGAATTGAAGGCTGACTATGACAAGGCTCTTGAGGAAGCTAAAAAGATATTAGATAAGGAAAATCCTACAGAAGCCGAAGTTAAGGCGGCCTACGACAAGCTTAAAGG
>CAUPHU010000107.1:0-5840 GCA_963511095.1 uncultured Anaerococcus sp. | reverse complement strand
CTCCTGCATTTTGAAAGTATATAGAGGTCGTACTTATCTTTGAGATATGAAAGAGTTTCGATTGCCCCATCATAAAGCTCACCTGATTCCTTCATATATTTAATGATCCTATCGCCATTTTTTTCTATATAAGGAGTCTTATCAGAATCATCATTTAGAATTATATCCCAACCGTCCTTTGGTCCCATGCCAATAAAAGATTTAAAATCAAAATCATTTATATCAAGATTTAATTCAGCAAGGCTTTCTGTAATTGCTTTTTTGTAGGCTATTTCTGTCTTATGGATTGTCCCGTCAAAGTCAAATACTAAAATCATAGTAGATCAACAAGGTTTGCCATCTCTATAGCAGAAATTGCAGCTTCTGCCCCCTTATTACCAGACTTAACTCCTGCTCTTTGGACAGCTTGGTCAACATTATCTGTGGTTACAACACCAAAGATAACTGGTTTTTCGCTTTCAAGACCCACATGGGCCACTCCCTTTGATACTTCTGCGCAAACATAGTCAAAGTGTGGTGTATCGCCACGGATAACAGCTCCAAGGCAGATAACTGCATCCACATCTTCTTTTTTGGCAAGTTTTTTGGCTGCAAGTGGGATTTCAAAGGCACCTGGCACCCTTACTATAGAAATTTCTTCATCTTTGACCTCATGTCTTTTCAAGGTATCAAGGCAGCCTTCTAGGAGCCTATCTGTTATAAAGTGGTTAAATCTTGCAACAACTATTGCATATTTTTTATTATTTGAAACTAAATTAGCACTATACTCACGCATTTTTCTTCTCCTTAAATTCGTTTAATTTGTGTCCCATTCTATAAACTTTTGTTTTTAGGTAATATTCATCTATTTCGTTTGATTTTATCTCAAGAGGTTCTCTCTCGCTAACTTCTATACCGTATTTTTCAACTTGGTCTACCTTATCAGGGTTATTGGTCATAAGCCTTACTGATTTCACGCCAAGTTTTTTAAGAATTTCTGCTGCAACCTTATAATCTCTCATATCATCAGGAAAACCAAGTTCTCTATTAGCATCAACTGTATCAAAACCATGTTCTTGAAGTTCATAAGCCTTAAGCTTGTTAAATAAACCAATTCCACGGCCTTCTTGGCGCATATAGAGAAGGACTCCTGAACCATTTTTCTCTATAGCTTTTAATGCCTTATGAAGCTGATTGCCACAGTCACATCTTTTTGACCCAAGCACATCACCAGTTAGGCATTCTGAGTGAATTCTTGTTAGGATATCTTCTCCACTTATATCTCCCTTTGTAAGGGCAATATGTTCCTTGCCATCTTCCGGATCTATAAAACCAATCGCAGTAAATTCACCATAATCAGAAGGAAGTTTGACAGGGTTTGTCATTTCAAGTTCAGATTTTTTATTTTCTTTTATATAGTTTTGAATTTCTTCCACGCTTGTCATCACAAGACCGAGTTTGTCAGCAAGTTTGACTAAATCGTCACCTCTCATCATATGGCCATCATCTGCCATTATTTCACAGCAAAGACCAATTTGTTTTTTGCCTGCAAGCTTCATAAGGTCTACAGTCGCTTCTGTATGCCCATCTCTTTCTAAAACCCCACCTTTTTTGGCAATAAGTGGGAAAACATGGCCTGGCCTTCTAAAATCTTCTGGTTTTGATTTAGGATTTATCATCTGCCTTATAGTTTCTGCCCTTTCGAAGGCTGAAATTCCAGTAGTTGTGCTTACATGGTCAACTGAGACGGTGAAAGCTGTTTCGTGATTGTCAGTATTATTTGTAACCATAAGAGGAATATCTAAATTTTCAGCAATTTCCCTGCTCATAGGTGTGCAAATAAGGCCCCTACCGTATTTGGCCATAATATTTATCATCTCACCAGTAACATTTTCTCCAGCGCAGATAAAGTCGCCTTCGTTTTCCCTTGATTCGTCATCTGTCACTATAATTAATTCGTTATTTCTTATAGCTTCTATTGCTTTTTCTATATTTGTCATCCTAGTTAAGGCCTAAAAGTGAGCCCAAATCCTCCTTCTTATCATTTCTATATAATTTTTCTACAAAACGACCAATAATATCAGTTTCGATATTAACAGCATCGCCTATTTTTTTATACTTAAAATTGGTGTTGGCAATTGTTTCCGGAATGAGTGAGACTTCGAAAGTATCAGCACTTTCAGCTGACACCGTAAGGGAGATCCCGTCAAGGCAAACCGACCCCTTATTTACAATATATTTAGAAATTCTCCTATCAGTCTTAAACCTATAGACATTTTTATTGATACCGATAAGTTTGCCAACCCCATCCACGTGACCCTGGACAATGTGGCCGTCAAGCCTATCTGAAAACCTCAAAGCCCTTTCTAGGTTTACAAACTTGCCTAAGAAGCTCGAGTCAAACTTTGTTTTATCAAGACTTTCTTTCATAAGGTCTGCCTTGTAATAATCTGAGCCAAACTCTTTAACTGTGAGACAAACTCCGTCAGTCATTACAGAATCCCCGATTTTTAAATCATCTAAAACACCCTTGCAGGTGATTTTGACTTCGACATGGTCAGACTTTTGTCTAAATTCTGCGACCTTGCCAAGCTCAGTCGATATTCCTGTAAACATTGTTCACCTCAACCATAATATCTTCGCCAAATCTTTCTAAATTTGCTATTTCAAATTTCTCTGCATCCTTAATTTCACTTACACCTTGGCCTAAAAATGCTGATCTCGAATCTTTTCCGCCAACAACAATTGGGGCAATGAATTCATAAATCTTATCAACTAAACTATTTTCTAAAAAGCTTGTATTCACAAGGCTACCACCCTCAACAAGGACAGAGCCAATATTCATCTGGTAAAGCTTATCGAGCAAATCTTCTAAATCTACTTGGCCGTCTTTTTTCTTGCAGCGAAGGATTTTTGCATTTACACTCAAATCTCCATATGATGAACTCGCTATAATAGTATCCTTATCAGAATCAAGTTTAAAAATTTCAAGATTTTCATCAAAGTCTAAGTCATTTGCTAAAATAATTCTAACAGGGTCCACACCCCCATCTAGCCTGCAATTTAATTTTGCATTATCTTTTAGGAGAGTATTTTTACCAATTAAAATTGCATCGTAGTCATTTCTTAGTTTATGGACAAAATTTCTCGACTCTTCTCCACTAATCCATTTTGAATCATAAGATCTTGTTGCAATCTTTCCATCAAGACTCATTGCGTATTTAAGGGCAACTAGGGGTCTTTTATATTTCATATTGAAGAAAAATTTCTCATTTAAAACTTTTCCTTCATCTTCTAAGATACCTGTTATAACCTCAATCCCAGCCTCTTCCATCTTTTTTATGCTAGAAACTTTTGGATTTGTATCGAGGTTTGAAATCACAACTCTTTTTACCTTTTGCCTTATGACTTCATCCACACAGGGTGGATTTTTTCCGAAGTGGGAACAAGGCTCGAGGTTTACAAGCATGGTTGCTCCTTCAGCGCTTTCTGTAGCATTTTTAAAGCAGTCAATTTCTGCATGATCCTTGCCAAAACCGTGATGGTAGCCCCTTCCAATAATTTTTCCATCCTTAATTAGGATTGCACCCACCATAGGGTTTGTGAGAACCTTTCCCGCACCTTTTTCTGCTAAGGCAAAACATTCTCTCATTAATTTTTCATAATTCAATCTATCACTTCCTTTTTGGGGACTAAAAAAAGTCCCCTTTCAGGGACTTGACTTCAAAGAAAATACATACAAATATAGTACTATAACACTTCTTCCATCCAGACTTTAACTGTCGGTATCGGAATTTCACCGATTCGGCTTTCGCTCGCAGACTATAACTGCCGGTGGAGAATTACACTCCGCCCTGAAGATTTTATTATCTTATGAATCCATTATAATATAAGGTTTTCCTTTTGTCAAATCTTTCGCAAAAAGCTTTATCAATATTGAATTTAACAATATTTACTTATCTGTTATAATATAAATATGACAAAATTAGATTATATACCACGTACAAATTTAAAAATGATCCATGTTGAGGGAGCATATTCCTTTGGCATTGATTCTATATTATTAACTGACTTTGCAAAGATGAAAAGGAATAAAAACCTCCTTGATATTGGGGCCGGCAATGGAATCTTATCTATGATGGCAAATAGCCTCTATGATCTAGGCGAAGTTTTTGCAGTCGAAATCCAAGACCAAAAGGCAAAAATTTTAGATGAAAATATCAAATTAAATTCTATAGAAAATATAAAGATAATTAATAAAGACCTAAATAGCTTAGACTTTCCTATAAATAGCCTAGACTATATTATAACCAACCCTCCCTACTACAAATATGAGGGAAATATCGCCAACAAAGACGAGGAGTTTTTGATTTCTAGGCAGGAAATCTACCTCACCCTAGATGACATCTTTGATTTTGCAAATAAAAGTCTTAAGGATAAAGGCAAGCTTTTTATGATCCACAAACCAGAAAGAATGGTAGAAATTTTTAATAATGCAGGCAATATCAAGCCAAAGAGAATACAGTTTGTATCTTCAACTTTCGATACCAAACCCCAATTTATCCTAATAGAATTTGTAAAAAACGCTAATGACGGGATAAAAATCGAAGACCCAATAATAATTTACAAAGACGGAAAGTACACAGACCAAGTTAGAAAAATAAACGGAACCTATAAGGAGATCTAATGGATTACCAAATATATTTTATCCCAACACCCATCGGCAACTTAGAAGACATGACAATAAGGGCTATTAATACCCTAAAAGCTTGTGACCTAATTGCCTGCGAAGATACTAGAGAATCAAAAAAACTCTTAGATTTTTATGAAATAACCAAGCCTCTAACCTCCTATCACAAATTTAACGAACAGGCAAAAAGCGAAGAACTTATAAGAAAGGCTAGCGAAGGAATCACAATTGGAGTAATTAGCGATCAGGGCATGCCAGGCATGTCTGATCCTGGGGAAATTTTGATTAAAAAATGTATAGAAAATAATATATCCTATACAATTTTACCAGGCCCAAGCTCAATTCTTACAGCCCTAATAGGCTCTGGCCAAGATATGTCAGCCTTCACTTTTTATGGTTTTATTGGCAAAAAATCTAAGGAGAAAAATGAGCTTTACGAAAAATTAAAAAATGAAGATATGACCTCAATTATCTTCGACTCTGTCCACAACCTTCCAAAAACAATCGAAGATTTTAAAGAACTTTTCCCAGAAAGAAAACTTACAATAGCTAAAGAGCTAACGAAAAAATTTGAGGAATATAAGACTTATACTATTAGAGATATAGACCCAGAGGAAATAACCTTCAAGGGCGAATTCGTTCTAATCTTAGAAGGCAAAAAGGAAGAGGATTCTCAAGATATATCAAGTTTTGACGAGATAATAAAAGAAATGATTAGCGAAGGCAAATCTACCAAGGAAATTGTAAAATTAATCAAAAAAGAAAGTAGATTTTCAAAAAATGAAATCTACGAATATGTAATCAATTTTAAATAGGAATCCTAGTGATGAAAAACAAAAAATATTCAAGTATAGGCTTGGTAATAATTCTAATAGAAATAATCTTATATTTTATGCTCTAATTTTGATAAAAAAATAAAAGAAATGATTGACGACTGCAAGTCTACCAAAGAAATTGTCAAAAAGATCAAAAACGAAAGTAGATTTTCAAAAAATAAAATTTATGAATATGTTCTTAATTTTAAATAGGAGTACTAGTGATGAAAAACAAACAACATTTAAAAATAGGCTTGGTAATGATTGTGATTGCAATATTATTCGTATACTATGCCCTACATCATCCAGAAGCGTCATTTCCATGGTCTAATAATATAACATACCTAATCTACATG
>CAUPHU010000106.1:0-5844 GCA_963511095.1 uncultured Anaerococcus sp. | reverse complement strand
TTAAAAAAATTTTTAAAAGAAAATTATATATCTAAGAGGGCTTGTCAAGACCTTATTAGAGACGGAATTATTGTAAATGATAAAGCAGTAAATAAAAATGTGAGTCTAGGAAAGGGAGATTTTGTTAAGATTTTAGTCGATGAAGAAGACTACGATTACGAGCCTATTGAAGGAATACTTGATATAGTATATGAAAATGATAATATTTTGGTTATAAATAAGAACTATGGACTAACTGTAAATTCTAGTAATCAAGTAAGTCTTGCAAATAATATTGCTTTTTACTTTAAAAAGAAAAATATAAAAGCTAAAATTAGACTTATTAACAGACTTGATATGAATACATCAGGTCTTATGATGGTAGCAAAAAATAAATATGCACAAGCCTATTATCAGAAACAAATTGAAGAAAATAAAATTATAAAAAAATACCTTGCCTATGTAGAGGGTGACTTTAAAATTGATAGGTTATGTAAACTTAATCTTTCTTACAACGAAGATAAAAAGTTTTACTACGTCGATAAGCAGGGGAAAGAGGCAATTACTTATTTTAAAACATTAGAGTCAAATGATAAGTACTCGCTTATTGTTTGTGATATTAAAACAGGAAAGACTCATCAAATTAGGGCCAGCCTTTGCAAGCTGGGCCATCCTATAGTTGGCGATAGATTATACGGTTCTAAATATGATTTAGAAAGGTTTTTGCTGCATTCATATTTTCTATCTTTTGAGGAATTTCTGACTCAGGAAAGTATTATTCTTGAAGATTATCCTAATTTCAAGCCATTTCTAGAAAACTTATGAAAATATTTGTCTTGAAAAATATTTTGAAATATATTATAATTAAGTTATCCTAAGGTGATGGCCCAATTTAAACCTACAACTTTGATAAGGGATTGCGGAGTTCTAACTTCGATGACAAGCCTCCAGAGAGTGGAAGTCAGAAATTTTAGACAGCTTGCCCACCTTCACATATGGGAAGGTCTTAAGTTAAGGGCCCCTTAGGATAATATAAAGTTTTAAAATATTATTTTGGGGTATTAATTAATAAGACTAAATAATATTAGTTAAACTTAAATTTAAAGGAGAAATATATGTCACTACAAGATTATATTGAAAGTAAAGCAAAAGCAAAACAAAGAGAAATTAAATATGAAATTTGGAAGGCTAAAAATCACGATTCTAGAATGAGAGGCCAAGGTCTTTTAGTTGGTGCCCTTGTTGGTGCTGCAGCAGGTATCTTACTTGCTCCAAAGTCTGGAAAGCAAACAAGAGAAGATATCAAAGATGCATTTAATGATACAGTAGATGCTGTTAAAGATACTACAAATGATATGATAGACCAAGCTAAAGATGGCTATGAAGACTTAAGATATAGAGCATACACAGATCTTCAACCAATCAAAGATGGTTTTGAATACGGAACAGAAGTAGCTAAAGATACAGGTAGACAAATTAAAGAAGCTTCTAAGGAAGTAAAAGACTCATTAGCTGAAGGTGCTAAAGACGTAAAAGAAATCGTAAAAGATAGCGCTGGAGAAATATCTAAAGTTGCTGATGAGAAAAAAGATGAAATATCTAAAGAAGCTAAAGAAACAAAAGAAGTTGTTAAAGAAGACGCAAAAGAAATTAAAGAAGAAGCAGAAGATACAAAAGATAAGGTAAAAGAGAACGACAATAAAGCAAGAAACAAAAACAAATAATCTAGGGGGTTAAAATGAGTATAACTATAGATTTTAATCTTTTAGGCAACATTATAATAACTATTCTGGCTATATTAGCCCTAGTATTCTTGGTACTGGTCTTAGTCAAATTTAATAAACTTTTAGGAAGTGCCCAAGAGGTTCTTGATAAAAATTCAAACAATATAGATCAAGTAATAAAGAAACTACCAGAGCTTACTAATGAAGCAAGTAGCCTTGTCAATAATGTGAATGGTTTAGTAGCAGATCCTAATTTAAAAATGGCTATAGCTAAAGTTAATGATACCATGACAAGTGTAAACTCAATAGCTGATGATGTAAAAGATACTGTAAATTATGTTGGAATAACAGCGGTAGACAGTGTTGATACTTTTGGAGCCGGAGTTGCATCAATTACAGATTATTCATCTTTAATAATAGATGTTATAGATATAGTTAAAAACGTAATTGCAGGTTAATTTAAGGTCATCATAACGATGGCCTTTTATATAATGGAGGAGATATGGGACAACCAACAATTAAAGACGTAGCAAAGCTTGCCGGAGTATCTATATCTACTGTTTCTAGGGTTATGAACAATTCAAAACCAGTTAGTCCTGAGGCTAGAAGAAAGGTTGTTGATGCTATTAACAAGCTTGACTTCAAGCCAAATGAATTAGCAAGATCCTTAGTAATGAGAAAATCTAATCTAGTTGGTGTTATCGTTAAGGACATAGGTATAGAATACATGGCCCAACTAATAAGAGGAATAGAAGAGATAGGAAGGGTTTATAAGTACGATATCCTTCTAACAAGCTCATATGGAGATGATAAGCAAGTTGAAAATTCTATTGATTTTCTAGCGACCAAACAAGTAGAAGGTCTCGTGATAATTACTGAAGATATTTCTACGGAAATACTTGTAAAACTTAGAGAAACTAGAATTCCTTTCGTAATCCTTGATCAATATCATAATTACAAAAATATTAAAACAGTGAAAGTTGATTATGAAAGCGAAGAATTCAAACTTATCAATAGCTTGGCTAATGATGGTCATGAAAATATACTTATGATGGCAGGTATTGAAGAAAATGTTATAAACGAATCTATGATTAAGGGATATGAAAAGGCTGTAGGCAAAGATAAGTCCCATATACTTAGAATTGACGGAACAAATAGTGACGATGGTTATAACAATGCTGAAAAGGCTGTCGATATTATTAAGAAAGAGAACATAAGTGCAGTAGCATGTGTAAATGACGAAATTGCAATTGGCTTTATGAACTACTGTGTAGACCACGGCATAAAAGTACCAGATGACTTATCTGTAGTAGGCTTTGGCGATAATCAAATAGCAAGTATTTACAGACCTAAACTTACAACAGTATCAATACCTTATTATGATATTGGTGCTATTTCAATAAGAGCTCTTATTAAAAGAATTAAAAATGAGGGTGAAATACTTGAAGACGACTGGATTATTGATGCCCAAATTAATAAGAGAGAATCATCTAAAGTTATTAGTTAAAGTATTGTTAAAATTTTAAAATAAAGTAGAATAAATATGAATAACATTTTAGGAGGATATTTATGGCAGAAAGAACAGTAATTGTTACAAATGAAACAGGTTTACACGCTAGACCAGCAGCATCATTAGTACAATTTGTTAAAAATTACCCAGGTGAAGTTACAATTATAAAAGAAGATAAACAAGCAAACGCTAAGAGCATCTTCAATGTTATGAGCCTTGGTATAGCTAAAGGAACTGAAATTAAGCTAATCGTTGAAGGCGATGATGAAGAAAAATTCGCTGACGAATTAGTTGAATTTGTTGAAAATTTAGCTGAATAAAATCAAGTCTATAAAGGATACTTTTTAGTATCCTTTTTTTAAAACTATAAATATAAAGGAGAATAAGTTAAATGACCGAAAGATATGAAGGTATAAAGGCAAGTACTGGTTATGCAATTGGTAATATATACCTGTTTAATAGGGAAAAAATAGAAATTAACCAAGGTAAAATAGATAAGGATCTTGCTGATAGTGAATATCAAAAAGTTAAGGATGCAATCAATTCTTATATTGACGATTTAAGTAATCTCGATAATCCAACTGAAGCGCAAGAAAACATTGCGAATGCTCATAAAGAATTACTCCAAGACCCATATTTTTCCGATACTATAGAAGGAAAAATTAAAAATGAAGACAAAAACTGTGAACTTGCTCTTGATGAAACTATTAGAGAGATGGTGGAAATAATGAGTGCTCTTGACGACGAATATCTTAAAGAACGTGCTAGTGATTATCAAGATATTGGCTATCAAGTTATGTATAAATTAAAAGGGATTAAACCTAAAGATCTATCAAAACTTGATAAAGGCAGCATAATTATTTCTAAAGAACTTACTCCTTCTGACACTGCAAACATGGATAAAGATGCAGTTGTTGGATTTGCGACTGATTTAGGTGGAAAAACTAGCCATACATCAATAATTGCTCAAACCCTTGATATGCCAGCACTAGTTGGTATGGCAGATGTATCTACAAAACTTAAGGGCGGGGAAAAAGCAATAATTGATGGTCACCAAGGTTTACTCATTGTAAATCCAAGCGAAGATGAAATAATAAAATACGAAGAGCTTATAAAAGAACAAAAAGAGAAAAAAGAAAGACTGCAGACTGTAAAAGACAAAGAAGCTATCACAACAGATGGCAAGAGAATAGAAGTTTCTGCAAATATTGGTAATATTGAAGACCTTAAACTAGCAATTGAAAATGGTTGTGACGGTGTTGGTCTATTTAGAACCGAATTTCTTTACATGGAAAGCTCAGACTTCCCAAGTGAAGAAGTACAATTTGAAGTTTATAAAGAAGCTACAGAGTTATTGGGAGATAAGCCACTTATCATTAGAACACTAGATATAGGTGGGGATAAGGGACTTGACTATTTCAAATTCCCTGTAGAAGAAAACCCATTCCTTGGATACAGAGCAGTACGCCTTTGCCTTGATAAGGAAGATATTTTTAGAACTCAACTAAGAGCTTTAGTTAGGGCATCAGCCTTTGGTAATCTAAAAATAATGATTCCTTTTGTAGTAAACATAGATGAACTTAAAAAATCTATAGAATTAATTGAAGAAATCAAGAAAGAACTAGATCAAGAAGGCATTGACTACAACAAAGACCTAGATGTAGGGATAATGGTAGAAACATCAGCATCAATAATTATGGCTGATAAGTTTATTAAATATGCTGACTTCTTCTCAATAGGAACGAACGACCTTACCCAATATACTCTTGCAGTAGATAGGGGAAATGAGAATATAGCTCATATGTATTCAAACTACAATCCAGCAGTCCTAAGAGCAATTAAACACGTAATAGATGTATCACATGAAGCAGGTAAGTGGACAGGTATGTGTGGAGCTTTTGCAGCAGACACAGAAGCAACTAAACTCCTTCTAGGACTAGGACTTGATGAATTCTCAGGATCTTCTTCTAAAATAGCAGAAATTAAAGATACTATTTTAAAATCTAGCCTAGAAGAAGAAAAGGTATTTGCAGAAAAAGCTCTAGACCTTGAATTAACTGAAGAAGTTGAAGCTTTAGTAAAAGAAAATAATTAGTAGGTAATATTATGACTAGCGATATTAGAGATATCCTAGGTCACACTGATATTTTTAATGATATAGAAGAAATTGACCAGATAGAAAAAATTGGTTCTAGCAAATATAAAATTACTAGAGATGATAAATCCTATGTTTTTGCACTTTATAATCTTGATCAATTTGATGATATTGAAAATGAAGCATTAGTAAATGAGGTTTTAGAAGGTGCTGGCTTAAATCCTTTAGCAATATATGATAAGGGACTTATGCCTGATATTGAGAGATCATTTAAGGTATATGAATACAGAAATGAGATTTCTTTGAGACAATACCTAGACAAGGCAAGTGCCAAGGAACAATTCCTTATAGGAAAAGAGTTTGGAATCGCTTTAAAAAAACTTCACAATATCAAGGGCAGTGAAAGAGTTAATTGGCAGCAAAATTTCCTTGTAAGGTCAAATCAATTGTTTTATAGACATGGCCTAAGTGAGATTGGTGACGATGATTATATATTGATTGACTATATAAACGCAAATAAACACCTAACGGAAAAC
>CAUPHU010000105.1:0-5965 GCA_963511095.1 uncultured Anaerococcus sp. | reverse complement strand
ACTTATAGGACTGGTAAAATCCTAACAGAAATTGGTGAGAAGAGGCTTAAATCTATAAGGGACTTCTCTGATTTTGGATCTGGATATAAAATTGCTATGAAAGACCTAGAACTTAGAGGAGCAGGAAATCTCTTGGGAGAAAGCCAATCTGGATATGTGGAAGCTGTTGGTTATGATCTTTACGTAAAATTTCTACAAGAAGCAGTGGAAAAAGCCTCTGGTAAGAAAGTTAAAATTAAAGAAGAAAATCAAACATATATCGACATAAAGATTGACGCTTATATCCCAAATTCTTATATTAAAGAACCTAGCCAAAAAATTGAAATTTATAATCGTATAGCAAATATTAGGGATAAGGATGATTATGAGTCGTTAGTAGAAGAACTTATAGATATATATGGAGATATTCCGCTAATAGTGGATAATATAATGTATGTATCTCTTATAAAATCACTTGCAAGCCAAAATGGTATTACAGAAATAAGAGAAACTGATACTAGCATTAATTTATTCTTTGTAGACAAAGATTACTATTCATTTGAAGAATTAAAAGAGATAAATGAGAGCTTTAAAGGTGAAATGAGTCTTGACTTATCAAATAAAGCAAGTTTTATAATACCAGCGACAAGGAATAAATTACTTGACACTTATGAACTTTTAGATACAATTAACAAAATAAGGAGTAAAAAATGAAAAAGAAACTATTAACAGTTATGCTTGCATCAACAATGGTGCTAGCAGCTTGTGGAAATCAAGCAAACGATGGAAAAAATGACACAAAAGTAGAAGAAAAAGCAGCAGCTAAAGAACTTGGTAAGGATGCAATAGCAATTGTAAATGGCGAAAAAATTTCAAAAGATGCTTATAAAGAAGAAATGAGTTTTTATGGTGCAATGCTTGCAAGTAGGCAAAACCTTAAGAATTCGATAGTTCAAATGATGGTTCAAGACAAGCTTATATCTGATGATATGAAAGCAAATAAGATTGAAGTTGCTGATAAAGATGTAAATGAAGCCTTCCTAAACTCAGTAAAACAATTTGGTGGCCAAGAACAATTTGATAAAATGCTTGACGACTACAATATGGATGTAGAAAAATTCAAAGAAACTGTAAGAAAAGACTTAATGTATCAAAAGCATAAAGAATGGTTTACAAAAGAACACCCAGTTACTGATGAAGAGATTAAACAATACTATGAAGACAATAAAGATCAGTTCGCAAAACGTGACGCAAGCCATATTTTAGTTGAAGATGAAAAAACAGCTAAAGAAATAAAAGAAAAACTAGATAAGGGAGAAGATTTTGCAAAACTTGCAAAAGAATATTCAAAAGATACAGCAAATGCTGAAAATGGCGGAAATCTAGGAACTTTTTCTAAAGGTCAAATGGTAAAAGAATTTGAAGACGCTGCATTTAGCCTTAAAGAAGGTGAAATTTCTGACCCAATTAAAACTCAATTTGGTTACCATATTATAAAACTTAATAAAGTAGCAGACTCTATAGAAGATAACAAAGAAGCTATAACAAATGCTTTAACAGACAAAAAATACGCTGACTACATCAAAGAATTAAACGAAAAAGCGAATGTAGTTACTGAATCAACTATAGCTGCTGAAAAACAAAAAGAATCAGAAGAAAAACCTGAAGAAGCTGAAGAAGCTGAAAATAAAGAAGACAAAGAAAACAAAGAAGAAAATGAAGAAGATAAAAAAGATAATAATTAGTTTATTATCTTTATGTCTTTGTTTTATCGTCCTTTCCTCCTGCAATAAGAGTGTAAGGGATGATAAAACTATTGCATTAGTAGATGGCAAATCTATAGATAAAGATACTTTTGAAAAAGAGCTTAGTTTTTATATAGCATATTACACAAAAAAGTATGGAGATACTTACTTAGAGACTAAAAGTACTAAAGGAAAAACAAATAAAGAAAAGCTCAGAGAAGAACTACTAGATTCTATGATTAAAGATCAAATTATGTTAAATGATCTTGCCAATAAAAAAGTAGAAATTGATGACAATTATGCCGCCAAACTAAGAAGTGACATAGAAAAAGAATTAGGTGATAAAAATTCACTTAAGTCAAATATTAAAGCTCTGAATATTAACGACAATGATTTTTCTGACATTTTATTCAATGACTCAATTAGGAAAATGCACTATGAATTTTTCCTAACTCATAATAAAATAAAAGATTCGGATATTTTGCATTTTTATAAGTCAAATGAAGACTTGCATAGACTTTATAAATACAATGTCCTAGTATTTGATAACAAAGATGTTGCAGAGAAAACACATTCAAAAATAAAGTCACAACTTGATTTTAGAGAGGCGCTAAAAAATCCAGTTAAAAATTATGAGATTATAAACTCAGAATTTGTTTATAAAGATGACCCATTACTTGTAAAATCAAAAATGACAGAAAAAGAAAAGGTCAGCGATATTTTCGAATATGATAATAAGTACATGATACTTATGATAAATTCATATAATGAGAATGAAAATGAGTTGTTAATGCATACAAAAGATGAATATTTAAAAGATTCTTATGAAGAATATTTAAATAAACTTATAAAATCAAGTAAAATTAAGGTTTTTATCTGATAATGCTTGAAATTATTGAATTTGTTATGTATAATCAATCTTAGAGTTAAACAGAATCATGTTGATTTATAGGAGGAAATATGAATAAATCAGAATTATTAAATAGTATATCAGAAAAAAGTGGTCTTAAAAAAGTAGACTCTGAAAAAGCACTAAACGCATTCTTAGAAACAGTTCAAGAAGCATTAGTTGAAGGAGACAAAGTACAACTTGTTGGATTTGGTACTTTCGAAGTTAGAGATAGAAAAGCTAGAGAAGGTAGAAACCCAAGAAAACCTGAAGAAGTAATCCAAATTCCTGCATCAAAAGCTCCAGTATTCAAAGCTGGTAAAACTCTTAAAGAAGCAGTTAATAAATAATATAAAATTATAAATTTAAAAACCGGATCTTGAAATAAAGAACCGGTTTTTTTGTTTGCTATATTTTTTTGACTAGTCAATCTAAATTGTTTTCCATATCTACTGTTATAGTAGAAAAATTCTCGTAATAAACCATCCCAGCTTTTGCACCCTTAGCTTTATTAACATGTTTTTTTTCGGTATAGTCTACATCAATCTTATTGTCATTTGCAATTGAAGAATTTTTTGCTGCAAGATATGCTGCAATTTGAATATCTTCATCATTTACCTTATCTGATTTTAATATGACGTGGCTTCCAGGCCTATCCTTTACGTGGAACCACAAATCTTCTTTTTTAGCTAATTTTAATGTGATATAATCGTTTTGTTTAGAGTTTTTTCCTACATAGATATCCGAATTATTATTAGTTTTATAATGTAAAGGTTTAGAAAGCTTTTGCTTTTTCTTATCTTTAGATTTTTTCTTAATTAGTTTATTTTCAACCATCTCATCTCTAATTTCATCAAGGCCTGCAATTGTCTCGGTTCTATTTATAAAGTCTTCTAGTTGGTCTAAATAGTCAAGCATATTTTTTTGCTTTGGTATATCCTTCTTAGCGTAGCTGATAGAAGTTTTTATTTTTTTTGACCTATTATATAAATCGTTTATATTTTCCCAAGGAGTTTTTCTAGGATCAAGCTTGATTACAATTCTTTGATTATCATTATAAAAATCTTCTAGACTTATTTCATCTGATTTTTCTTCGATTCTATAAAGATTCGCTGCAAGTAAGTCAGCTTCTTTTTTCGCTTTATCTGCTATTGGTTCTTTTAAAATATTGTCATTAAGGATGTTTAATTTTTTATTCACAGATTTCTTGTGATTTTTTATTATCTTAGATAAGTTCGATTTTATTTGATCGAGCCTGTCATTAGATTTATTTAATATATAATAGTCATCAATTGCTTCACTAAGTAAGTCGTATTCACTTTCTTTAAATCCTAGATGGCTTAGCCTTAGTGTATGATAATCTTTAATCTTTTTATCGTCACGATAATCATAAGCGCCTAACTTATCATTTATTATATCCGACCTTAGTTTATATAATATATCATTTAGTAGAGCTTTCTCCGATTCGCTAACAAGGCTCCAATTTATTCTAGAATCAATTCCAGCCCTATGGATAAGCTCTTTGCCAACAATAGGAGAAAATCCTTCATAATAGGTATAGAATAGTTTAAAAGGGGAGAAGTTATTGGGTATTCTAGGACTAAAATAAAAAATATCTTTTTCAAAATCTTCATCACTTATATTAATTTTATCGCTTGTAATTCTTTCATATTTAAGTGATGGGAAAACTTGTCTTACTGAAGACATTTGGTCATTTACACGTTTAATTGCATCTATTATTTTATAAGTATCGTCAGTAAGGATAATATTTGAATGCCTACCCATAATTTCAACTATCAATTTCTTGCTAGTATCAAATCCCATTTCATCAATAGATGCAATAGAAAATTCTACAACTCTATCAAGTCCGTATTGTTTAATATCAATTATTTTAGCTTGATTTAAGTGCTTTCGTAAAACCATGCAAAAATTGTCTGGTTTTTCTGGATTTTCGTATTTCTTATTAGTTAAATTAATTCTTGCTTCATTATTATTAGCGCTAAGTAATAATTTATATGATTTTCCCATAGAATATATATTAAAAACTAAGTCATTTTTAGATGGTTGGGAAATTTTTTGTATTTTTCCACCTAGTATTTCTTTTTTTAATTCATTTACTATTTTTCTTGTTACAATTCCATCAAAACTCATAATTCACCTCTAGGTTATTATACTCTTTGCTATGAAACTTGATACTTGAACTAAGACCTAATAAAAGTAAAATGATTTAAATAAGGGGGAGTGATGAAGAAGGGATTTTTATTAGTTATTTCTGGTCCTTCCGGAGTCGGAAAAGGTACTGTATTACACGATTTAATGAATACACAAACAAACTTAGTTTATTCTGTATCAGCAACAACCAGAAAGAAAAGAGATGGCGAAATAGAAGGAGTTAGTTATTTTTATCTTAATCATGATGAATTTGAAAAAATGATTGAAGAAGACAAATTCCTTGAATATGCTCACGTTCATAATAATTATTATGGGACGCCAAAAGAATTTGTTGAAAAGAAAATTAATGAAGGAAAAATAGTTATACTTGAAATAGATGTACAAGGAGCTCTAAATATCAAAAAAAATACTGATAATGGAGTTTTTATTTTTTTAGCCCCTCCTAGCCTAAAAGAACTTAAGAAGAGAATAGTAGGCCGTGGCACAGAAACTGATGAAGATATAAAAATCAGAATGAACAATGCCAAAAAAGAGCTTGAATATATAAAAGATTATGACTATATTGTTGTTAATGACCACCTTAACTCAGCTATTACATCAGTAAATGAAATAATAAATGCTGAAAAGCACAGAGTTTTTAGAGAAGAAAATTTGAATTTTGAGGAGGATTAATGAAAAACCCATCATTTAAAACACTATCTGAAGTTAGCCCAAGCAGGTATGAGATCTGCATGATGTGCGCTAAAAGAGCAAGGAGAATAGTAAATGGCTCAGCACCACTAACTAAAGAAGTTGAAGCAAAACCTGTTACTCAGGCCTTATATGAGGTTATTGAGGGAAAAGTAACTAAAAAACAAGATGCTTAAAGAAAAAAATATACTCTTAGGTGTTACTGGAGGTATCGCTGCCTATAAGGTATTAGACTTATGTTCAAGACTTAATAAAAAAGGTGCTAATTTAAAGATAATCATGACTAAATCGGCTTGTGAATTTATAAATCCTTTAAGTTTTGAAACCATGGGTAGATGTAAGGTCTATAAAGATCTTTTCGAAGGCCACCATGAGGATGTTCCTCATATAGAGCTTGCAAAATGGGCTGATGCAATGCTAATAGCTCCAGCAAGTGCTAATACTATTGCTAAGATGGCAAATGGTATAGCTGATAACTTCTTACTATCTT
>CAUPHU010000104.1:0-5971 GCA_963511095.1 uncultured Anaerococcus sp. | reverse complement strand
GATCAAAGACGGACTTTGGGATGCATTCAATGACTACCACATGGGAGTTACAGCAGAGAATATAGCTGAAAAATTCGGCCTAACAAGAGAAGAACAAGATAAGCTTGCTGCAGAAAGTCAACAAAAAGCAGAAAAGGCTAAAAAAGAAGGTAGATTTAAAGACGAAATCGTACCAGTAGAAGTTAAGGGAAGAAAAGGCAAAGTAACTGTTGTTGAAGAAGATGAATACATCAAAGAAGGCGTTACAGCTGAAGGTATTTCAAAACTTAGACCAGCATTTATCAAAGACGGTACAGTTACAGCAGCAAACGCTTCAGGTATCAACGATGGTGCAGCAGCTCTAGTTGTAATGAGCGAAGAAAAAGCTAAAGAACTTGGCGTAACACCACTTGCTACAATCGTAAGCTACGCTACAGAAGGTGTTGATCCAAAAATCATGGGTACAGGCCCAATCCCAGCTGTAAGAAAAGCTCTAGAAAAAGCAAACCTAACACTTGAAGATATAGACCTAATCGAAGCTAACGAAGCATTCGCAGCTCAAGCTCTTTCAGTTATCAAAGAACTTGGTCTAAATACTGATATAGTAAACGTAAACGGTGGAGCTATAGCAATTGGCCACCCAGTTGGAGCATCAGGTGCAAGAATTCTTACAACACTTCTATATGAAATGCAAAAGAGAGATTCTAAAAAAGGTATCGCAACACTTTGTATAGGTGGCGGTATGGGTACTTCAGTTATAGTAGAAAGATAAGATAAATTTTAAGGTATGCAGGTAGTTCTTATCTGCATGCCTTTTTTTGTTAATTTTCGATAAAATATTAAAAATTTTACCAAAGATTGATAATAATTTTCAATTATGGGTATATAGTTAATATCATAAGAAAACGATATTATAAAGGGGTTTATATGGATTTTAAAAAATTATATGAAGAAAAGTTAATCACAGCTAAAGAAGCAGCAGCAATGGTTAAAGATGGTGATTGGATTGAACTTGGTTGGGCAGCCCTAACACCAGTTGAGTTTGACAAGGCCCTTGCTGAAAGA
The DNA here is from genome assembly GCA_963511095.1 of uncultured Anaerococcus sp. Taxonomy (GTDB): domain Bacteria; phylum Bacillota; class Clostridia; order Tissierellales; family Peptoniphilaceae; genus Anaerococcus. The sequence continues at coordinate 4,927 of CAUPHU010000104.1, read as the reverse complement.
GTAAATGAAGTTAAAGATGTTAAGGTAAGAGGCGGTGTAGTTCCTTATATGCCATACACAGGTCAAGCTGACCCAACTGGCGAGCACATTACCTACCATTCTTGGCACGCATCAGGAACAGAAAGAAAGCTAATAAATGGCAACAAGAATGGTGCTTTCTTTGCTCCAATTAAATATAGCGAGCTACCAAGATATATTAGAGAAAACGCAGACAAAGCAGCGATTTCTGTTATCCAAGTAAGCCCAATGGATAAACACGGTAACTTCAACTTTGGTATTTCAGCAAGCCATGCTATTGCATCTTTTGAAAATTCTGACAAGGTTATACTAGAAGTAAACAAAAAAGTACCAAGGGCTCTTGGTGGCTTTGGTAACTTTGTAAACATCAAAGATGTAGACTATATTTATGAATGTGATTATGACATGCTTACCCTAGGCAAGGCATCATTTGGTGAAGAAGAACTAAAGGCAGCTGGATATGTAGTAGATTTATTACGTGATGGTGATACAATCCAAATTGGTATAGGCGGTCTTCCAAACGCAATCGGATCAGAAATTGCAAAATCTGACCTAAAAGACCTTGGTGTTCACTCAGAAATGTATGTAGATGCCTTCATGGAAATGGCCCAAGCAGGAAGAATTACAGGACGTAAGAAAAATATAGATGTTGGTCGCCAAACTTATGCTTTTGCAGCAGGAAGTCAAGAGCTTTACGACTATATAGATGATAACGAAGAGCTAATGGCAGCACCAGTTGATTATGTAAATGATGTTGGAGTTATAGCTCAACTTGACAACTTTGTATCAATCAACACAGTTTTACAAGTAGACCTTTGGGGACAAATCTCTGCAGAAACAATTGGTACTAAGCACATTTCAGGTGCAGGTGGAGCTTTAGACTTCGTACTTGGTGCTTACAGATCAAAAGGCGGAAGATCAATTATAGCTCTTAACTCCTCAAGAGTAGACAAAGATGGTAAGAGAATTTCAAATATCGTACCAACCTTCGCACCAGGAACCCAAGCTACAGCAGTAAGATCCAACACCCACTACATTGCCACAGAACAAGGTATTGAAAACTTCAAGGGTCTTACAACCTGGCAAGCTGCAGAAGCTTTAGTAAGACTAGCTCACCCAGACAACAGGGACGAACTAATCAAAGCTGCAGAAGATTTAGGAATTTGGAGAAAGACAAACAAGAGAATCTAATAAATTAATAGACTAGAAAAGCCATAAAGTACAACACTTTAAGGCTTTTAGTTTATTTATTTAAGTTTGCAGGCGTCTTTAGCTTGTTGACAGCCTCTTCTATGGCTTTGAGATAAGATTTGCTTGATGGATTTTTTTCTTTTACAAAATCAATTAATTCTAGCATCCAAACAACTACATACTTGTTTAGGTAGAAAGCCTGAATTACGTTTGCGAGAATCGACCTTCTGCCGTTAATGACTATGTCATCACGTATTTTAGCAAAATATTTAAGGAGGTCTTTCCTATTATCATCATCTTCTATCAGACAATCAATCATAGCTATAAGCGATAGAAGATAGGAATCTGGGATAGGATTTATATAAAAATCGATAGTTCCATCTTCATTTAATATTATATCTTCTTTGATAGAATTTTTATCCCAATCCTTATAGTCGGCAAAATATTGGTCTTTGTTAAAATTATCGAAAAATTTTGGATATAAGCCATAGGGATAGGTTGAATTTTGTATAGTTTTTTGAAGAAATTCTAGTTTGGTGTTTCCATTATCAAAGCTTGCTATAAAAATCGGAGATAGGATTACAAGGAGTTTTAATTTCTCGTTTTTATCGTCATTTGCTATATTAATAGAAAAATGGTCCTCAAATTGAATCTTGCTTTCAGATGCTTTTTCAAAACTATAGGAATTTCCTATTTTAAAGCAAGTTTTTTTATTATTTATAACTTTATTTACAATCATTTTATCAAATCTGCATAGGAGCCCTTTGTAGCCCTTATTAAGTCGTCTGGCCTTATTTTTATAGAATGTCCGACTTTTCCGGCAGATACCTTAATATAGTCAAGGTCTTTAGCTTCGTTATCTATAAAAACTGGGAAATTTTTCTTTAGGGCAAGGGGAGTAGTGGCTCCTCTTTCATAGCCTACAGTTTTTTTGAGATCTTTTAGGGCAAGCATTGATAGGCTCTTTACTCCAACAGCCTTAGCAGCCTTTTTAAAATCAATTTCTTCTCCGCCATTTATAACAAGGATAAAAATTTCCTTATCTTTTGACTCAACTGCTAGAGTTTTATAAACGGTTTTTATATCTGAATGATTTTCATTAGCCAAATCTACTGCTGAGGTAAATTCATGGTCTAATTCGTAGTCTATGTGTTCATATTCAATTGAGAGTTTGTCTAAGTATCTCATTGCATTTGTTTTAATTTCTTTTTTCAAAATATCACCTCCCTTTAACTATACGGCAATAATAAAAAAATAAATAATGGGTATAAAAATATAGATAAAGGAGCTAATATGAGTGAGAAAGTTTTTGTTAATTATATCTATGATTCCTGCTATACCATAGATTATGGTGATTTTTTTCTAGTCTTTGACTATGCTAAGGGTCTTTTAGATATACCAGAAAGTAAAAATATAATATTTTTTGCTACAAATAAGGCAGAAGATTCATACACAGAGGAAATATTTAATTTAACAGAATTAAATTCTCTAAATTATATCCTGAATAAAAACATAGCCGATTTAAAATATGAAGGCAATATTATCTACCTTAATAAAGATAAGCTCAAGATGAAAGATTTGAAAAACTTGTACGGTAAGGATAATGTGCATTTTATGGGTCATAATATTAGGACTTGCCTAAGTTTTTCTGATCAAGACGTAATTATATGGGCTATTTCGGTTGATGGGTCTTCACTTGCTTATCTAATTGAAATAGATTCTCTTGTGATTTTCTATGGTGGTTCAATTGATTTTGACAAGATAGATGTAGAAGCCTACCTCGACTTGCTCGATGAGCTTAATGAGGAGAAGCCGGATATAATTTTCCTACCTATTACAAACTTAAATAAGACGACTTTTGCTCATCTAGATAAGCTCATAAATGATTCTGACAGTCAGATTTTTTTCCCAACTAAAATTGGGGACGTTGAAGAAGAAAGTCTTGAATTTAAAAAGTTTTATAAGAGTGAAAAGACGGATATAAGGGCAATTACTAAGGTTAACCAGGAGACTGAAATCGACATAAATAATGATTGTTAATCTAGTATTAAGAACTAGATAAGGTATAATAAGTAAATATGTTAGAAGAAATTACACAATTAGAAAATATTAGCCTGCCGCCTTGGGAGATGATTCCTGAAGGTGGAGTATATAAAGAAGAGCTTCTAGCCTTTCTTACCGAGGCTTTAAAGCCGCTTTATGTAGTAGATAAGAATGTTATTACATCGTCTATAATAAATAACTATGTAAAATTAGGATATATAGACAAACCGATTAAGAAAAAATATTTTAGACCGGCTATAGCCCAACTTATTTTTATTTCAATTTTTAAGCAAGTTATAAGAATAGAAGATTTGGTTTTAGGAATAGATTTTGAAATATCGACCTATGGCCTAGAAGAAGGTTATGAAAATTTTAAGACTATATTTAATCAAGCAAGAGATGCTACTCTTACTGCAAGTCATGAGTATAGTTTTGATTTGTCTATAAACTTTGACAACCACCACGATAAGGTTCTAACCTATTTGGCTATATCTTTATTTACCAAATTATACACAAAAATAGCAATAGATAACCGCAAGGAGTTATGATGGAAAAAATAGCAATATTAGTTGATTCTGGATCTGATTTAAGTCTTGACTATATCAAAGAAAATGGATTTTATTTTTTGCCGCTTTATATAAATTTAGATGGCAAGTTTTTAAGAGATAGGATAGATATTGAGCCAGACGAATTTTATACATGGATTAGGGAAAATAATATTTTGCCTAAGACATCTATGCCTTCACCTGGAGATATAAATGAGCTTTTGGAAAAAATAAGGGATGATGGCTATAACAAAGTCATTTGTATCAATATAGGAAGCAAATTTTCTGGTACCTACAACGCCTGCTCACTTGCAGAAGTAGAAGGTCTTGATATTTTTGCCTTTAATACAGGCAACCTCACCCATGCCCAAGGTTTTTTCGCAGTTTTCGCCAAAGAACTAATCGATGCGGGCTATAGCTTCGAAGAGATACAAAATAAGTTAAATGACAAGATTTTTGATTCCAGAGTATTTTTTACCATCGATACCTTTAAATACATCGTTGAAGGTGGCAGGGTTCCAAAGACTTTCGGAAAAATCGGTGATGCCCTTTCTGTAAAACCAATTATAAAAACAACCCCACCAGAAGGCGGTTTTGCAATCGAAAAGATTGTAAGAGGCGAAAAGAAAGTTTTCAAACAAATAGAAAAAATAATAAGGAAAAACCTAGAAGGAGTAAACAACTACTACTTCTCCATAGTTCATGGAGGCTACCAAGAAGGATTTGACAAGGTAAAAGACTTGCTAGGAGAATATGTAAACAAAGCACAATTCTACATGGAAGGTCAGATTTCTCCAACACTTGGAGCAAATACAGGTCCTGGTTTATTTGGTATAAGTATGTTTATACTTGATTGATAAAACACGCTGTTTTATTATTAAGGAGATAAAGCAAAATTTTATAATAAAAAATCTATTTACTATAGATAGAAGCTTTTAAAATTTATAAAAAATTAAAATAAATTTGACAAAATGAGACCTATCTAGTACTATATAAGATGTAAACAACAAAGAAGTACCCAAACTCACCTAACGGCAAGAGCTTTTAGGTTAATAACTTTATTTTGAAAGAATAATTGCGGGTACTTTGTGCCCGCTTTTTTTATACAATACATTGGAGGTATAACTATA
>CAUPHU010000103.1:0-5977 GCA_963511095.1 uncultured Anaerococcus sp. | reverse complement strand
ATCAACATCTTCCTTTATGTATTTAAAGGCATTGCCACAAGAATCTCCATAATTAATTACTAGATAAAAATCCTCATTGCCATCAAAAGTACAAGTAAGTAAATATTCTGTTAAAAATCTAGGAACCCTCCAGCTATAGGTAGGACTTACAAGGACAAAGGGTTTTTCAGATATAAAGTTTCCCCTCTTACCTTCCTTGATAAAAGAAAATAAGTCAACCAATTCATCATCAAGCTCTGTTCCCAGAGCTTTTGCCAAATATTCACTATTACCAGTGCCAGAAAAATATAATATCATCTTAACTCCTTAGCTAAAATCAATCCTAAAATACTTTTTTAATGGTTTTACAATCTCCAATATTTTTTTTAGGTCATCATCATTCAAATCTGTCAAATATATCTCTCTTCCATGGTGGGAACTGCAGTACTGGTGGCCAATTTCAAGCGTGAAAAATGGACTATAATAATCCATGTCATCACCTAACTTTACTTTATAATTTGCCTTGAAATCTCTTATCATTTCCTTACTTATAACAGCATCTACATTTGTCAGATACTTTTCGTTACTAATTTCAAGCTTACAACCATAGTCAAAAAACTTTTCCAAAAAATTTGTCTGGTCCCTTTCAAAGCTTGCCTTAAATATTAATCCGGGCTTTAAAAAAATATCTGTTATTTCTAACCACCAGTTTGGATTTGCCTTATAAATTTCATAATCGATTAAGAATAAATCTAGATTTGTCATTTTTTCTTAGGCTAGCCACCAAGTCCCGTCTTGGATTTGTTGGAGACTGCCAATCTTTTCTTCTATAATATTTGAATCTAAGTCTTTTATAATTAGCTTATCATAATAGCGGTAGTCTTCGCCAGCCTTGTTATTTTCTTCATCCCAACCTTCTTCAACCCAGCGGTTAATATAAAGCTTTCCATCATCTATTAGTAAAACTCCCTCGTTTCCTTCAAGTTTCACACTCTTTCTATAAGGATAGTAAATTTCTAGCCTTTCAGAATCTTGACTTATTAGGTGAAGGTCATTTCCAACAAGTCCTAGATTATAGGTTGATAAGTCTTTGATCTTGTAGTCAAAAATTTTTTCCAATCTTTCTCCTGGATAAAACTTATAAATATATGCAAGGTCCTCATTAAAATCTACTTGCAAGATGTAAAAACTACTATCAATAAAAATCACCCTACCATAAGCAACGTTCTTTTTAAAATCGAACGGCCTATAAATTTCACCTGTTTTATAGTCATAAAAACAAATTTCATTTCCCTTATAAAATCCATCGATTTTCACAGTTTCTTCTATTTCAAAAAGGTCATGAATGTCAGATATGCTATATCCAAAACGTACTTGGCCAGGTATTTCATCTACATATTCGCCTTTTATTTCTGAAAATTCTTTATATATTTCTTTCATATTTATTCTCCAATCGTCCATTCTAATATGATTGGACCTAGTTCTATTACATAATATTTGCAATCTATACCTGGATCTGGAAAAGATTTTGCAAGGTAAATTGCCACTTCTCCAAGCTTTGTCTTTGAAAAATCCTTCTTATCTCCTATTACAATATATTGGACGCTAAAATATTCTATGCGTCCATTTTCAGGCTCTCCCGGCATAGTTTCAAAGGGCTTTTCTATATCGACACCTAATTTGTTTAAATATTCTGCCAAATCTGGATAGGCCTTTCTAATCTCTTTTATATAATTTTTGCAATAGGCACAATCACATAGGTCATCATAGGTTTTATAAAAATCTCTCGTTTCTTCTATAGTCATTATCTAAATCCAAAGCCCCTTTCCTTGTCATCATATATTTCAAATCCCTATTCACATGCTCTTATAGTGAGGTATTTATATTTTCTTTGTAGTATTCTTTTGTAAAATATTTCATATCTTTGTCCTATTATTTCATTTTTTTATAAAAATATAATTATAAATGAAAACTATGCCAGCAAGTGCTAAGGCAAAGCCAAGTCCGGTATAGAAAAAGGCAATAAAAAATTCTGGTACAATTCCGCTTGCACGAAGTCCAATACCCATAGACATCATAAAGACCATGATCAAATAGGATTTAAGATCAAAAAAATTCCAGAATTGTCTTTTTTCTTCATAGGCTAGGATTCTCTTTGTGTGTTTTTCGCTCATCTTAAAAAACATTCTTCCAAAAATTGTAAAGATCAAAATAGTGAAAATATACAGATACAAGGTCTTATCCACCCTACCATATGACAAAATTCCAAGTCTTGTCACATTAAAACCTGCAATTAGCCACACTAGGCCTGCTATCAATAATAAGGTTCTCTTTTTAACTTTCATGAATTCTCCTTTTTTAGTAAATTTGCTTAAATATATAAATAATTATACCTGTTAAAATATAGTCTAGCTTTTTATTTCAAAATATACTATAATCAAATCAATGAGGTGAGTTTATGGATGAGAAAAAGAAACTGAAAATAATTTTGTACGCCTTTGTGTTTTTACTAGCCTTCGGCGTAATTGGTTACATGATTCTGCTAAATGTAGGTTTCATAGATGCCCTTTATATGACTGTAATTACCATATCTACTGTTGGTTTTGGTGAGGTAGGCACGGGTAGCGATGCATCAGAACTTTTTTCGATTTTTATGATATTTCTAGGTGTGGGTATTGTTGGTTATACCTTCACGACTGTTGTAGCTATGTTTGTAGAGGGAAAAGTTGGCGATTTGTGGAAGGGAAGTAAAATGGATAAGCAAATTTCAAAATTAGAAAATCATTATATAATCTGCGGTTCAGGCGAACTTTCGGAAGTAATTATAAATAAATTTATCAAAGAAAAATTGGACTTTGTTGTAATAACTGACAAGCATGAAGACCTAGACGACTACAGCCATCACGATATTTTGGTTATAGAAGGCCAGTCTACAGAAGAAAATATCCTAGAAAAAGCTGGAATCAGCAAGGCTATAGGTCTTCTTGCAACACTTGATACGGAAGTAGATAATATTGTAACAGTTCTTACCGCAAGAAATATGAATAAAGACATCTACATCATTGCCAACTCCATCACAAAATCAGGTTCTGATAAGCTGATGAAAGTGGGAGCAAATAAGACCCTTTCAGCTACTGAAATAAGCGGCAAAAGAATGGCATCTCTTATGATAAAACCAAATATAATTTCATTTTTGGATGTGGTTACGAAGGTAGGAGATGTTGAACTAGACCTCGAGGAAGTTGTTGTAAAAAGAGGATCCTATCTAGAAAAAAAGAACCTAATAGAGGCCCAAATCCCGAACAAAACTGGCTTAATAGTCTTAGCTATCAAAAAATTTGAAGATGGCAAAATGATTTTTAACCCTCATGGGTCTTACACCTTTAAAATAGGCGACGTATTAATAGTCCTAGGTAGAGAAGAGCAAGTTGATGAATTAAGAAACCTAGGAGATGAGAGCAAGGATTCATAAAATATAATAAAAGGAAAGACTCTTGTGAAAATTATCAAGAGTCTTTTAAAATGTAATAATAAAATACAATCTCGACAAAGCTTAGGGCTTAGCTTATATCCCAAACTAGTGACGGAATTATTCTATATTAATCTTTACTATTTCAATAAGAGCAAGAAAGATTGTTAAGATAGATAAAAATATAGCAAAGCATCCATAAAAAGGGCGGGCTTGTATGATTTCAAGTTTCACTAGGCCACTTATACAATAAGCGTACATTGCAAACCAGAATATTAATAGTGGGTAGTCTTTATTTCTGCTGATTTTCATGTTGTTTCTATTTTCAATTAAATAAGATATTAATTTTATAAAAATATAGGTCCACAAAATTACAAAGCCTAAAAATGAGAACCATTCGTCTGTTATCTTATCCAAAAATAGAGAAATATAAGAACAAATACCTACAAAGGCCACTCCACCAAGTCCTATTAGGATGGACTTTACGATATTTATCTTATTTTGTTTTTTTTCTTTTTCATAATATTTTAGTGTCATATAGACGATTGCTGGCACTTCAAACATGTATCCCAAAAAATTGACCCAGATTACTGACATGAACATATGGTGGTTAATAATAAGGTTTATCGGGCGACCGTCCCAAACCCAAAATCCGCCGTCAAGTCTTATGGCGACTACATCTAAAAGGAGATCCATACTTACAATCAACCAACCCGCTAAAAGAGATGTCATTAGCTTATCTAAGGAAAATTTTCTAGCAATCCTTAGGGCACAAACCGTGATTCCTCCCCACATTAGGCCGCCAAAAAATGGAAATTGGTAGGGACGAAATCCAATACTTATAAAAAAATCATCGCTGTAGTGGTAAATATCTGTAAGCCTTACGGCCAAAAGTTCTAGTGAAAAACCAGCTAGGGCCCCAGATATCAACAATCCAAGTTCTTTATAATTTTTATTTCTCAAAATATCAAAAAGCAAAATTCCTACAATAAAGTAGCACATTATTTCAAAACTATTTATCCAGTTCATTTTTCCCCTCATTATTTTTTCACTTAAGTTTGATATGTAAAAAGCCAGGCCCGATAAATCTTATAAGTAAAATAAGATTAGAATTGGACTTGGCTTTGAATTTCAAATATTTTCGTTTGTATAAATTCTCTTACCCTTGGGAGATTTTTTGGGGTAGGCGAGAAACTTATTAAGGGCCGCAAACATTTCGTCGCTTGTGACATGCTCTAATAAGTCAGATTGATCGTGGACAATACTCCCATCAAGATCCAATACATCTACTAAAAAGCATTCCCAAATCCTGTGTTTTGAGAGAACTTCCTTGGCCCTCTTATCCCCAGCTTCGCTTAGGAAAATTTTGGTTTTGTCTTGAATTACAAGCCCATCTTCTACAAGTTTTTTGATCATCTCACTTACAGATGGTCTGCTTATTGAAAAATAGTCGGATATATTTTTGTTATTTGTATATCCCTTATCTTTTGAAAGTCTGTATATAGCTTGGATGTAATCTTGTCTTATGGAATTCATTGCTTACCTCATAGTCCGTAATCTTTTAATAAACTTATATATAAGATTCTACCCTTTTCGGTAAGTTTATAAATCCCTTCTTCTATCTTAAGCTTGTTTTCGTCTATAAGAATCTTTCCATATTTATCTATATCTTCTTTTTTCCATGATAGGTGTTTGTAAATCGTAGACAAACCTAATTCTTCTTTGGCATTTGCTTTTAGCTCGTGGTTGCCTACATGAATCATAAATGTATCTTTCTTAAATTCTTCATGCTTTTTCTTTCGACTTAGGATTCTCATTAACAAACCATTTCTATTTAATAAAAATGTTATAAAAAAGCTAAGGCCTGCAATTGTAGCTGTCATGCCTGACATTGACAAATTGTAGTACATGGCGAAAACAAATCCTAAAATAGAATTTATTATCGAGTAGGCTACTGATAAGAGAATCATTGTTTTGAGGTTTTTGCTTATTAGGTAAGCAGATGCTGCCGGGGCAATCAAAAAGGAGATAACTAAAATCGCACCGACGGCCTCAAAGGCAACAACAGTTGTAAAAGATGTTAGGGTCATCAGGCTATAAAACAGGAGACCTCCAGAAAACCCCGCTATTTTTGCAAATTCCGGATCAAAGGTAGTGACCTTAAGTTCTTTGAAGAAAATCACAATAAAGGCTAGGTTTATTAAGCCAATTATAGACATTTGCAAAAGTGATTTAGGTATTTCAAAACCTAAAAAATTCATTGTGTTTAGAGGTGCCATTATTACCTCACCCATGAGGACCACATCCACATCAAGGTGTACATTTCTCGCATATTTTGTTATAAGGATAACCGCAAGGGCAAAAAACATCGGAAAAATTATTCCTACCGCATCATCGTTTTTTACTAGTTTGGTTTTCGACAAGGTTTCGATGGAAATTACCGTTATGATTCCAAAAAGGGCCGCCCCAAAGACCAAATAAACTGAAGTAATATCCTTTACTATAAAATAAGCAAGGACAATTCCTAAT
>CAUPHU010000102.1:0-5990 GCA_963511095.1 uncultured Anaerococcus sp. | reverse complement strand
GTAAAGACAAGTAAAATCAACAACTCTGGCTGGAGGATTGATTATTTCCTAGTTTCTGATAGGATAAAAGATTTAATAACAAATTCTGATATGATCGACTCAGGCGAAAGACAAGACCACACCCCAATTGTTTTAGAAATAAATATATAAGAAAAACCTTGAAGAATCCATTTTTAAGTGGTCTTCAAGGTTTATTTTTTATTTGAATTTTAAAGTCAAATTGCTATTAAGTTCTAAATTCAAATTCAATTTATTTTAGACTCTTAACTTCTTATCATCCATATAAACTTCATCGATTATAGCAGATCCTAGGCAGACTTCTCCATCATAGAAAACTGCTGCCTGGCCTGGAGTTACTGCCTTTGTTTCATCATAGGTCACTTCTACCTTGCCATCTTCAAGTAACTTTACATGGGCCTTGATGTCTGCTTGCCTGTACCTAAATTTGGCTGTGCAATCAAATTCTTTAGGACAATCTTTGTCAGAAATTGTAGAAAATTCTGAAGCTAAGAGCTTATTTGAAAATAAAAGTGGATTGTTTTTTCCTTGGCAAACTAAAAGTTCGTTTTTCTCGAGATCTTTGCCATAAACAAACCAAGCTTCACCCTCACCGCCTATGCCAAGTCCACGTCTTTGGCCGATTGTGTGATACATTAGACCGTCATGAGTCCCCATGATATTGCCCTCTGTATCGACAATATTTCCCGGTTGGGCTGGCAGATAATGGGACAAGAATTCGTTAAAATCTCTTTCACCAATAAAGCAAATCCCTGTAGAGTCCTTCTTATTTGCAGTTGCAAGCTTATGTTTTTTCGCAATTTCCCTTACCTCAGATTTTTGTAAATCTCCCACTGGGAAAAGCACATCTTTAATTTGTTCTTGGGATAATTGGCTAAGAAAATAGGTTTGGTCCTTGTTGTTATCCACTCCCCTTAGCATCTTGGTTTCGCCGTCTTTTCTATCTACTCTTGCATAGTGGCCTGTCGCTAGGTAGTCTGCCCCAAGATTTTTGGCAAAGTCCAAAAAGGCCTTGAATTTAATTTCCTTATTGCACATGATATCAGGGTTTGGAGTCCTGCCCTTCTTGTATTCGCGAAGAAAATAAGAAAAAACTCTGTCGTAGTATTCTTTTTCAAAATTTATAGAATAGTAAGGAATACCGATTTGGTTACAAACTGCAACCGCATCTTCGAAGTCTTCTTCTGCAGTACAAAAGCCATTTTCGTCTGTATCATCCCAGTTTTTCATGAAAATCCCTGTCACATCATAGCCTTCTTCCTTAAGAAGAAGGGCTGCAACAGAGGAATCCACCCCGCCTGAGATCCCAACTATTACCTTTATATCTTTTTTATCTGTCATTTAATTCTCCTAAAACATCTATAAGCCTGTCTATGTCTGCTCTTGTATTTTCAAAGCCTAGGCTAATTCTTAGTGAATGGCTGGCCCTTTCTTCTCCGTAGATTCTTTCTACAACTTTTGAAGGAATCACAGCCCCTGCCCTACAAGCAGAACCTGCAGATACGGCAATCCCGTGCATATCTAAGTAGGTAAGTAAAAAGTCTGATTTAAAGTCTTTGAAATAAATATTTACAATATGGTCTACAGTCTTTTCTGGATTTCCATTAATCTGATAAGACAAGCCAGAATCGGAAAGTTTTTTTAATAGATAATTCTTTAATTCTTTTATCTTCTCTCTCTCAGAAATCATATAAGGAAAAGATTTGGCCATGGAATAAGCGCCCATGACAAAAGATGTGCCTGCCCTGCGGTATTTTTCCTGCTCACCACCTTTTATAAAGGAAGGGAGGTTTTCTCTTGCAAATAAAATACCGAAACCATTTATCCCGCCAATTTTATGTCCAGAAAGCGATAAGAAATCAATGTTCATAGCATCCACATCAATATCTAAATGTCCGTAGGCTTGGACACAGTCAACGTGGAAGTAAATACCTTTTTCCTTAAGAAATGCTCCTATTTCCTTAATAGGCATTACAAGGCCCATTTCATTATTTACCATCATAATTGAAACGAGTATAACATCGTCAGTGATTTTCTCTTTCAAATCAGAAAGAGCAATACCTTCTTCATTTGCCTCGATAATGATTGTATTTTCTGGCTTATAGGTATTTTCAATCGAATCGTGCTCGATATTTGTTGTGATTATTTTTTCATCAGTAAAAGCACTAAGGACTGTGTTATTAGATTCACTTGCTCCAGATGTAAAAATAATTTGAGAAGGATCTGCACCTATGGTCGCTGCGATTTCTTTTCTCGCTCCTTCCAAAATCTTTTTAGCATCTCTCCCAAAAGAATGGCTAGAATCTGGATTGCCATCAAATAAGTCAGCCTTTTTTATTATATCTTCTAAAATTTTCTTTCTTTTTATGCTGGTTGCAGCATAGTCAAAATAAATCTTCTTCATTCTCTCAATATACTTTTCTAAGGCTTGTATTCAAGGTTTTTAGGCAAAGGAAAACCGCTCTTAGGCGGCTCTTACTTCTTGATTTTTTCATAGATAAAAATTACTGGTCCAAAAACATAGGAAACTAGGTGGATTGTACGAGGAGTCACGATAAAATATTTTTCAATTTTGTCATTAACTATACCATAGACAGAAACCATGGTGAGAACCGAAATAATAAAATAAATAGTTGGTATTAGTGCAAGGCTTTTGAATGGATCAATTTTGATAACTTCTGTCATTAGTAAATAATAACCAGCAAAGCCAAATAGGCCAAAAATAAAGACTAAAAAGTCATAAAAATCAAATTTCTTTTTCATATTTTTCTTCCTTTCTAAAATCCCTAGTCCATAAATAAGAAAAAAATATAAAGTAGGCCAGGGCTATAAAATTAAGTCTCTCATCAATTCCGTCTAGGATAAATTTATTGCAAATAGCAAGGCTTAAGGGTCTTAAAAGACTAAAAAAGTTTATATCCTTTTTTGTTAATTTATAAATATCAATTGCCCCAAAAATAATTAAGAAAATTAAAAACAATCTATTTTCCATTGTCATCCTCCCCAAGGTCTAGATGAATTTTAGCTCGGCCGCCATGTTTATTTTGAAGTACTAGCTTTCCACCCATGGCCGAAATGTAGGAATCTGCTATAAATAGCCCCATGCCGGTGCCTTTTCCGGATGTCCTTGCAAAATTATCCGTATAAAATAATTTCTTGCCGTCCCTTAGACTTTTTTCATCAAAACCTGCCCCGTCATCACAAACTGTGATAATAATCTTGTTTTCACTTTGGGCAAGCTCTAGCCATACAGATTCTTTTTTGTGCTCAAAAGCATTATTTAATAGCTGACTTAGGGCCTTATCAAACCTAGTCTTATCAACTTTTATGAACGAATCTTTCCTAGAATTAATTTCATTAATAAGACCAATCTCTTCTTCTTTCATATCCTCAAATAAAGATAAATTTGCTTTAAGATTTTGGATAAATTCTGATAGAGAAATCTTTTGGGGATTAATTTCGTCAATAAAACCTCCACTTACCTCCATCAAATCGTCGATGTAAGTCGAGATTTTTTCGCTCTCCCCTTTAATCTTAGCTAATCTTTTTTTATTTTTATTTTCACTTGTTTCAATTAATGAAAGATTTGTATTTATAACAGTTAGGGGCGTTTTCATGTCGTGAGAAATCGCCGCAAGGCTTGTCTTTATGAACTTATCCTTCTCTCTTATTTTCTCATTTTTATCCTTAAGAGTCTTTGCTATCAGGCTAAATTCCTCAATTTCTAGCTTATTTTCATACTTATCTTTTTTTATAGCTTCCTCCAGGGTCCTTAAATCTTTTAGGATATCCTTATCAATTCCTAAATATAATCTCCTTAGAAAATACAAGGTGTAAATCATAAAAACTCCCATGGCAAAATCTCTCTTAAGACTTAGTGGATATAAGTATTCCTGTGTTAATTTTAGGGCAAAAATTGTAAGAATCGCATAGGTTAGGACTCTTAAAAAATTATCTATCAAATGAGAAAAAACTAGGTTTTTTACTCTTCTTTCCACTTGTATCCCTCCTTCCAGACATTTTCTATCGGGTCATCTGCCCCAATTTCTAGGATTTTTTTCCTGATATTATAAATATGAGTTACAATTGTCCTTTCTGACGTCGTATCAAAATTATCCGCTGTCATTGATAAGAGGCTTTCTTTGGATAGGATAAGACCTTTGTTCGCATAAAGAATATTTAAAATCTTTTTCTCCTGGCTTGTAAAATACACTTTCTTATCATCTTTTTTTACAAAACCTATCTCAAAATCAAAGGTCGTTTCCCTGTATAAAATTTCTCTATTTTCAAAAGGTCTTAGCTTTGACCTTATCCTTGCAAGGAGGATATCCGGATCAAAGGGCTTTTTTATATAATCATCAGCTCCGAGGGCAAGGCCCATTAGCTCATCTTCCTTATTATCTTTTGCAGTTAGGATAATTATCGGCCTTTTTATCTCACGCCTTACCATCTTTAGAAAATCAAGTCCATCAAAATCACCCAGCATCAAATCCAAAATTATCAGTGAATACTTATTTAAAATTAGATAATCATCAATTTCGTTAAGATTTAGAAAATAATCCACCTTATATCCTTCGTTTTCTAGCAAATCTTTGAGGGATTCTACTAAGGCCAAATTATCTTCTATTATGCAAATATCCATCATCTCACCTCTCCTATATCATAAAATAATTTTATCAAGAACTAGTAAAGAAGGCAAAAAAACAGACCCTAAGGCCTGCACTTTAAATTAAATTTGTTTTTCCTCTATAAAACCATTACTAATGTCCCTATGGTAATTAGAATTGTGCCGACTATAGCCTTTTTGCTTGCGGCTTCTCCTAAGATTATGAAGGCAAAGATTATTGTAAAGACAACACTTAGCTTATCAATTGGGACAACTTTAGATGCGTCTGTCATTTGTAGAGCTTTATAGAAGGCTAGCCAGGATATGCCTGTGGCAAGGCCAGAAAGTATTAGAAATATCAAGGTTTTGCGGCTTATATTACCTAAATCGTGCTGGCCTCCTACTACAAATACCATAATCCAGGAAAATACAAGGACAACTGTTGTCCTTATTGCTGTTGCAAGATTTGAATTGATCCCCTCTATGCCTATTTTGGCAAGTATTGATGTAAGGGCTGCAAAAATTGCAGATATTAGTGCATAAAAGTATGCCATTATTTCTCCTTATAAAAAACTCCCCCAAAAGGGAGAGTCTACTTAATCGTGAAATTCATCTGCTAGGATATTTTTAAGGACTTCCGCCTCATCAGTTGTAAGGGTGATGCCCTTGCTCATCCTAGTGTGATCTTCGTTCCAATCTCTAATGTCATATTTTGGATCTCTTTCATTCCAGCTTACAAGGTTTAACTCCTTGGTCCAACCTTTTGCATTTGTTGAAAGAACTCCTAAATTTTCTACTATATCATATTTTATTGCCATAATTCACTCTCCTTATAACAGTATATGGTAAAATATTATTTTTACAAACCTAGTCTCTTATTAACTTCTTTTTGGATTTTTTCATAGTTGTAGCCGGCATACCTTAGGCGTTTTTCTCGTTCTTTGCCAAAAGACCAGTGGCCGTCTATTACTTCCTGTATGATTTGATCGAAACTCTTTTTGGATTTGCCCTTGATAATTAATGGATAATCCTTATACATGGCATTTTTATCAAGATTACCTGAGTAGCCGTTGACTTTTCCAGTGTGGGTATATTGCCAAATATCAAAATCTGTATCGGTATAGCCAGTAAAGCCCACACCGTCATAATCTGCTATCCAGAAATTGCCCTAGTTTCTGACTTCCTTAGTCAAATGTTTTTTAGCATAGTATGGGTAAGAATAAACTCCTGCCACATAGCCATTTCTCTTAATAGCTGTAAGGAAGGCGTCGGCAGCTTTTGAAAGCTGGTCTCGACTAACTTTTGCCTGTCTTAGGTTATCTTCTATATCCATAAAGATTGGAAGTGAGACATTTTTATCTTTAAT
>CAUPHU010000101.1:0-6066 GCA_963511095.1 uncultured Anaerococcus sp. | reverse complement strand
ACATCTATAATACCTCATCAATACTTAATTTTTCGTGGACCTTGTCAAGTTTGCCATCTCTCATAAAAAGGGTCCTATCGGCAAATTCTGTCATTTCTTCATCGTGGGTTACCATGATGAAGGTTTGATTGTTTTTTGTTGTAATATCCTTTATAAGCTGCATGATTTCAAAGCTTGTCTTTGTATCAAGGTTGCCGGTTGGCTCGTCGGCAAAAATTATTGAAGGATTTCCTACGAAGGCCCTTGCGATTGAAACCCTCTGCTGCTGACCGCCTGAGAGTTCGTTTGATTTGTTGTAGAACCTATTTTCAAGACCAACCGCCTTTAGGATTTTCTTAGCCTCTTCCTTTCGCTCCTGAGCGCTGACTCCCTTAAATGTAAGGGGAATTGCCACATTCTCCCAAGCTGAAAGATATGGAAGAAGGTTGTAGGACTGGAAGATAAATCCGATATTTAGATTTCTAAACTTAGTAATCTTTGTTTCGCTTAGCTTTGTAAGGTCAATATCACCGTACTTAATAGTCCCTTTTGTTGGTCTTTCAAGACCTGCAAGCATGTTAAGGAGGGTTGATTTGCCCGATCCGGATGTACCGAGAAGGGCAATAAATTCGCCCTTTTCTATATCGATATTAATCCCGTCCAGAGCTTTTATAATCGTTCCGCCCAACTTATAATATTTTTTTAAATCTCTAACTTCTATTAAGCTCATTTTCTTCTCTTTCGTAGTGTGGATTTAGATTTTCCATGTAAATATTGTATTTATCAGGATCTATTACAATATCAATCTCTCCCACCGTCTCAAAGACATTGTCTTCTGTAAATTTTTTCTTAAAATTATAGAGGCCATCAGTTCCGTCTGTTTCAAAAATCCCGCCCATATCATAGTATCTGATATTATTTTCTATAGCGTATTTGATTTCTTCAAAATTAAGCTGGTAATTTTGGCCCATGTTCTTATATTCATCAGAAGAGCCCCCATAAAGGGATGTGGCCCTATTGCCGTAGCACAAAAGAAGGGAAGCGCAAAGAGGTTTTCCTTCATAAAATGCTACAGAAAGTCTGATTTCATCTCTAAAAAGTTCGTAAAGTTTTTTAAAATACTCAAAAGGCCTGTGGCCAATCTTTGCCCTTAGAGCGGTTTCCTCGATATGTTCATACAAAATCTTTATCCCTTCATCGTCAAGGATTTTTGTCACAATCCCGTCTTTGTAGGATTTTCTAAGGTGTTTTCTGGTATTTTTGCTAAAAAGAGCTAAAATATCTTCCTCACTCCTGCCATTTATATCAAGAACCATATTCAAAAGCGGCTGGCTAGATCTCATCTTATCCCTTCTAAAAATCAGACCTGCCTTTCTGAAATCTTCTTCTATTTCCAAATCATGGGGTAAATATGGGTCTATCCTTAGGAGAAAACCGTCATGGCTTTTTGCAAACTCTCTCGCTTCTTCTATAAGTATTTTGCAAGTATTAATATCTTTTGGATCGCAAACCGGACCCCTTGGCCCATAGAAAAAGTTTTTGCCTACCTTTTTATCTTTTATGTAAATTACAGATAAGGCTCCCTTTATTTCGCCTTTTTCTTCGATATAAAAATACACACTTTCCCATCCATTTTTAAGGTCAGCCCACCTAATATCTTGCTGAAAATGACCGTAAGCTGAGTTTTTCACAAAGTTATTATATTTTTCTAGTAAAATTTTATTGTTTTTATCTAATATCATTTGTATGCCACTTTCTCTGAGGTGTTTGGTTATGTGTGCTACACCTATCTTTATTTTACTACATAAATTTTTTCTTGACAATAGTATTTACTTGATTATAGCTTGAAACTTGTTAAATTTACCTTAAATTATTTGTAAGAATTAAAAATTTTCACAAAAAAAGACTAGGTTTTCCCTAATCTTTTTAAAAATAATGGATTTGTTCTTGCTTATCTCTCAAATCCCAAAAAACTTCCCTATATTTGCCGTCATAAATTCCTAAAATCTTATCCATGGACATAGACTTGTCAGGAATTTTTTTAAATTCTTCATAATCCATCCAAGAAAGTGTCCCTTCCCTATTTTCTTCGATGAGTTCTCCCTCAAAATCAGTCGTTTCATAAATTAGGCCTACATCCTTGCTCTCATTTGTAATCCAGGTGATAATACCAACAAGTTTAGGGTTTTTGATATCAAGGTTGGTTTCTTCCTTGGCTTCTCTAATTACAGAATCCTCAAAAGACTCGCCTTCTTCAACCTTGCCACCAGGAAAGGTAAGGCCTTCCCAGCCGTATTTTTTGACCTTGTCAAGAACTAAAACTTCGTTAGTTTCTTTATTATAGATTTTTACCATATTCATTAATACAATTTTCATATCGTGCTCCTTCCAAAACTATATAGCAAAAGAAAAAAGCCCGCAAGTGAGGGCGGACTTTTCCTTATATTATAGTCTTTCTAGACTAATTTTGATTTCCTTATCATTAAGCTCGATAGGATCTTTGTCAAGACTTGTATTTGCAAGGCTATCAGCCAAGGTTTCCTTTTTGATTTCTTCTGCAAATTTATCTAGAGATTTTGCTAAATCTTCATCTGCTTCGTAGGAAATATTTATCCTGTCAGTTACTTCAAAACCAGAATCTTTTCTTAGGTTTTGGATCTTTGAGATAAATTCTCTTGCATAACCTTCGTCTTTTAAATCTTCTGTGATTTCTGTATCTAGGATTACAAAGACATTGCCGTCGATTTCAACATCGAAGCCTTCTTTGGCAGATATTCTTATATCTAGATAGTCTTTTGTAACTTCAAATTCTTCGCCTGCGATTTCTACTTTTACAGGGCCTTCGTTAACTTGATCTATAAATTCTTTGGCATCTACGCTTGCTAGGTATTTGGCAAAGTCATTTACCTTTGATTGGAAAATCCTACCCACAACTCTGAAGTCTGGTTTTAGGAAATAATCCATAAAGTCTGAAAGGTCATCTTCAAAGTCGACTTCCTTGATATTTAATTCTTCCTTGATAAGTGGAAGGAGTTTTTCAAGTCTTTCTTTATAAGAGCCGTCAACGATTATCTTTGAAAGTGGTTGACGGACTTTGATTGATTCTTTTTCTCTTGAAGCACGGCCTAGATTTACAATCTTTCTTACAAGGTCCATGTCAGCTTCCAAGTTTGTATCGATTAGGCTTTCGTCTACTTGAGGTAAGATTTGTGTGTGTACAGTCTTTTCACCAGTTAATTTTTGGAAGATTTCTTCAGCTATAAATGGTGTAATTGGAGCGATTAGTTTTGTAAGTGTTACAAGAACATCGTAAGTTGTTTTGTAGACAGATTTCTTAGAATCTGTAAGTTCTTGTGACCAGAATCTTTTCCTATTACGTCTGATATACCAGTTTGACAAATCTTCTACCACAAAGTCAGAAATCTCGTGTACAACCTTGTTGTATTCGAAGTTTTCCATCTCTTCATAGTATGATTTTATTAGGGAATTGAGCCTTGAATATAGCCAGCGGTCGATGCCGTCCTTTTCCACTCCCTCAAAAGACTTGATATCAGCTAAGCTTAAACCATCTGTGCCTGAATATAGGGTAAAGAAGTTATAAACATTTTCGAAGGTCCTAAAGAAGTTGTTTTTAACTTCTACCAAGCCTTTTTCGTCAAATTTGGTTTGCATCCAAGCTGGAGATACATAGAGAGAATAAAATCTCACTGCATCTGCCCCGTACTTATCGAAAAGTTCGAATGGATCAAGGGTATTTCCTCTAGATTTTGACATTTTTTGGCCATTTTTATCCACAACAAGGTCGTTTACAAGGACATTTTTGTATGGTGCCTTGCCTGTTGTGATTGTGGAAATCGCCATTAGTGAATAGAACCAACCCCTTGTTTGGTCGATTCCTTCACAGATAAAGTCTGCTGGATAATATCCTTCTTCAAATAATTCTTTATTTTCAAATGGGTAGTGAAGTTGGGCAAATGGCATAGCTCCTGAGTCAAACCATACGTCCATTACGTCAGGTACTCTGGTCATTGTGCCGCCGCACTTATCACACTTGATGTGAACATTGTCTACATATGGTCTGTGAAGTTCTATATCTTCTGAAATATTTTCGATTGCACGGTCCTTAAGCTCAGCACGACTAGCAACTGTATCTGTATGGCTGCACTCACATCTCCAAATATTTAGTGGGGTTCCCCAATATCTAGATCTTGAAATCGCCCAGTCTTTAACATTTTCTAGCCAGTTTCCAAATCTCTTATCACCGATTGTCTGTGGATACCAGTTAACAGTCTGGTTATTTTCTACCATCTTATCTGAGAACTTGCTCATTTCGATATACCAAGATGGTCTTGCGTAATAAATTAGTGGTGTATGACATCTCCAGCAGTGTGGATAGTTATGCTCTACAGTTTCTTTAGCAAAAACTTTTCCTTCTTCTTGGAGGTGGCGCCAGATTTTCTCGTTTGTATCAAATACAAATTCGCCCTTCCAAGGAGTTTCTGTAAATTTACCCTCAAGGTCAACTGGTTGAATGAAATCTAGGTCATATTTTCTGCAAGCTTGGTAGTCGTCCTCACCAAAGGCAGGAGCAATATGAACTATACCAGTACCATCTTCTGCTGATACATAGTCAGCAAGGATTACTTTGAATGCCTTGCCTGGTTGGGTTTTAACATATGGTAAGAGTTGTTCATATTCCATAAGCTCAAGGTCAGTTCCCTTAACTTCTTCTACCACTTCATAATCTCTTTTATCCATAAGTTTACCCATCAAAGATTTTGCCATGTAGTAGTAGGAATCGTCTTCTTTGTCGAAAACTTTTACATAGGTAAGCTCAGGATTTACTGCAAGGGCAAGGTTTGATGGAAGTGTCCATGGTGTTGTGGTCCATGCTAGGAAATACTCATTATCTGCTCCCTTTTTCTTAAATCTAACAGTAAGGGTAAGAGTTTTTTCCATTTCATAACCTTGGGCAACTTCGTGGCTCGCAAGGCCTGTACCACATCTTGGGCAATATGGCATAACTTTCGCACCTTCGTAGATGTAGCCGTTTTTGAAGGCCTTATCAAGTAGCCACCACTCAGTTTCGATGTAGTTGTTATCCATAGTTACATATGGGTGGTCCATGTCATATAAGAATCCCATCCTATCTGACATGTCTCTCCACATATCAGAATATTTCCAAACAGATTCCTTACATAGGTGGTTGAATTTTTCTATACCATATTCTTCTATGTCGTTTTTGTCGTGGAAACCTAGTTGTTTTTCAACTTCGATTTCTACTGGCAGTCCGTGTGTATCCCAGCCTGCTTTTTTAAGTACTTTGTAGCCTCTCATGTTTTTATAGCGGCTCGTCATATCCTTAAGTGTCCTTGCTATAACGTGGTGGATACCTGGCTTGCCGTTGGCTGTTGGAGGTCCGTCGTAGATTACGTATTCGTCCGCATCTTCACGAGTCTTAAAAGTTTCTTCTAATAGGTCAATCTCATTCCAATAGTCTTTGAGTTTGGCTTCTCTTGCCTTCACATCTTTGGAATTTACTTCTTCAAATTTCAAATCGCACATATCATTTCCTTCCTAATAAAAAAGGACCGTCCATACAGACGGTCCACTTATTTCCTAGTTTGCTCTTAAGGCTTGGCATTCCTGCTTGGCTAATACTTTCACCAATCAAACAATAAAGTGATTTTCGTCTATAAAGCCCCTAGCATTCTCACCAACCATGCCTCTCTGAAGTTTTTTTATAAATTACTCTTCTTTATATAGTCATTATTCTCCATTTAATGTACTATTTTAGCTGTATTTGTCAAATATGTCTTGTAACCTTAAACTTTTCTATGGTGTAAATATCAAAGTCATCCACATTTGCTATGTCTTTTGCATCTTCAAACATCTGATAGTCTGATTCATAATCTTCTCTAAAGACAATGGCTGGATTATTGGCATAGGAAAGTAGAAGTCCTGAATAAACTCCAAAATCTCTTATATCTTCAATCTGCTCAACCTTATTAATCTCTAAGACCTGGATATAAATATCATCAAGGTCTTCCTTTTTTAGGGCAAAGGCATTGTCAAAAATCCCTAGAT
>CAUPHU010000100.1:0-6138 GCA_963511095.1 uncultured Anaerococcus sp. | reverse complement strand
GGTGTAAGAGTTGCCCTAGGCCATTCAGATGCTAGTTTTGAACAAGCTGTTGCCGCAGTAGATGCAGGAGCAAATATTTTCGTCCACACCTACAACGCCATGAGCGGACTCCACCACAGAGAACCAGGCATGGTAGGTGCTGCCATGTCTACAGATACCATTTCCGAATTGATTTGTGATGGCCACCACGTAAACCCAAATTCTGCAAATATCCTAATGAATATCAAGGGCAGAGATAAAATCGCCCTAATCACTGACTGCATGAGCGCAGGTGGTATGGATGATGGAGATTACATGCTTGGAGATTTCCCAGTGACTGTTAAGGAAGGAACAGCAAGACTTAAAGACGGCGGCTCTCTTGCAGGCTCAATCCTAAAATTAAAAGACGGGGTAAAAAACGTAGTAGATTGGGAAATAGCTGACATCTTCGAAGCAATCCAAATGGCAAGCCTAATTCCAGCCAAATCCGTAGGTATAGATGACGTATGCGGCAAATTAAGAGAAGGCTACCAGGCTGACTTCATAGTTTTAGATTATGATTTAAATCTAAAAGCAACCTACCTTGATGGCAAAGAAGTATATAAGAATTTGGCTTAGGATTTTAAATCTTTTGGGATTTGATTTAAAAATTAAGTTTATATGCTGAAAAATATTGATTCCAAAATGAATTTACAAAAATATTGAAATACAAAAGCTCAGAACCTTTTTGGCTCTGAGCTTTTCTTATCTTTATTTACTTATTTTTCTAAATCTTCTAGGAGGGTATCGGCTGATAGTTTACCAAATACTACTGTATCTACTACTGCGTTTCCTCCAAGACGGTTGGCTCCGTGGATGCCGCCTGTGATTTCTCCGCCGGCGTATAGGCCTGGTATTAGCTTGCCGTCCTTATCTAGGACTCTTGCTCCAGTATCAATTCTTACACCACCCATTGTGTGGTGGATTGATGCTTGTCTTGCTGTTGCAATCCATGGGCCGTTTTCTAGTTTTGTGCTGTAAAGAGTTCTGCCAAATTCGTCTTCTCCGCTGTCTACACTTTTGTTGAAAGTGTCAATTGTAGCTTTGAGCTCTTCAACATCACAACCGATTTGTTCAGCTATTTCTTCGAGTGTTTCGCCTACAAAGATATAGCCGTTTTCTTTTAGATAGTCAAGAGTAAAGCCGTCTGCTGATTTCCATTCAGGGTCGTTTATGTCTTTGTAGCCTTCGCCATCACCTGATTCTAGCATGTAGAACATGCCGTCAGTTTGTGCTAAACTTGCCTTGGAAATGTCATCACGCCTACCGTCTTCTCTTACAAATCTCTTTCCTTCTTTGTTAATGAAGATGATTTGGTCTGTGCCGTTTACATCTCTTGGTGGATATTTGGTTAGTTGGCCGTTTTGGGTATTGCCTAGGTATAGAAGTTGGATTTGGTCCATGTCTACTAGGTCAGCGCCAGCTTTTTCGGCCATAATAATACCATCACCTTGGGAAGATGAGAATCTGTTAGTTGTGGATACTTCTGATAAATCATCCCATTTGCCAGATGTGTTGTGTTCTTGAACCATTTCTGCATTTGCTGCAAAACCACCGGTTGCAAGGATTACACCGTCTTTTGCCTTGACATTGTATGCTATCTCTGAATGATTGTCGACTACTTTTGCTCCAACAGCCTTGCCATCTTCCATTATGATTTCTTCGGCTGTTGTTTCTACTAGAACATTTATTTTGTCTGATAAATCTTCTAGTTTCTGTGAATATACAGATATGAAACCTGTACCCATATCTTGTTTAGAAGTGTGGGTTCTTTGCCATAAAGATCCAGCTCCTTGGCTTATTGAATCATTAAATTGCATACCGAGAGACTTAATCCATTCGTAACCGTCGATAGAATTAAAGGTTAGGACTTTGACAAGGTCAAGGTTTCCAACATTATCTCCACCGTTCCAAGTTTGTAGGGCATACCAATTTTTAGAATCAAATAATTCTGTTCTTCCTTCTTTTTGATATTCGTCCCACTCTTTTTGAACTTCTGCTATTAGTTCTTTGTGTTCGTCATTAATTGGATCTTGACTTAGGGCCTCTTCAAGTTGGTGTTTGACTGGTTCAGACATCTCAACTTTGGCTTGAAGTTCCTCGTCTGGGCTATTATAGATGGCACCGCAAAGAAGGGTATCACCACCGATAGCACCGTTTTTCTCAACTATTGTGACATTTTTGCCATTCTCAGCAAGCTCGATTGCAGCTGCAAGACCTGCACCACCACCGCCTAGGACTACGACATCTGTTTCTAGGTCTTCAAAGTCTTGGTCAACTACTATTTCTTCGTTATAGTCATCAAGGTTTGCACCGGCCTCTTCAAGAGCTTTTTCAACAGCTTTTTTGACTGCTGCGGAAGATATGGTTGCTCCTGTTATGTTATCTATATTCAAAGTTTGATTTCCTACAATTTCTTTTGGAATATCAGTAACAGGAATTCTGAAACCAACTTCTTTTATGTTTCCGTCTATGTCTTTTAGTTCGCCACCAATACCTGGTGTTTCGGAGTGTTCAACAACTTCAATGCCTTCAATTTTTCCATCGGCAAGGGTCACCTCGACTTTTATATCGTTGTTCATACCCTTGAAAGCGCCCTCGTATGTACCGTCTTTTGCACCGCCACTTGCTTCTTTTTTCTCTTCTTTTTCTTCTGATTTTTCTTCTTTAGAGTTTTCAGCAGTTTCGGTTTCCTTCTCCTCTTCTACATTCTGGCTAGGATTTTCTTCTTTTGGAGCTTCTTCTTTATTACAAGCCGCCAAAGAAAAACTGAATAACAAAGCCATGAGCAGATAAGGTATTCTGTTCTTTTTCATATTTCCTCCTTATATATATTTTATATCTTTATCGTATCAAAAATATTCGATTTATGCAATAGTTTTTCCAAGTTTCTTATTAAATAAACATATTTTGATTTACCTATAAAACTTGCATAAAAATTTGTAAAATACATGCAAATTCAAAATAATTTTGTTAAATCGTTTGCTTAGTTTATAATATAGTTAGGAAGAATTTATTTTTATAAATTGATGTTAGAAGAACAAAAGGAGAAAGTATGACGGATTATAGAATAGAGAGGGATTCTTTAGGTGAACTAAAGATTCCTGAAAATGCTTATTATGGAGCTAATGCTTACAGAGCCTATGAGAATTTTAAGATTACAAATATGGCTATGGATCCATATTTTATTAGGGCCATTGTTGAGGTGAAGAAGGCTTGTGCAATCCAGAACAACAAGGTTGGTATCCTTTCAGATAAAAAGAGTGGGGCTATTGTGGCGGCTTGCGATGAGGTACTTGCGGGAAAATATATAGAAGATTTTATAGTTGATCCTATCCAAGGTGGGGCGGGTACTTCTTTTAATATGAATGCTAACGAAGTAATTGCAAATATCGCAAACAAGGCTTTAGGAGGCACGCTTGGCCATTACGAACACATCCATCCAAATGACCACGTAAATCTTGGTCAATCTACAAACGACGTGATTCCAACGGCAGGAAAGATTGCTATTATTCGTTACATAGGGGATCTTTCAGAAGATACAGAAAAATTAATAGAGGCTTTCGATAAAAAGGCTGAAGAATTTGACGATTATGTAAAAATGGGTCGTACACAATTACAAGACGCTGTTCCAATTACTCTTGGCCAAGAATTTAAGGCCTATTCAAGAGTTGTAGAAAGAAGTCTTGCAAGATTTAAAAAGGCAATAGAAGAGCTTTCTTCAATCAACCTTGGCGGTACAGCTGTGGGTACAGGTCTTAATGCAGATGACCATTTTGTGGAAAATATTGACAAAGAATTGAAGAAGATAACAGGTCTTGACTTAAGACAAGCAGAAGATTTGATTGATTCTACCCAAAATCTTGATGGATTTTTGTTTGCGTCATCAGTTCTTAAAACTTTTGCGGCAAGCCTTTCAAAAGTTGCAAACGACCTTAGGTTATTATCATCAGGTCCTACTACAGGTATTTCTGACTTTAATTTGCCAGCTAAGCAAGCAGGCTCTTCAATAATGCCAGGCAAGGTAAATCCAGTTATACCAGAGGTTGTAAACCAAGTTGCATTTTTGGTTGTAGGTAATGACGTGACAGTGACTATGGCTGTCGAGGCAGGCCAGCTTGAATTAAATGCTTTCGAGCCAATCATTTTCTACACACTAATCCAGTCAATCACAGCCCTAAGAGGTGCCATCCAAACCCTAACTGTAAATTGTATCGAAGGAATTACTGCCGATAAGGACAAATTAAGGGCCAAGGTTGAAAATTCTGTTGGAATTATAACTGCTTTCGCTCCACATATTGGCTATGATATGGCATCAGCAATTGCTAAAAAATCTATGAGAGAGGGTAGGCCAATTAGGGAATTAATCCTTGAAAAAGGTCTAATGACAAGTGAAGAAGTCGATAAAATTTTAGACTATAGAAAGATGACTAAACCAGGTATATTAGACGAAGAACACATGGAGAAAGACTGATGGATAAGAGAATTGAAAGAGATTCTATGGGAGAAATAGAGGTAGAAGTAGACAAGCTTTGGGGAGCCCAAACCCAACGTTCCTACGAAAATTTCCCGCAAGGTCTTGCTCTTATGCCAGCTGAGCAAATCAAATCTTTACTTATTGTAAAAAAAGCGGCAGCTCTTGTAAATAATTCCCAAGGAAAGATTGATAATAAATATAAAGATGCGATTGTCAAGGCGTGCGATGAGGTTCTTGCAGGTGACTATGAAGACCAATTTCCTCTTACAGTTTATCAAACAGGGTCTGGTACCCAAACAAATATGAATGTAAACGAGGTAATCGCTCATCTTGCTAATAAGATTTTGGGAGAAGACCTAATTCACCCCAATGACCACGTGAATATGAGCCAATCAACCAACGACTCCTTCCCAACAGCCATGCACATTACAAGCCTAAAGATGATTGAGGATGACCTCTTGCCTGAAATTTATTCTTTGGCTGACGAATTTTATAAAAGAGCCGAAGACTTTGAAGGAATCATCAAAACTGGCAGGACCCATCTTCAAGATGCAACTCCTCTTCGTCTAACAGACGAAATCAAAACCTATGCAGACCTTTTAAAAAGAGACGGAGCTTATATAAAAGAGTCTGCCAAGGCCCTTGAGTACCTTGCCATAGGCGGAACTGCTGTGGGAACAGGCCTTAATACCAAAGAAGGCTATGATGTAAAAATGGCCCAAACTTTGTCAGACCTTACAGGTCTTGATTTAAAGGCAGATGATAATAAGTTCCTTCAATTATCAAGCAAACACGGCATGGCAAAGGCCCATGGAGCGATAAAAATCCTTGCTTCAGACCTCTTAAAAATCGCAGAAGATATTAGGTTTTTATCATCAGGCCCTAGGACGGGGATTGGCGAGCTTATAATTCCGTCAAACGAGCCTGGCTCATCAATCATGCCAGGAAAAGTCAACCCTACCCAGGTAGAGATGCTTGCCATGATTTCCCTAGAAGTAATGGCAAATGATCAGGTAATCACTATGGCGAATAGCCTAGGTCAATTAGAACTCAATGCCTACATGCCACTTATTATCTATAAGATGGTGGATTCTGTGAAAATTCTTACAAAGGGAATCCACTCCTTTAACGAACATTTGGTCAAAGGACTTATGGCAAATGAGGAGAAGATAGAGGAAAATCTCGAAAAATCTCTCATGCTTGTGACCGCACTTTCACCACACATTGGCTACGATAAGGCAAGTCAAATGGCAAAATTTGCCCACGAAGAGGGCCTTAGCCTAAGAGAAGCAAATGCTAAATTGGGCTTTGTTAAAGACAGCGAATTTGATCAAATAGTTGACCCTAGAAAGATGGTTTAGATGAAAGAATATATCAAAAAAGGCTCTTGGAACAAAAGAGCCTTTCATTTTATAAATAAATTGATAGAAAAACACGGCATAGACTCGGAAAATTATGACACAAATATGAAACCCTTTGCGGTCTTTGATTGGGATAATACATCGATTATTGGTGATGTGGAAGAGGCGACCTTTTATTATCTTGTGACAGAGTTACGTTTTAAAATCGACCCTGATGAGCTTTATGATATTATTAGAAAGAATGTTGATAAATCTGATTTTAGAGCTCCCTATAAAAACCTT
>CAUPHU010000099.1:0-6223 GCA_963511095.1 uncultured Anaerococcus sp. | reverse complement strand
ATCAAAACTTAGCTTATCATAGATATAAGAAAATTCACCGTACATTACTTATCCTTTATTTCATCAAGGCTTGATTTGGTTTTTTCTAGTAGGTCCTTGTAGTCAGCGAGTTTTTCTCTTTCCTTATTGACTACAGCCTCTGGTGCCTTATCGGTAAAGCCCTTGTTTGAAAGCTTGCCTTCTGCTCTTTTTATTTCTGATTCAATTTTCTTAATCTCAGATTTTAGACGTTCTCTTTCCTTTTCATAGTCCATTAATTCGTCTAATGACATATATACAGAAAATTCGTTAAAGACAAGTTTTACTAGACCGTCATCCGAAATATTTGCTTCAGATTTTTCTAGAACATCAACCTCACTTGCACTAGACAGATTCACAAATTGGTCTTTGATTTGTTCTAGAAGTTTTTTATTTTTGTCACTTTCTGCAACAATTGTAAGCTTTTGCTTAGTTTTTGCTGGGACATTTAGGCTTGCTCTTTGGTTTCTTATTGCTGTGATCGCCTTAATTACAGAGTTTACGTTTTTTTCTTCTTCTATGAAGTTAAATTCTTCTCTAATTTCTGGCCAATCTTCTACAATTAGCATGTTCTTTTTGTTTGGAAGAGATGAGTAGATTTCTTCTGTGATGAATGGCATGAACGGATGAAGAAGAACTAGCATAGATTTAAGGACATAAAGAAGAACTTTCTTAACACCCGCTTTTTCTTCTGCATTTTCTCCGTAAAGTCTAATTTTGGCAAATTCTATATACCAGTCGCAGTATTCGTTCCAAATAAAGTCTTCAATCCTATCTGCTGCAAGGCCAATTTCGTATTTATCAAGGTTTTTAGACACGTCTGCTATAACTTGGTTGAGCCTTTTTAGGATCCATTCGTCTTCTAGGGTTAGCTTTGAGCCATCAAATTCTAAATCATCTGACTCGTCTATATTCATTAGGACAAATCTTGATGCATTCCATAATTTGTTGGCAAAGTTTCTTGATGCAAGAAGTCTGTCTTCGTCATATCTCATGTCATTTCCTGGAGAGTTGCCTGTTATTAATGTAAATCTTAGGGCGTCTGCTCCGTATTTTTCTACAACATCAATTGGGTCTACACCATTACCAAGTGATTTACTCATCTTTCTACCTTGGCTATCTCTAATTAAACCTGTGAAAAGGACGTGTGAGAATGGAACTTTTCCTGTTGTATACATTGATGCAAAGACCATTCTGATTACCCAGAAGAATATTATGTCATAACCTGTAATTAGGATGTCTGTTGGAAAGAAATAATCAAATTCTTCGTTTTCTTCTGGCCAGCCCAGGGTTGCAAATGGCCATAGGGCTGATGAAAACCAAGTATCAAGGGTATCTTCTTCTTGAGTAACTTTTTTTCCTTCTAGGATTCCATTTTCATCTGGTTCGTCTTCTGATACTATGATTTCTCCGTCTTCTGTATAGAAAACTGGGAGTCTGTGGCCCCACCATAATTGACGGGAAATTGTCCAGTCTCTGATATTTTCTAACCAGTTCATGTAGGTTTTGGATAAATTTTCTGGGATTAATGTTAATTCGCCTGAATTGTAGACATCAATACACATTTTGGCAAATTCATCCATCTTTACAAACCATTGTTTAGAAATAAGTGGCTCTATTACAACGTCAGTTCTTTCTGAATAGCCAACTGCATGGTCGATTTCTTCGATTTTTACTAGTAGATTTTCTTTTTCAAGATCTTCTAGGATTGCCTTTCTCGCCTCATACCTATCCATGCCAGAATATCTGCCGTAGCCTTCTACTACATGGGCTTTTGTGTCAAGGACAACACATTGGCCAAGGTCGTGACGGCTTCCCACTTCAAAGTCGTTAGGGTCATGGGATGGGGTTATTTTTACACATCCTGTACCATATTCCATATCTACATAGTCATCTGCAATTATAGGAATCTTCCTACCGACAAGTGGCAGGATTAGGTTTTTGCCAATCTTATCCTTAAACCTTTCGTCTTCTGGGTTTACAGCTACAGCAAGGTCACCAAGCATAGTTTCTGGACGAGTTGTTGCAATTGTGATAAAATCGTCGGAATCTTCGTAGTGGTATTTGATATACCAAAGTTTGCCCTTTTGATCCTTATGGTAAACTTCTGCATCTGAAATTGCAGTTTCTGCCATTGGATCCCAGTTTACAATCCTATTTCCCCTATAAATTAGGCCGTCATCGTACATTTTTTTGAAAACTCTTTTGACAGCTCTTGTTAAGTTTTCATCCATAGTAAAGGAATCGTGGTCCCAATCGCAAGAAACACCGATTGTCCTTAGTTGTCTTTTGATTGTTCCCCCATATTCGTGAGTCCAGTCCCAAGCTTCTTTTAGAAAGCCATCCCTACCTAAATCTGCCTTGGTTTTGCCTTCTTTTGCAATCTTACCAACAACCTTTGCTTCTGTAGAAATTGAAGCGTGGTCAGTTCCTGGTATCCAAAGTGCTTCAAAACCTGCTAGTCTTTTATACCTTATAACTATATCTTGCAAGGTGTTATTTAAAGCGTGGCCAAGGTGTAATTGACCGGTAACGTTTGGTGGTGGCATTACAATTGTAAATGGTTTTTTATCAGGATTGACTTTTGCCTTAAAATATCCGCCATTTTCCCATTTTTCGTAGATTTTTTTCTCAAAATCCTGTGGACTATATTTTGTATCCATATTTTCTCCTCTCAATAAAAAAGTGATAACGCATTCTAGGACGAATTATCGCGTTACCACCTAAATTTCTTGTAAAAAGACTCTTTCTCGCATTTATGCATGCTACATTAACATATATGAAAGCAACCTTCACCTAATTATTCCAAAGATTTCCACCAACCATCTTCTCTCTAAAGGATCTCTTAGGCTAATCCTCTTTCATTGTTAGTATTAAACTGTTAGGATTATTATATTTATAAATCCCCAAATGTCAATACCTATTAGTATTATGAAAGTTTTTTTCAATTTCTTACATGGTATGGATTTCCTTGCAATAAAATCGAATAGTTGTTTTTCAAAACCTCTATAAATCAATCTTCTATCCTAGTATTTAATACTTTTTATAAATTATTGATGAAAATATTTTCATTATTTCGATTTTTTTGATATAATATGTGTAGAGTCTTGGTGTAGGAGAAATTATGAAATTGCTAGTATATATAATATCAGATAGAAATGCGCTAGCCCTTATAGATATGGTTAATACAACTATGGGACGCTTTAATTGTGCCTATGAAATTAAGCTATTTGATAGGGTAAGTAGCAAATACAAACTATCACAGATACTAACATCAATTAAAGATGATAACAGTTCGATAATTTATTACTCATTTAGAGATTCTGATATGAATGCTTATATCAAAGATTATATTAAAGCAAATAACCTAAGAGAAGTTGGTCTAGTAGATTATTCTGTTGCAATGATGGCAAAATACCTAAACCAAAACCCAAAAGAGCCCCTATCAGATTTGGATTTGGAGGAAAATATCCATACCAAAAGAATTGAGGCTTTGGATTTTGCTATTAACTTCGATGATGGTCAAGACTTTAAGGGCTTAGAATTTTGTGATATAGCAATCATTGGAGTTTCAAGATCATCTAAGACCCCCCTATCGATGTATCTTGCAAGCCTTGGTTATAAGGTGAGCAATATTCCTATCTTGGTTGATTCAAATGTGCCCCAGGCATTGTTTGAAATAGATCCTAAAAAAATTTTTGGGATTACTGTAGATAAGGAAGTTTTGAAGAAAATCAGGGAAGAAAGATTAAAATCTCTTGGACTTTCGGTTGATTCACTCTACTCTTCTAAGGAGAGGATTGATAGCGAGGTTGATTACGCCCTAGGACTTATGAATGACCTAGGATGCATGATTATAGATGTCACCTACAAATCTATTGAAGAAACTTCAGAAATTATCATCAACAATATAAATAAAAATAAAGGAAGGGAAAAATTATGAGCACAAAATACGTGTACAACTTTGATGAAGGCAACAAAACAATGAGAGACCTTCTAGGCGGTAAGGGTGCAAACCTAGCAGAAATGACTAATATGGGAATCAACGTACCATATGGTTTTTCAGTAACAACTGAAGCTTGTATCAGATATTACAAAGAAAATCAAAAAATCTGGGATGCACTTAATGACGAAATCACAGAACATATCAAAGACCTAGAAAAACACAATGGCAAGACTTTTGGTAACAACGAAGACCCACTTCTAGTATCAGTTAGGTCTGGTGCTCCAATTTCAATGCCAGGTATGATGGATACAATCCTTAACTTAGGTCTTAATGATATAGCTGTTAAGGGTCTTGAAAATAAGACAGAAAATAAGAGATTTGCCTATGACTCTTACAGAAGATTTATCCAAATGTTTGCTGACGTTGCTATGGGCTTTGATAAAAACAAATTCGAAGAAGTTCTAACAGCTAAAAAAGAAGAAAAAGGTGTAGCTACTGACCACGACCTTACAGCAGAAGACTTTGTAGATGTTGTTGAAAAATACAAGGTTGTTTATAAAGAGCTTGCGGGCGAAGAATTCCCACAAGATCCTAGAAAACAACTTGACCTTGCTATAGCAGCAGTATTTTCTTCATGGAATAACCCAAGAGCTATCCTTTATAGAAAGCTTAACGATATAGATGATAAAATGGGTACAGCTGTTAACGTTCAAACCATGGTATTTGGTAACATGGGCGAAACTTCTGGTACTGGTGTTGCTTTCTCAAGAAACCCAGCTACAGGTGAAAATGTCCTTTATGGTGAATACCTAATGAATGCCCAAGGTGAAGACGTAGTTGCAGGTGTTCGTACACCAGAACCAATCAGCCACCTTGAAGATTTAATGCCAGATGTTTACAAAGAATTTGCAGACACAGCAGAAACACTAGAAAAACACTATAAAGACATGCAAGATATGGAATTTACCATCCAAGATGGCAAACTTTATATCCTTCAAACAAGAAATGGTAAGAGAACTGCCCAAGCAGCAGTACAAGTAGCTGTAGATATGGTTGAAGAAGGCTTAGTTAACGAAAAAGAAGCCCTTCTAAGAGTAAATCCACAAGACTTAGACGGTCTTCTCCACCCTACTTTCACCCAAGATGCCCTAGATAAGTCAGAAGCCCTAACAAAGGGTCTTGCAGCATCTCCAGGAGCAGCAGTTGGTAAGATTGCTTTCTCTGCAGCAGAAGCTTCAAAAAGAGCAAAAGATGGCGAAAAAGTAATCCTTGTACGTGAAGAAACAAGTCCAGAAGACCTTGAAGGTATGGTATCAGCAGTCGGCATCCTTACAGCTCGTGGTGGTATGACATCTCACGCTGCCGTAGTTGCAAGAGGTATGGGAAAATGCTGTGTATCTGGTGCAAGTGACCTACACGTAAACGAATTTGAACATACAGTTAGGGTAAACGGACAAGTCCTAACAAGTGAAGATACAATCTCAATTGACGGTTCTACAGGTGCTATCTATAAGGGCGCCCTTGCTACTCAACCACCACAAATGCACGGTGCTTTCGGCAAATTTATGGAATGGGTAGACGAATACAGAGATATGAAAGTTAGAACAAACGCTGATACACCAAGAGATGCTAAACAAGCCCTAGAATTTGGTGCTGAAGGTATCGGTCTATGTAGGACAGAACACATGTTCTTTGCTGATGACAGGATTTTCCAAGTTAGAAAGATGATCCTTGCTTCAGACCTTGAAACAAGACAAGCTGCCCTTAATAAGATTCTTCCAATGCAAGAAGACGACTTCTACCAAATCTACAAACTAATGGAAGAAAGACCAGTAACAGTAAGACTTCTTGACCCACCACTTCACGAATTCCTACCAAAGGGAGATAAGGAAATAGCTGACCTTGCCCTAGAACTAAAACTAGAACCAGCAAGAGTTAAGGAAAGAATTTCAGAACTTCAAGAAGTAAACCCAATGCTAGGCTTTAGAGGTCTTAGACTTGGCGTAATCTATCCAGAAATCTCAAGAATGCAAGCAAGAGCAATCATGCAAGCTGCAGTTAGACTAAACAAAGAAGGCGTAAAAGTTGTTCCAGAAATCATGATTCCATTATCATCAGATGTTCACGAACTTGATTACGTTAAAAATATAGTTAAAGAAGAAATTGAAAAAGTATTCGAAGAGCAAGGGATGGAAAGCACATATCTACTAGGTACAATGATTGAAATTCCAAGAGCTGCTATCACAGCTGACGCAATCG
>CAUPHU010000098.1:0-6352 GCA_963511095.1 uncultured Anaerococcus sp. | reverse complement strand
CGATTCTTATCGTATCAATCAACACCGGTGCCTACCTATCAGAGGTTGTTCGTGGCGGTATCAATGCTGTAGATAGCGGACAATTTGAAGCGTGCAAGGCAATTGGCCTTACAAATTGGCAGGCAATGACAAATATTATCCTTCCACAGACTATAAAAACAATCCTTCCTTCACTTGGAAATGAGTTTGTAATTAACATCAAGGATACATCTGTACTTAACGTAATATCTGTTACAGAATTATTCTTTATGTCTAAGTCTGTCGCAGGATCAACCTACCAATATTTCCCAACCTACCTAATCACAGCAGTAATCTATCTTGTCCTAACCTTTACAATCACAAGACTATTACTACTACTTGAAAGAAGATTTAACGATAGAGATTTTATCTTAGAATCATCAACAGGAGCGATAAATGTCAATACTCAGAGTAAATAATTTAGAGAAAAAATTTGGAGACAACCTTGTCTTAAGAGATATTAATATGGAAGTAGAAAAGGGCGAAGTTGTCACAATTATAGGATCTTCAGGATCTGGTAAGTCTACCCTTCTTCGTTGCCTAAATCTTTTAGAAGAGCCAACAAGCGGAGAGATTTTCTACAAAGACGAAAATATCCTAGACCATTCCTACGACCAAAGGACTTATAGGTCCCACGTGGGCATGGTTTTCCAAAACTTCAACCTATTTAATAACAAAAATATCCTAGAAAACTGTATGATTGGCCAGGAAAAAGTCCTTGGCAAGTCAAAAGAAGAAGCCAAGGCCACTGCCATGAAATACCTAGAATCAGTTGGCATGTCCCAATATGTAAACGCAAAACCTAGCCAAATCTCAGGTGGGCAAAAGCAAAGAGTGGCAATCGCCCGTGCCCTTTGCATGCACCCAGACGTCCTACTATTTGACGAGCCTACAAGTGCTCTTGACCCAGAAACAGTTGGAGAAGTCCTTGACGTAATGACCTCTCTTGCCAGATCTGGTATGACCATGGTTGTCGTAACACACGAGATGGATTTTGCAAGAGACGTATCAGATAGGGTACTTTTCATGGATAAGGGTATAATCTTAGAAAGCAATTCTGCTAAAGAAATGTTTGAAAACCCTAAACATGAAAGGACACAAGAATTTTTAAAGAGATTCTTAACTAACTAATGGATAAAACTGAAATAAATAAACCCATTATGGGAAATAATAAAAATAAAATAAATCAAAGAAAAGTAGGTAGATTGTGGGATATCCATGCTCTCCTACTTTTTGCTGTCAAAAAAATGCTAGGAGGTTATTATGAATAACACCCTAGTGCTTATGATTTTAAACCTTGTGGGCAAGCTATTTTCCTTCTTTAGGGAAATGGTCTTCTCCTACTTCTATGGGACTAGCGCAATCACAGATGCCTTCAACACATCAACAACAGCCGCAACCCTTATTTTTTCTGTAATAACCTACGCCCTATCCAAAACCTATATCCCAACCTTTTCACAAATCACCAAGGAAAGAGGCGAAGCGGCAGGAGATGAATTTACAAATAAACTCTTAAACTTCTCTCTATTTTTATGCACAACTATCATGATCTTGGGATTAGTTTTTGCTCCATACATCGTAAAGATGTTTGCAATTGGCTATGACGGAGACAAACTTAAAATCGCATCGCTTTTTATGAGGGCAATAATTTTGACTATGTACCCAAATATCTACGCGGCCATATTTTCATCTTATCTACAAATCAAAGGTGATTTTATAACCCCAGCCCTACCACTACTTATCCTAAATGTAATCTTAGGAATCACCGTAGCAATCTCAAAGG
Source organism: uncultured Anaerococcus sp. (assembly GCA_963511095.1). Classification (GTDB taxonomy): domain Bacteria; phylum Bacillota; class Clostridia; order Tissierellales; family Peptoniphilaceae; genus Anaerococcus. Next base: position 4,551 of record CAUPHU010000098.1, on the reverse strand, counting down.
GTAATGTTATTATAATGGCAGTAGGGATTTTCCTTGCATATTTTATCCAATTTGCAGTATTTCCCAAAAAAATCCGTCAAACAGGTTTTAAGAGAACAGAAATTAAGCTAGATATAGATGACGACATCAAAAAGCTAATAAAACTTTCTATCCCAACCATATTTTCTATGGCGGCAGTCTATATTTCAACAATTGTCGACCAGTCCTTTGCATCAATTGTAGCAAATGACGGGGGTGTATCGGTCATAAACTATTCGCTTAAAATTTTAAGAATAGTCTCATCGACCTTCATTGTGCCATTTCAAATCACAGCCTACCCTCTAATAGGAAAGCTTGCCGCAGAAGGCAATTTCGATGAGGTGAAAAATATTACAAGCAAAACCATGGTCAAGGTAATGGTCCTCTTTATCCCATCCTTAGTAGGCCTTATGGTCTTGTCAAGACCGATAATTTCCTTTGTCTACATGCGTGGAGCCTTTGGCTATGACGATATGATAAGGACGGCGGACGTGCTATTCTACTACACAATCTACCTAATAGGACCAGCCGTGGCGGACCTTTTGTATTTGACATTTTTCTCAGTCCAAAATACAAAAATCCCAACCATAATCTCTTTCATCCAGCTAAGCGTAAACATCTACCTAGACTACGCCCTAAGCAAGAGATACGGTCTTGTGGGCCTTGCCCTTGCTACAACCCTAAGCCAATTTGTCCTAGTAGGCCTTGCAAGCACCATGTACGTCAAAAATTTTGGCAAACTAGATAACGCATATATCTTTAAAAATATAGGAAAAATTGGAATAGCAGCAACAGCCCTAGGCTTTGTTTCCCACTACACCTACAAACTAAGACCATCAAACCTATGGCTTCTAGTAACTATCCTTGTAGCAGCTGTTGTATATCTTACATTAATATTTGTATTAAAAGTTGATGGACTTGATGAAATCAAAGAGAAATTTACTAAAAAAATAGATAAATTCAAAAATAAATAATTAATAAACAAAAACAGCCTTGTATTTGCAACTAGCAAGGCTGTTTTCTGTTGATTTTAAAATTAACTCAATTTCTATTCATAATTTGGGGTTTTTTCTATTTAAGTGTATCGATACAGTCCACAAATTTTTTAGCTATATTCTGTGGCCTTGTGATGGCGCCACCCACTACTACTGTGAAAGCGCCGAGTTCTAGGACTCTTTTTGCTTTTTCTGGATTATCGATATTGCCTTCGGCTATAACTGGGTGGTCGCATTTTTCTATGATTTCTCTTAGGATTTTAAAATCATCTGCGTCAATCTGATCACCCTTTGATTGAGGAGTGTAGCCTACTAGGGTTGTGCCTATAAAGTCAAAGCCTAATTTATCAGCAAAAACTGCTTCTTCGACTGTAGAGCAGTCTGCCATTAGCTTTATATCAGGATATTTCTCTCTTATTTCCCTATAAAAATCTTCAAGTCCTTCATTTTTTGGTCTTTTCATATTTGTAGCATCTGTGGCAATGATGTCTACACCCTCATTTACTAAGTCATCAATTTCGTCGATTGTTGGTGTGATATAGATTTCGCTGTTGTCGTAGTCTTTTTTTATTATCCCAATAATTGGCAAATCAACATTTTTCTTAATTTCTTTTATATCGCTTACTGTATTTGCCCTAATGCCACAAGCCCCTGCCATCTTTGCAGCAAGGGCCATCCTTCCCATTATAAAAGATGAGTGGAGGGGTTCGTCATCTAGGGCTTGGCAAGAAACAATAAGTCCTTTATTTAATTTATCATAAATTTCCATCGTCCTTCTCCTTTATTACCTGAAGCATTTCATTAACTGATTTCATATAGACATCTCCCGATGTGAGTCTCTTATCATAGAGTTTTTTAAAGAGTATGTCTAGCATTATCATTCCTGGAAACTGAGGAGAAATAATGTTTGAGTATTCGAGGTTTTGCTTATGGGCAAGAAGCATTACAAAATCAAAATCCTTTGCCCACCTGGCCTTGTCATTTGATACAAATAAAACAGTTTTAAGACCAAGTTCTGCTGCCTTTCTAAGGCCTTCTATGACCTCTATAGATTTTCCAGAATAAGATATGCCTATTACTATATCTCCAGGATTTAACCTGACAGAGTTTAATAGGAGCATGTGGGTATCTGTAACAGCTTCTGCGTCAAGACCTAGCCTAATTAGCCTTGTGGCAAACTCGTTAGAGAGATTTCCTGATGATCCTACTCCGTAGATAAATATTCTTTTTGAGCTTAGAATAGCTTCTACAAGCTTATCGTAATCGTAATAAGAATAGAGATTATAGGATTTTAGCAAAATTTCCCTATAGGTATCAAAAATTGGGCTATCAATTTCTTTCTTCTTATTGAAGCTCATTTTTCTTGATACCTTAAACCTATACACAAACTCCCTATATCCTGTAAGGTCTAATTTTTTAGCAAAACGTGTAAGGGCTGCTTCTGATGTGTAAAGTTTTTTAGATACTGCCCTGCTTGATAGATCTTCGTCTTCTGTATCTATAAAATAATCCGCAATTACCTTTTCTACTTCAGTTAATTCTTCGTATTTTGATTCAATTAGTGGCAGAATTGATTCATAATTTTCATTCATTGATATTTTGTTTGTAGATTGCATAGGCCCCATAAAGACCAGATTTGTTGCCAAGTTCAGTTGGTTTTATCGCAGTTTTTTCAAAGATATTTTCTGGAACATAGGTCTTAATTTTCTCTATAATAGGGTCTAAGAATTTTTCTTTTTGCTCGCTTATGCCGCCACCAATTAGGATCACTTCAGGATTTACTATTAGCATTATATTTGAAATTCCACGGGCAAGTATGTCTGTCATTTCCTCGACTAATTTTTTAGCATCCGCATCGCCTGCGTCTATGGCATCGAAAATCTTTTTACCATTGTCTAAATTTTTCTCTGGATAAGCTTCTAATGATTTCTTAACTAGGGCACTTGTGGATGCAAGTGCTTCAAATTTGTTTGTTTCAAATGGCATGTAGCCAATTTCTCCAGCATGACCACTAGCCCCCCTGTAAATTTTCCCATCAAGGATGAGACAACCTCCAATACCAGTGCCAACTGTAAGTACAAAGGCAGAATGAAATCCTAGGCCTGCCCCAAAGTTAAGTTCACCCATAGCTGCAGCTTTCACATCATTTTCTACTATAGATGGAATCTTAAGTTCTTCTCTAATTTCTTTTTTCCAATCAAAACCCTTATAGTTTTTAAATGTTGGGCCGTGACCTGCTATTATTCCTGTTTTATAATCTACCATGCCGGCTGTTGAAATTGCAATACCTTCTATTGGGTAATCATCCTTTAGTTTTTCTACTAAAGCGAAAACATCATCCTTTATATCAGGTGCATTCGTCCCTGCCTTTGAAGGAAAATTTGGAAGGTCTTTTTCAAAATCTTCGCCCTTAAGCATTGCCTTTACTTCAGTGCCGCCAATGTCTAAACAAAGAATTGCCATTAGAATTTCTCTCTTAGGAGGTCAATTACGTGGATATTTTCCATATTATGGTCATTTGCAAGGTCAACTAGACCTTTGGCTAGTTTCTTTTGGTCTTCGTCATAGAAGTTTATAAATGGTTTTCTAGCATAGCCTGCATTAATTCCAGCTTCCCTAAGGACAGCCTTGATTCCTGCAACCATATTGCCACCATCTACTAGGTAGGAGATTATCCTTACAGCATTTTTTTGTAGGTCGTAGGCCTTTCCTACCTCATTATTTTTGATAGCTTCATTAATTTGTATAAATAAGTCCGGAATTAGGTTATAGAAAGATCCAACAATTCCATCTACTCCCACAAGGAGGTTGGAGCTTGCAAGCTCATCTGCCCCACCATAGACCATGAAGTCATCGCCAACTGCTTCTTTGATTAGTGGGATTTGGTAGATATCTGTGTTGGTGTATTTAACACCCTTGATATTATCTATTTGAGAAAGTTCCTTGATCATCTCTGCACTCATCATGCCTGCAAGTGGTACATTGTAGATAATCATTGGTATATCAACAGCTTCTGCTATATCCTTGTAGTAGTTAAAAATTTGTTTGCTATTAAAGTGCCAATAAAATGGTGGTACTGAAGAAATAGCAGTAGCACCTGCTTCCTTGGCTTGTTTAGCAAGTTCTATGGTTCTTTTTGTACCGATATTACCTACGTGGACTACTACAGGTACCTTTTCTTTTGCTACATCTAAAACCGCCTTTACAGTTTCCATTCTTTCTTCTGATTTCATTAGGAAACCCTCACCAGTAGAACCTGTTAGGTATAGGCCGTGGATGTCAAAGCCTAATAGGAATTCTGTAAATTCTTTGGTTGCTTCTATGTCTAGGTTTTCGTTGATGTCAAATATTGAAAGAGATGCTGGTATAACTCCCTTGAAGTCTTTTATTGTAAATTCTGTCATAATTTCTCCTTATATAGCTTTCTTGCCTGTATATAGGTGGCAAGCAACTTCGTGGTCTTCGTCGATTAGGACGCGTTTTGGTACTTCTGTTTTACAAATTTCCATGCATTTCCTACACCTGTTGTGGAATGGAC
>CAUPHU010000097.1:0-6526 GCA_963511095.1 uncultured Anaerococcus sp. | reverse complement strand
GGATTTTGGCCAGTGATGACTGCAATCCTAACCGCAAATGTCTTAGACCTTGGCTATGGCATGACTGATTACCTAAACTTAGTTCTTGTAGCCCTTCTTGTTTCCCTAGGAACAGTAGGAGTCCCAGGAACAGCTACAATTGCAACAACAGCAGTCTTTGCAGCCATGGGCTTGCCTGTTGAAATGGTAGTAATCCTTGCCCCAATTTCATCACTTGCAGATATGGGTAGGACAGCCACAAACGTGACCGCCGCTTCATCTGCTGCAGTAATTGTTGGCGCAAGCGAAGGAGAACTTAATAGAGAAGTATATAATTCTTAATTTTAAGCTGGTTCTAAGCCAGCTTTTTTAGTACCAAACCTGCTAACAAAAGTCAAGGGGAAAAGTAAAATTAATTTTACTTTTCTCCTTGACTTTTGTTAGCAGGTTTTATTGTAATTTTTTAAATGAGGTATATTTATAGGGAAGAATTTAACTTTTATTTAAAATCTTTAGGAGGATTCATGGAAAAAGATTTAAGTCCTGACTTGATTTTGTCAAAGGCAAGTGCTGTCTATGAGAAAAAGGCCGGGCAAAATATTAAGAAAACCTTAGTTTTATCATTTATAGCAGGAATTTTTATAGCCCTAGGGGCGGTAGCGTCGACCCTTGCATCTTTCAATCTTTTGGGAGAACCAAAGGCTCTTGGCCTTGGAAAATTAATTCAAGGGCTCACTTTCACCCCAGGCCTAATCTTTGTCCTACTTGCAGGTGGCGAGCTTTTTACAGGCAATAACCTCATGGCCATAGCATATTTTGATAAAAAAATATCCTTAGGAAGCCTTCTTAAATCCTGGATTGTAGTATATTTGGGTAATTTTATCGGATCTATTTTTGTAGCCTTTTTAATCTATAAGTCAGGTCAGTGGAAGATGGCAGATAATCTTTTGGCTGCAAGAGTGATTTTAATTGCTAATTCAAAGGTAAACCTAACTTTTGCTGAAGGATTAATTCTTGGGATTTTTTGTAATTTCCTGGTTTGCCTTGGAGTTTGGATGGCCTTTGGAGCAAAAGACTATGTAGGCAAGGTATGTTCTGCAATCTTTCCTGTTGTGGCCTTTGTAGTTTCTGGATTTGAGCATAGTGTTGCCAATATGTATTACATCCCAGCTGGAATTTTTGCTAAAAGCGTTCCGTCTTTTGTAGAAAAAACTGGCCTAAGTAGTGAGGCTTTCGCAAATCTCAATTTTACTAATATGGTCAGTAAAAATTTGATTCCGGTCACCCTTGGAAATATCATTGGTGGGGCGATACTTGTTGGACTTTTGTATTTTATAGCTTATAAAAATAAGGAAAAGTAGATGGAAAATGATTTAATAAAAATTAGGAAGTTCTATCACAAAATCGCAGAACCTGGCTGGCTGGAATTTAAAACTACTATAAATATTATAAAAGATTTAAAAAAGCTTGGGATTTCCGATATAAAATATGGCAAAGAAATCCATAAAGAAGACTTAATTTTTGGTAAGCCTAGTGATGAGAAGATAAAAGCCTATAGAGAAACGATAAAAACTAGGGAAGACTTTGATATATCTGAAATCCTACAAGGATATACAGGACTTATTGCAAAGATTGATACAGGAAAACCCGGCAAAACTTTTGCCTTTCGTTTTGACATTGACGCCATGCCTATAAAAGAATCTGACGATAAATTTCACAAGCCTTTTAGGGAAGGTTTTGCATCAGAAAACCCAGGAGCCATGCACGCTTGCGGCCATGATGGCCACATTTCAATGGGAATAATGCTCGCAAAATGGCTTATGGAGAATAAGTCAAAGCTTTCCGGCAAGTACATTTTAATTTTCCAACCAGGTGAAGAAGGTCTTCGCGGAGCCAAGTCCCTAAGCGAATCTCAATATCTATCTGGGATTGACTACTTTTTCGCAGGCCATCTTGGAATGGGGCTTCCTTCTGGGAAAATTGGCGTGGGGACAGGAGGCTTTCTTGCATCAACCAAGCTTGATGCCATTTTCCATGGCCAATCTTCTCACGCTTCTGCTCGTCCAGAAGAGGGGAAAAATGCAAATTTAGCCGCAGCAAGCGCCCTCTTAAATCTTCAGACCCTTGCCCAAAATTCCAAAGGAATGTCAAGGATAAATGTGGGAGTTATAAGGGGAGGCAGAGTGCGAAACACTATTTCTGATAAGGCTATTTTGGAGCTCGAAACTAGGGGAAGAAGTGACGAGGTAGAAAAATACCTAGTCACAAGGGCTATCCAAGTTATAAAGGGATCAAGCATTCAATATGACCTTGATTATGAAATAAAAATTGCAGGCTCTGCTCCCGCTATAGAAAATCCTGCCTATGATTTTTATGATAAGATAGATGAAATCTTAAGAGAAAAGGGATTTGATACAGTTAAAAATCCAGACTTTAAGGCAAGCGAGGACGTTTGCTATTATATAAATAAGGTAAATAAGGAAGGTGGATCAGCTATCCACTTTATCTTTGGGTCAGATTTAGCGGCTGGCCATCATAATAAGGCCTTTGATTTTGATGAAAATTCGCTATTTGCAGGCCTTGAAGTTTATAAAACTTGCATAAAATATCTAAACAAAAACGGAAAATCCTAGGACTTTCCGTTTTTTCTTTTATTTTATTTCTGCTGGTTCTTTCATGATGAAAGACCCGATTATAAAGCTTGTTGATAGGATAAGAGTTGCTGTAAGGGCAGCCTTATCTCCCATCTTAAATTGGATATTTACAATGATTTGATAGGCTATGGTTTCTAATATATAAACTAGGGCCCAATAAACTGACATGATTTGGGTTAGTCTTTCAGAAAACATACCAGGCATTTCCTGTGGGATTAGGACGAAGTTTGTAAGTGGAACATACATAATAGTGCCTAGGGCTAGGGCCAAAATGCTTGTAAGAATAGGACTTGTTGAGTTTATCAAAAGTAGTCCAATTGCTGTTGTTAGAATTCCCGCTACCCTTAGAGTTGGGACTCTCTTTTTTGATTTTTTGGCAACTATAATTGATAAAAGCGTACCAATAAGGGCTCCCATTGTAAATAGGGTTGAAATTTTGCTTGCTGGTATTGGCGAAAAGGTGGTATTTGGGAAAATATTTAGCATAACCATATAAAGGGTCAAATGGCCGAAATACATGGTTGGCATTAATATTGCGATTTTTTCACCAAGGGCATCTTTTAGGCTAAAGGTTTTTGAACCTGTTTCTGTACTAGAAGTAATTTTGAAATCTTCTCCGATAAAAATCCAAGCTGCAAAAATTATAAAGGACACAATGGAAAAGGCTACAAGAGCATACCTTCCAAGGCCTAAAAGATTAATCACAGGAGTAACTAAAATTAAAGCTAAAATCGAGCCGACATTGTATGATACGTTATTTAAGGCGTTTACAACTGGTCTCTTCTCTGGGTGAAAGTAATTTACAACTACTGGGGAGAAGTAGACTACAAAAAGTGCTCCACCAAAACCCATAATAAACCTACCTATCAAAAATATAGGAAAGCTTTGGGAGAGGGCCGCAAGAAGAGCTCCGGCAGGGATTAAAAGTGCCCCAAGGCCTATAGACTTTTTAGGAAAGAGTTTGGCAAAGATTGTTGCCGCCACTAAGTTTCCTAAGATTTTTGCAACTGTTACTACGTTATTAATAAGGGATACGGCGCTTGGGCCTTGTACATCAAATGCCTTTAGGATATTGGGAGTAAGGGTAGATCCCGCAATCCAGTTTACTGCAAAAAAGGCGTAGGCTAAAAACATAATTGCCTCAATTGCAATTGATTTTATGGGTGTTTTTTCTTTGTTCATAATATTCCTCGTTTTCTATAATTTCATTTAATATATAGTATATATACCCTTCTTGGCCAATTTTTCCTATAAAGGTATGATAATCCTATGGAAAAATATATTTTAGATTTTAATAAAGATTTAATAAAGTTTATCGACGCAAGCCCCCTAAATTATTTTGCTGTGGCAAGTGCTAGCGAAATTTTAGAGGAAAATGGTTTTAAAAAGCTTAAGGAAAATGAAAAATGGGACCTAGAAAAAGGGAAATTCTATCTAACACGAGATGACTCTGCCCTTATAGCCTTTGAGATTGGAGAAGAAATAGAAAAAGGCTTTGAAATAATTGGATCTCACACAGATAGTCCTACTTTTAAAATCAAATCAAATCCAGAAATGGCAGATACTGGCTACCTTAAATTAAATATAGAAGCCTACGGTGGAATGATTCACTCAACCTGGCTTGATAGGACACTTTCTCTTGCAGGAAAAGTTTCTTATAAGGAAGATGGCGAGATTAAAAGTGCCCTTGTAAATATTGATAGGGACCTACTTACAATCGCAAATCCTGCCATCCACATGAATAGGGAAGTAAATAAGGGTTATGCCTATAATACCCAAGACAACCTCTATCCGATTGTAAAGACTATTAAGGATGATTTTGAAAGTGAAAATTATCTTGTAAATCTTTTGGCAGATGAGCTTAAAATAAATTTCAAAGACATCTTAGACTTTGACTTAGGTCTTTATGATAGGCAAAAAGGTGCAATCATAAATGACATGGTCCAGGTAGGAAGGATTGACAATCTCGGCTCAGTCCACGCATCTTTACGAGCTTTAATCGACAGTAAATCAGGCAAGAACAAGATGATTTTACTATCTGATAATGAAGAAATAGGTTCACGCACAAGGGGAGGAGCAGCTTCAAATCTTCTAGGAAATACCCTTGAAAGAATCGCTCTTAAATTTGGTCTTGATAGAGAAGGCTATCAGATTATGGTTGAAAATTCAATGATAATTTCAGCCGACCAGGCTCATGCAATCCATCCAAACTACAAGAACTTTTCAGATCCGACAAATATTGTAAAAATGAATGAGGGGCTTGTAATAAAAATTGCAGCAAATGGCGCCTATGCGACAAATATTGAAACAAAATCAAGATTAATTAATATTGCAAATAGCCTAGGGCTTAAGCTTCAGACCTTCCACAATAGAAATGATAAGGTCGGAGGTTCTACAATTGGGCCAATAACCCAAACAGCTCTTGGTATAAAGGCGATTGATGTAGGAATTCCTCTTCTTGCTATGCATTCTATTAGAGAGATTTGCGGAATGAGTGATCACTACCAAGCTTACCAAATTTACAAGAAATTTTTTGAGGAGGCTTAGATGGCAGTAGTAGAAGTTTGCCTAATTCCAATAGGTACAAAGGAAACATCAGTAAGTAAATATGTAGCAGAAGCTGAAAAAATCCTTATGGCAGAAGGTGTCAAATATAAACTAAATCCTATGGGCACAGTTATAGAAGCTGATCCTGACAAAGCCTTAGCAGCAATTCGCAAAATGCAAGAATCAGTATTTGACAAGGGTTGCGATAGGGTCTACACAGTCATAAAAATGGATGACAGACGTGATAAGAAAGCGACTATGGAGCAAAAAATAAAATCTGTAGAAGATAAATTATAAAAAAATATAAAAAGATTCTTTAGCCAAAAATTAGCTTTAAAAATACTTTGGAATAGGTATATTCACTAGTAGATATTTGGTAATCAAGGAATCTTTTTATTTTTAAAAATCATTGTGAAAAAAATATCTATCTGTTATAATAGTTACAAGAATTATTTTCCTAAGGAGGAGAAATGAAAAAAACTAAGACACTATTCACTTTGCTACTAGCAGGAGCTATGATGACTGCTTGCGGAGGCGCAAAAGAAGGAAATGATGGTGGAAATGAAGAAACAAAGACAGCTGAAAGACCACTTACAGTTGCAATGGCAACAGAGATTGACTCTTTAGATCCCTTTAATGCGACTGCAGGAGATACAAAGACTGTAATGGATCAAATCTTTGATGGTCTTTTGGATGTGGATGAAGATGGTAACCTTGTGCCAGATTTGGCAGAATCTTATGAGATTTCTGAAGATGGCCTAACCTACACTTTCAAATTAAAAGAAGGGGTCAAATTCCATGACGGTTCAGACTTTTCTGCAGAAGATGTCTACTATACTTATGACAAATTAGCAGGACTTTCATCTGGCGAACCAATGTCATCAAAGTTTGCAGTAATTAAGGAAATGGAAGTAGTATCACCAACAGAAATCACAATGACTCTTGATTCTGTAAATAACAGCTTTATTTACTTACAAAACCAACCAATCTTAAAGAAAGACTACGAAGATAACCAAACTAAGCCAATAGGTACTGGTCCTTACAAGTTTGTATCCTATACTCCAGGTGAAGGAATGGTTATGGAAAGATTTGACGATTACCACAGAAAAGACCATATTGCAAAAATTAAGCAAGTAAATGTGGTTAGAGTTGCTGACAACCAAGCCTTAATCATGGCTGTAAACAATGGGGAAGTAGACCTTGCATCAAAGCTAACTGCAGATGAGCTCGAGCAAGTATCTGAAACAACAGATTCTTATTCTCACCCACAAAACCTAGTTCAACTTCTAGGTCTAAACAACAAAGTAAAACCATTTGATGATATTAGGGTAAGACAAGCTATAGCC